>PLAE01000152.1 GCA_003134035.1 Candidatus Velthaea versatilis
GCGACCGCGGCTCGGGCGAAGCTCGAACGCCAAGGATTCGGCGCAGCCGAATCCAGCTAGTGCTTCGAGGAGCCCGTCGCGCCCACGACCGCCGAGAGCAAGAACGAAACGATGCTGAGCGCGAGCGCACCGATGAAAGCGGCGCCGAAGTTATCGACCGTCAAGCCGAGGCCCAGCTTCGCCACGAGATAGAACAGCGCGGCATTGATGACGAGCGTGAAGAGTCCGAGCGTCAGGACTTCGAGTGGCAAGCTCAAGATGAAGAGAATCGGCTTGAGCACCGCGTTGACGATGCCCAACGCCAGCGCCGCGATCAGCGCAGCGCCAAAGCCCGATACATGCACGCCCGGGACCAAATATTCGATCAGTAAGAGCGCGATGGCGTTCACGACGAGTCGAATCAAAAAGCCCATGACAGCGGGCCCATTCTCGCTCGTCGGGGTTGGTCCCCTGAGAAATTTGGCGCGCTGCGGTGCCTGTTCGCCCGCCCCCGTCGACGAAATCAAGCGTTAAGCGCGGTCTTGATTTGCGATGCCAGCGCCGGTGATACGCCTTTGACCGCAGCGATCTCGTCGACGGTCGCGCGCCGAATCGCGCTGACCGAGCCGAACGCCGTCAGCAGCCGCTTTTTGCGCACGGCACCGACGCCGTCGAGCGTGTCGAGCGCGGATTTCGTCATCGCCTTGGCGCGCCGCTGCCGATGGTACGTGATCGCGAAGCGATGGGCCTCATCGCGCACGCGCATCACCAAGTGCAAGCCGGCGGAATTCGGCGGCAGCACGATGGGATCGGGGTTGCCCGGCACGTAGAGCCACTCGTTTTCCTTGGCCAGTCCGGCCACCGGGATGCCCCACATGTCCATCTCGTGGAGTACCTCGACGACCGCGTTGAGCTGGCCTTTTCCGCCGTCGATCAAAAGCAAGTCGGGCTTCTGGTGAAAGCGCTCTTTGCGCGCCGCCTGCGCTTCCATCGCAGCGGCCGCGGCATCGCCGTCGCCGACCGGCGGACGGTCCGCGTCGTTGCGCAGATAACGCAGCCGGCGGCGCAGCGTCTCCTGCATCATGGCGAAGTCGTTCGGGCCCCGATCGTACTGGATCTTGAAGTGGCGGTAATCGCTCTTTTTCGAGCGCCCCTCGACGAACACGACCATCGAGCTGACCGAGTTGGTGCCCTGGATGTTCGAGATGTCGTAGCACTCGATGCGATGCGGCGGACCGGGCAGATCGAGCGCGGCCGCCAATTCCGTGAGCGCGTTGGCCGACGCACTTTCCGTCGCTTCCTGATGCATCAAAAATGCCTTGAGATTCTGGTCGGCATTCTTCTGTACCAGGCGCATATAATCCGCACGCCCGCCGCGCTGCGGCCGCAGGATCCGCACGCGCTGACCTTTGAGTTCCGTCAGCCACGCTTCGATCACGCTGCCGTCGGCGGGCAGCGCTTCGATCGAGATCTCCTTGGGGATCGCGGCGGCGCCGGCAGCGGCCCGGCGCCGCCGCGTTCGTTCGCTCAACGCGACCGGCGACTCTTGTTCGCGCGCCGCGCGCAGCGCGAGCGGGCTGCCCAGACATTCGGAGTCGATCTCGCTGCCGCTTGGGGTGTTACCGCTGCGCGCCGTGTAGAACTGCTTGAGAAATTCCGAGAAGAGTTCGGCCGCCGCCACGTCGCCGGTGCCGTCGAGAATGAAATGCTCCTGACCCAAGAGTTTGCCGCCGCGCACCATGAACACTTGCATGCAGGCTTGACCCTGCGCGCGGGCAACCGCGATGAGGTCCATGTCGATGCGCGAGCGCCACACGACTTTCTGCGTTTCGGTCACCCGGCGTACCGCGATGATCCGGTCGCGCAGGTGCGCCGCCGCCTCGAAGTTGAAGTGCTCGGCGGCGGCGCACATATCGTTTTGCAGGCGCGCGAGCAGCGCGTCTTGCCGGCCTTCGAGAAACAGCACGACTTCGTCGACGAGCCGGTCGTAGTCGTCTTCGGCTTGATAGCCCACGCACGGCGCCAAGCAGCGTTTGATGTGATACTGCAGGCATGGCCGGCGGCGCTTGCCGTCGATGGGTTCGCGGCAGGTGCGCAGCGGAAAGACGATGCGAATCAAATCGATGAGCTCGCGCAACCCGTGGGCATTGGTGTATGGGCCAAAGTAGCGCGCGCCGTCGTCTTTGAGCGTGCGCGTGAAGATCACGCGCGGAAACGGCTCGGCCGTGACTTTGAGATACGGAAAGCGTTTGTCGTCGCGCAGCCGCACGTTGAACGGCGGCTGGTGACGTTTGATCAGATTCGCTTCGAGAATGAGCGACTCGATCTCGTTCGAAACGACGATCGTGCGAACGTCGACGACGCGTTCGACCATCGAGCGCGTGCGCAGCGGGTGCGCCGCCGAATCCTGGAAGTAGGAACGCACGCGACTGCGCAGCGACACCGCCTTCCCGATATAGAGAATGCGGCTGTCCTCGCCGATCATCATGTAGACGCCCGGCACGTCGGGCAACTGCGCCAACGTCCGCTCTAACCGGTTTTCCTGCACATACGAGGATTCGCAGCGGGCGCGGCTTTCACCTGAACGAGCACATTCGAGCGAGCGAGGTAGGTAGGGAGCGAGCGAGGGAGCGAAGGGTGCTTGAGAGGGCGAGGGTGCGACCAAAGCGTGCGCGATCGCTCGCCGAAATGAAAAGCGGCGACGAACCGGCGACGAGATTTACGACCGCACACGGCACCGGGTCCAAGAAACCTCACCAACGTCACTTGCTGTAAAAGTGCAGCCGAATGAGACTTCCCCGCATGGCCGGACTTCTCTCCGCAACGCTTTTGGCTGCCGCATCAGCCTTTGGGCCACTGAAAGCAGCCGATAACGACGCCGCTCTCGTTCAGCGCATCTCGCCAATTGCGTTCACGTTCGAGCTTTCGAGGAATCCGCTGCGCACGGTCGTGCCGTGCGGCACCCCGATGTACGCGATGACCTTCCCGCTGACGGCGCGAAGGCGTTGCGCAATTCACCGACCACGAAGGCCGGCATGACCACCGAGAGCGGAATCGCAGCGACCGGCGCGTTTATCGGCTCGTGCGCGATGTGTTCGAAGAGTTCGAGATCCTTGCGGTGGGTTTGGCGCAGCATGAACTCGCGCAGCGGCACGACCCCGTTCGAGATCATCTGGGCTTGGTTCAGCTTGCCGTGACTGTACGGCAACGAACGTCTGCTTCGAGATCTGATCGATCGTCGGCAAACGGCGCCGGGGGAATGTCGGGCGCGCCCGACTAAAACGCGGCCACGCCGATGGCCGTATTTTCTTTTCCGCTGCAGCCGCTACTCGATCGCCATGTCGCCGCGGAAGACGCAGCACGGCGGGCACTCCTCGACGCACGGGCAGCAGCGTCTCAGGCAGCGGTGGCCCTCGCAGCGCTGCAAGCGGACTTTAGCCGTTACGCCGCGCGGTTGCGCGACCGCGTTTCGCCCCTGCCGGCGGGCGACGTTCGCGCCACGCTGCTCGAGATCGAGCTGGTGCGCGCCGCCCTGCGACGTCAAGCGCTTTTGGCGGACGCTGCCGGGCAGAACGAAGCGGCCGCGCGCATGGCGTTCGAGACCGCGCGCGCTGAACGCCGTCGGCTGCAGACACTGCGCGATCGCATACATGCGACTTACCTGCTAGAACGGGAACGGCGCGAAGCGGCCGAAACCGACGACGCCAACGCGCGGCGCAACACAATTTCACCATAGTCGTCGCACGATCGGCTCACAATTGAGCCGTACGCTGTGGGCCATGATGAACCTGACCGGAGATCTGGAGGCGGCCGCCGCCGCGGCTCGAGCGGGCTTGAGCGATGCCGCAGCCGGCACCGCGCGATCGATGACCGGCGCAGCCGGGCAGAACGATTTCGAGGCGCCGATGGCTCGAGCGGCGCGCACCGAACTTTTCACCGAGGCGCTGCTGTCGGCCGCGCACGCGCGGCTCGAAGAACTCAAAACCGCCAGCCTGAACGGTGGCAAATGACGGACTTCGACATCCTTGGCGCGGCCTCGAGCGGCATGCAGGCGCAGCGCGCGGCGATGGACATCCTCGCCCGCAATGTCGCGCTTGCGCAGGCCGGCGATCCGCGGCATCCGGCGCACGGTTTGGTGCCGAATTTTTCGACCGTGCTGGCCGCCTCGTCCGACGCGCCGGGCGATGCGGGCGAGTTGCCGGACATCGCTGCGGTAGAGAGCGCCATGGCCGGCAACGGCGATGAATCGAACGCCGGTTCCGGCGCTGTCGTGGCCGTCACCGGAGCGCACGCGAGCGCGGCGCCGATCGATGCGATCACCGAGATGATCAACGTCTTGGATTCGCAGCGCGCATACGAAGCAAACGCATCGATTTTCGATATCGGCAAACGGCTTTCCGAACGCACGATCGACATGGGGCGGCTATGACCATCACACCACTCGACCCAACGCCGGCCGGTCCCGCTGCCGCGGCCCTCGTCCCCGACGCGCCGCTGGACGCAGCGGCGAACGCGGACGCCTCGACGTTCGGCTTCGGCAGCCTCGTCGACGCGCTGCGGGCCGGCACGCAGCAACTCGAGCGCGCGCAGGGCGCCGAACGATCGTTCGTCGACGGCACCGGCGGTCTGCAAGAGATGGTCTTCGAGCGCGCCAAGGCCGACGTGATCGTTTCGATTGCGACAGCGGCGTCCTCGCGCGTGACGCAGTCACTTAATTCGCTCACCCAAATGCAGCTCTAGTCGCCGCGTCAAGATGTTGGCCTTCTTGGAATTGCCGGCCCTGCGCCGCTGGAACAATCTGTCACGCCCGATCCAGATCGCCGCAGTCATCATCGCGGCGGTCGTCATCGCGTTTGTCGCCGCGCTCGGCGCGGGTCGCGAGGGACAGACCGCGCTCTTCGCGCGTCCGCTGCTCTCCGAACAGCTTGCCGACGTCGAGGCGCATCTGGCGGCGTGGAACGTGCCGTTTACCGCGACGGCAGACAACGTCGGCGTCGCGACCGCGCGCAAGAACGAAACGCTGCTGCGGCTCTCCCTCGCCGGCGTCCCGCGCCTGCACATCGCGGGTTCGAGTGAAACGCTGGCCAAGGTCGGCGCGCTCACGCCGCAGGCCGTGCTCGAAGCGCAAACCCGTGATGGTCTGGCCGGCGACTTGGCGTTGGGACTGAGGGACATCGCGGGGATCAAAGATGCCCGCGTGATCATCGCGCCCGCAACTCCGGGTTACTTTGCTGATGAAGCGTCGCACGCGGCGTCGGCGAGCGTGCAAGTCGTGCGCGACCCGGGCGCCCAGCTCGCCCCGATACCGTCGGCGGGATCAAAGCGTTCGTCGCGGCGGCCGTCCCGGGTCTCGATCCGGCGCACGTCGCGGTCGTCGACGACCGCGGCGTCGCGCTCAGCGGCAGCGCTTGGACCGGCGAGGGCGAGGCGCAAGATTTGCAAAACTCGATCCAGTCCGCGCTCGACGAAGCCCTGGGCAGCGGTCGCGCGATCGTTCGCGCCCACATCGACGTCGATGGCAGCACCAACGTGCAGCGTGAAACGAAGCGCGCGCCGCTGGCCGATCGGGCCATCGCCGGACAGACCATCGACGAGCGGTATTCGAGCGACAAAAAACGGTACGTCAAAACCGAATTGTCGAGCGATCGCGGCAGCGATTTGGTGGTCACCGAAAAGGGCAGCGCCGCCGGTCGTCCGCAGCGCGTGTCGATCGCCGTCTTCCTCGATCGGGCACTCGCCGGACAAATTCCGATGATCCGCTCGCTGATCGAGAACGCCGGCGGCGTGGACTACGCTCGCGGCGACCGTGTGAGCGTACAGCCGATCGCGCTGGCGGCGACGACGGGACCGGCGCCGGGGCGGCGGGGTGCTTCGCCGACGCGCATGGTGCTGGCGAGTTTTCAGCCCATGCTCGCGCCGACGATCATGACGCTCGCCGTTGCCGGGTTCGCGCCGGCGGTCTTCTATTGATCGGGAATTCGTGCACCCGGAACACCTCGTTTACGCGCGACCAGAGGAACGATTAGCGCACCCATCCCCCTCTGCCTGCGCTAACCCGCCCGCGGGCTCAAGGTGCGGCGCTTACGTTAGGGTTGGTGATGTTGGGGGCACAGGTCGGATCGGCCCTCCGCCTCGGCGCGTTCGATGATAGTGGCTGCAAAACGTTCGGTGCTCATCATTGGGCGGCGCTGGACGCTTTGCCGAGATCCGGACATGCTTGTAAGATCGGCGAAAGCGCACCGCAATTGTTGGGCGGCGGTTACAAACAGAGTGCCAGTCCAGCTTCTGGTCAATCGGCGGATACTGGGAACGCGACAATACCGAGGCTGTAAGTTTCTTTTCAATACCTGACGAAGCAGCACCGCTTGTGTGGAAAGCATGGAAGATTAGTCGCGCCCATAACGACATCTGGTCGACTGCAATTTTTCGCGCCGACCGCCCAGCCAAGCTGAGCGTCGCCTTTGGTCATGAAGATTTGGACGAAACCACCTCTTCGGCAGACCGTCAGCAGGCGTTTCGCGACAAGATGTTCGGCAACCGAATGATCGACGATTCGTTCATTGATATGTCCGGCGCTACCTCCCTGACTCCCGAACTGCTCAAGTCTGCAGTCCTGCCAAACCTAAGGCTTTCCTAAATAAGGCGTCCACTCCGTGAGCATGTTTGAAACGCTGTCACATCTCTACTCGAAAGCCGTGTCCCTCACTGTAGGCGTAGCGCCTGCCGATTGGACGCGTTTGTGGATTCGCGGTGAGTGCGAAGAGGCTTCGTGGAGCTTTGGCGGGTACTGGGAACGATCGGAAACCGACGAAGTCATCTTTTTTGAGGTGCCGTACGAAGCCGAGAAGCTTACCTGGGAATCCTGGAGGGTGAGCCGTTCCCACAACGATTCTTGGTCTACGATCCTTTTTCGTGTTGATCGACCTGATAAGCTTACGATTACTTTCGGTCGCGAGGACCTCAATGACGAGTCCTATTCGTCCGAAGAAAGTCAAGCAGCGTTTCGGGCAGACATTCGGAACTCGTACAATCCGATCGGCCATAGATATGTCGGCTGCTACAAGTCTAACGGGGGAAAACCTGAAAGCANNAGACTCACAGATTATGGTCAGCTAAGTAGATCTGCCATGCACCGTCGCCATCGCGTCCCAAAAGCTGCCCGCGTAGTAGAGGCGGTCGAACGAGCGCGTCTCGCCCATGACGCTAGCTTTCATCTGCCCTTCGAACATCGGGCGGGATTCAAGACCGTTACTCCGCGATCACCCAATGCGGTACAACTACGGGCACGGCCGAGCCAAAGCTCCGAGCACGTCGCACCGAACCCAAACGTGTTATGGCGCCGGCGAAGTCGGCCTGCCGGCATAACCTGCGGAGAAGGTTTCGACGACCACTCACGCCGGGATGGTCATCGCGGCCGAAGAGACCGGCGGCACGCTCAAAAAGCCGCGCTCTCCGATCTCGAATCACAGATCGCGATCGTAGGCCGGAACGGCCGTCCTTGCCGGACGAGTCCGGACGGATCAACGACATGCTCGAAGCTAAGGGCCCAAATAAGGTCCAAGGCCACAAAGCTGATGGAAATCCAAAACCCGTTTATCAGGGGTATTGATAAGAATGACGTACTGGACGGCTTTGTAGTTTCCGATTTCAAGCACATCATCGGCATTGATCGCGCGGACGCCCAGCGTCTTCTCACGCAACTTCATGCGCTTAGCCCAAGCGATGAGGTGAAGTTAGATTTCGGACAGGTCCGAGCCGCAAGGAATGCTTTGTGCGAGACCATTCGTGAATTGGGAGTCGAGGAATGTGACACGCGTACCGGCTATGATCTCGACCCAGGGGGCGGCGCTCTTGGCGCTCATTGACCGTTTCCTAAGCGGATAAGCGGCTCGGTCCAAAAAAAGTCGCCTATGCCGATCCGCTGATTCGTACGAAGCGAGCGCAGAATCGCACGTTTTAATTACAGTCGCATCAGCCCAGATTGTCGCCTAGTCGTCGCACGAACCATTGCGTGCCTTTGTTCCGCAGCTGCAGCGCCCCGTCCTAAAACGACTCCACCGGTATGCATCTGAGCCGGCTGTGCGGCGGTTCGGCTCAACGCTACCGCGTTGCTCGGGCGTGCGAAGCAAAGCCGGGGGCGCGCCCATCTCATCGCTCCTCGATTGGACGAAACATTCGGGTCCGATCTGGTCCGGACATCGCGGGTTTTTTCGCGACCTGCTGGGCGCTCGCGATTGCAGCTTAATGGTACAGCATCGTATTGTTCATCTGACCCATGAGGACGATCGAATCGTCGATGATCTTTTTCTGAACCGCTGATTCGGTACCGCCGAGTATCACGACGGTGAGCGGAGCCAGTTGGTCCTGGTTCTGGACGTACGGCTTGACCGCTTTGACNNGGCAGATCGCGCTCCACGTGCGCAAGGCTCTCCTGCTGATCGTTCGTCAGCCGGTCATAGTGATCGTGGAAAAACACGCGCTCGGTCGAGACGAAATTCGGATCCGGCCCCCGGACGCCTAGCACCCCCGCTATCCACGAGCAGGCCCGTTGCAAGGCTTCAAGAGAGCGCTGCGTTATGATGCGCTGGTGTTTTCGATCGAGCACGACCGTGGGATCGTTTTCTTCCACCACAACGCGTCCGAGATTGTCAGCCGGTACCAGCGTTATCTTGTATCGCCACGTTTCGCGCCGATCGCCAATCGTCGATTCGTCTCCCGCTTTCAACTTCGGCAAGAGATCGCGCACGGTTTGGTCGATGCGCTGCACGTTCCCGGCGTTCGAGCGCAGGTCGGCGACTGTCTGATCGGCGACGCGACGGCGCTGCTCGGACGTGAGTGGAGCACCACCGACGAAACTTAGATATTCGGCGAAGTCGGCCGTATAAGCATCAGGCTGAGGAGTGCTTTGCGCTTCGGCCGCGCGGCTTGCGGTTACGCCGACCGACGCGCAAAGCAACGTCGCCGCGATCAATCCAGCTATGAGGCGACGACTCATCTCAACTTCATATTCCTCTGGCAAGGAGAAGCGAGTCGGTATTTCTCCGGATGGACGCAAGCCGCCGCCTCCGCTTCCCAGCCGGGATGATCGTTTGATGGCGATCACTTTTCGCGGTCGAAAGCGCTATTTTTGCGGTCTGGCCTAGACTTGTGTACCCATGCACGGGATCGGGCACTCGGCGAGAGCGCTGCACCCGCACGTCGCGAGGTTTAAGCGCCCATGTCGTTTTTTATTTCCAGCCTAACGGGAGCCATACCGGCGTCACTGACGCCAACCGACGCGGCGGTAAAAGCCGCAACGGATGCAGAAATCGCCGAGCGCGTCAAGCCCATGACGCCCGATTCCGTCAGCCGCTCGACATCCAGCGGGATTGAAGACTATTACTCAGCGATCACCCGCTTCGCTCCGACCGCAGGCACGGCCGCGAACCCAAGCACCGAGCACCTAGCAGCGAAGCCCGGTGTCACTGCGCGGGCGAAATCCGTCGCCGACATGACGCTTGCGGAGAAGGTCTCGACGACCGCTCACGCCGGGATGGCGAGCGCGGCCAAAGAAACGGGCGGCGCGCTCAAAACCGCGCTGTCCGATCCCAAAACACAGGTCGCGTTCGTCGGCACGGCGGCCGTTGTCGCCGGGGCGCAATTCGTACCCGGACTCGACGTCGCCGTCGATGCCAGCCTCGGCACCGTCGGCGTCGGCAAACTCAAGGACTATAGTTCCGGTCCGGCGCGACAACTCTGATGCCTGAGATTGTCGTCGTCAGGAGCAGTGGGGCCAACTGTGACGGTGCTACTAGACGAAAACGCATGCCCACTCTTAGTGCCGAACGTCGACGTGTGTCAACAAAGGCACTGAAGAGGACACATCGTCCCCAAGCTGGCGACGAGCCAAGCCGTCGCATCGCAACCGTTATCGAATCTCCGGGGAGGATCAGCTCCTTCTTCGACGGCGGATTCGTCTTTCATACAGACGAACTTGGTCGCGTCAAAAAAAAGGTCGAGGCACACTGGTCAACCGCTGTCTTCCGCGTCGATCGGCCCGGCAGATTGAGCATCACCTTTGGACACGAAGACTTGAAGAACGATACGCACTCCTCGACAGAAAGCCAAGCAGCTTTCCGATCGCAGAATTTGGCCCCCGGAAGATCGACGATTCGTGCATCGAAATGTTCGGCGCGATGCCGCTGACGCCCAACATCCTCGAGGCTGGGTTAGTCGGACCGCATGCGTAGCTCCATGTCATCGAAATTGTTCGATATGTTACCAATTACCCGTCACGGAGCAGCTTTGAGCGGGCCCCATGCCTCTAGTTCGTCGTATTTATATGCCATTGTTGATCAAGTTAGTCGGACGCATCGGAATCCAGATGAGTCCGCTTCAAATATTAAAACTAGCCCCAGGCCCTGGAATAGGGTGGCGGGCGCCTAGCCCTCGGGATACCGGTCGTGCGGAGCCGCCCGATGCAACGCGCTGCACATGCCGACCATACTCCGCCCAAAGCGCGATGTGATCTTTCCAAGCAATCAGATAAGAGGATTGAAAGACGTCGCTTATCGAACGCTTTTCTTCGATAGCTGCGTTAGCGGTTATTGCTTTCTGGAGATTTGAAATTGCGCGGTGTAGTGATGCCCCGTCGTTTCCGTACTTCTGTCCACATCGTGCGAGCGATCGGCAACAAAGGATTGCGCGTCGGAGCCTTTTGTTCCGCAGCGTGGCTAGTGCTTGTGGAGGTGGCGGCGGCGGTGGTGGATCGTCTTCACCCCCGGTAGCCACCCCAACGGCAGTGCCTTCCACCACCGTTCCTTCATCGGTGTTGGTGGCCTCAACCACTGCCGGTTGGTTCTCGCCAACGGCGTACATATCCGACAATGATATCCTCGTCTTCAGCACGCCAGGCACAGCATACACCGGATCCGGCTCGTTCACGACCTACATCACGGATCCGTTTATCGTTAATTCGTCCATCCCGACTCCGCCGTCGGTGCCGGATGTCGTTGCGGCCAGATTCTACGAAGGAGGAACCGCGCCGTACGCGGCTGCGTCGGGTACGATCATCGGCTACCTTCAATTGTCGGTGTCGCCGCAGACGATAACGCCACCGGCTGGACAGTACTACTATTTGGGCACGAACTATCAGGTGACGTTAGGCGATCAACTCGGGATACCGGACGGCGCTTATGTGTACTGCACCGTTTATGCGGGTTCACAGCTCGTTGGAAGCGGCTCGAATGCGAAGATCGAGAATGGACAAGACACACAGCCCGGTTTTGTTTGCAACGCGGCCAATCACGGCAATTCGATAACCGCCGCGCCGGGCTTCATCATCCCGCAGTTCACAGCCGGCCTCGTCTATACCATCGTTTACTCCGTTGGAACGTAGGCGCTTCGCCGCACGGATTATCG
The DNA here is from genome assembly GCA_003134035.1 of Candidatus Velthaea versatilis. Classification (GTDB taxonomy): domain Bacteria; phylum Vulcanimicrobiota; class Vulcanimicrobiia; order Vulcanimicrobiales; family Vulcanimicrobiaceae; genus Velthaea; species Velthaea versatilis. Next base: position 11,380 of record PLAE01000152.1, read on the forward strand.
TTTCGGTCTCGGCGCCGTCGGCGATTCGGCTCTGCGCTTCGCTTCGCTTCGGATGAGAACACCCGAACCCGCTTCGCAGTCGCATCAACCGTCAAGCCAATCGTGAGCTCGCGAGCGGGTTTCGGCCCACCAGCTGATATGCTTGCGATTATTAAGGACCGAGCGACCCGCCAACCTGCGCGCAAGCATCTCGACCGACCTTGGCATACCGACGATTACACCAACCGATACGCGCCGCTGTCGTCGATTTGGATCGTGCCACCTTCGATTTCTAGCCGGTGCGTACGGTGGTCCCAGAAGCCGAGCAGCCGAATCGTGAACGGCTTGAGGCGATCCAACAGCGCTCTGGTCGTACTCGAAATCACGAACCGGTCGCGAAGCCACTTGGGATGATCGCGCGGCAGAGCGATCTCACCGATCGCTTCGAGTTCAACCACGCCATCGGCCAAGTTCCGCGTTTGCGCCGCCTCCGCGGCCTGCGCCGTCGCGGAGCCCACGGCAGGACGCCGCACGATCCCCGTTCGTTTACTCATGCACTCACCAAATCTTCCCGAACCCGTTCGAGCGCCGCGTCGCGCAATTGCGCGATCCGCTGTTTGGTCACCGATAGCTCACGCGCTACCGCCTGCAAACGATAGCCCGCGAAATAGTAGAGCGAGACGATTTGCCGATGACGCGGCGGAAGCTTCGCGATCGCCTCGTACAGCGTTGCCCGCGACTCGAACGCGTTGTACACGTGCGCTGGATCCAGCTCCCAATTCAACGCCAGGCGCGATTCGAGCGAGCGGTCTTGGTCGAAAGAAAGCGGAACCTGCTGATACGATGCGACCCGAGCGAATCGCAACTTGGGATGCCGCCGCTCCATTTCAACCATCGACGGCAGCCCGCCGCGCTGCAAGGCCGTCGCGAAGCGGTCGCGATCGGCCACCCGCAACACGCGGCGCGAGCCTTCCGACACGCGATCCGCACGCCGCAGCGCGTTGAGCATCGCGTGCAGCACCTGCCGCCGAACGTAGCGTTCGAGCGAGATGGAGCCGCGTCGCGAATCGTATGAATCAACAGCGCGAATCAAGCCCAGCCCGCCTTCACCGATGAGCTCGTCGAGGTCCGCGCACGGCACGCGACTCGCGACGGTTCGGGCGATCGTTCGGACGATCGGATACAGCCGAACGATCGTCGCGTCGCGCTCACTTTTGTTCATGGCCTCGAATCATCGCTCGCCGGATGGGCGCCGGCGTCCGAGAGTTCGATGAGCGCGCGTAAGCGGGCGTAGAACGCGTCGTGCTGCGCCGCCGCGGCGCTGGTCCCCAGCGCGTTTGTGAGCACATCGCCAAGTGGTCCGAGCGACTGCGAAAGCGGTGCCAGCACGCTCGACCACAACAGTCCCTCGAACTGCGCCGCCGTTTGGTCGGCATTCGTCGGCGCGCCGGCCGTCGTCGCTGCAACGCTTTTTGCCGGGGGGATGCGCGACGCCAGATCGCGCGCAGCGGATGCGGCCGCGCTAGCTGCGCTGGATGTTGTTGGCAACACGCATCATCTCGTCGGCGGCGGTGACCCCCTTGGCATTCGCCTCATAGGCGCGCTGGGCGGCCAAAATCTCCATCATCGCTTCGATGACCGAGACATTGGAACGTTCGAGCATCCCAAAGGCGATCTTGGGACCGCCGTCGCGCCCAGGATTGACGTACTGCGGGCGCCCCGACGCCGGCGTCGCCTCGAAGAACGTCGAGCCCGCAACGCGCAAGCTTTCCGGCGATGCAAACGTCGCCAAGCGGATACGGCCGACGAACTGCCGTTTCGCCGTCGGCGTATCCACGTAGGTCATGCCGTCGGGATCGGCCGTAACCGAAAGCGCCGAGTCGGGTACCTTCACGCCCACGAGCGCAAAGCCGTCCGCGTGCGGAGTTGGCCGTCGGGCGTGCGGTGAAATTCGCCGTCGCGCGTGTACACGAACGTGCCGTCCGGGCGTTTGAGCGTGAAGAATCCGACGCCGTCGATCGCCGCATCGAACGGTCCGCCTGACTTCATGAGCTTCCCTTGTTCGAAGAGCAGATGCTTGCCGGTGAACGTCGTCCCCATGCCCGTACGACCGTCGGTCAGCGCGGCGAACGTAGCCGCGCTGCCCTTGAAGCCGGGCACTTCGGCGTTGGCCAAATTGTCGGAGATCGTATCGCACGGTTCATTTGATCCTCCCCAGATCGTTGGCCGCTTTCGAGCGCGCCTCATCGATCGCGCTCAGGGTCTTTTGCGCCGTCTCGAACGCGCGCTGCGCGTCGATGACGCCGATCATCTCGTCGATGGAATTGACGTTCGAGCTTTCGAGAAAGCCGCTGCGCACCGTAGAGCCTTTGGGCAGCTCGAGTTGCGCGACGACACGACCGCCGCTGCGCCACGCTCCGTCCGCTTCGACCGGCCCCGCGTCGGGCGTCAAGCGCACGAAACCACGCTTGCCGACGAGCGTGCGCCCTTGTGCATCGACGACATAGCCGTCACGATCGCACATGAACTGGCCCGAGCGCGTCGCGACCCGCAGCGGCGCATCACGACGAGGCGCGACCGAGAACGACCCGTTGCCGACGATCGCCAGGTCCAACGTGCGGCCGGTAAAGCGCACCGCGGCTTGTTCCGCCGAAGCCGTGCCGACCGTCGAGAGACCGTGCTCGTTCGCCGACGTCGTCGCGACGTGCCTGCGAAACCCGTCGGTCGACGCGTTGGCTAGATTATCGGTTGAGATCTCGAGTTTGGCTTTGGCCGACAGCATCGCGCTGGCCAGCCACTGAATGCCCGTCATCCTCTTCTCCTATTACAAACCGCGTGTGTGCAAGAACGACCCGGTGCGCAAAAAATAGCGCGGTCTAACGGAAGCTGCTGGCGATACCGCCGCACACGAGCGTCCAGCCGTCGACCATCACGAAGAGCAGCAGCTTGCACGGCAGCGAAACCACCGGCGGGCTGAGCATGAACATTCCTAGCCCCATGAGGATCGACGCGACCGCCAGATCGATCGCGACGAACGGTAAATACAAGGCGAAGCCGATCGCGAACGCGCTGCGCAATTCCCCGACGACGAAGGCCGGCATCACCACGGTAACCGGTTCTGCTGACGCGTCGCCCTCGGGCCGGTGCGCGACGTGCTCGAACATTTCGAGATCCTTCTTACGCGTTTGGCGCAGCATGAACGCGCGCAGCGGTTCGATGCCGCGCGCGATCAGTTGCGACTGCGAGATGCGCCCCTGACTGTATGGTTCGATCGAGTCGTGCGAGATGCGCTCGAGCGTCGGCGTCATGACGACGAACGTGAGCACCAGGGACACCCCGATGAGCACGATATTGGGCGGCAGCGCCTGCGCGCCGATCGCCGAGCGCACCAGCCCCAGAACCACCACGATGCGCACGAACGCCGTCGTCATCACCAGCAGCAGCGGCGCGATCGCCAAGATCGTGAGGCCGCCCAGCACGTCGAGCGGGAGCCCCGCGTGGCCACTCGGCGCGAACAACGCGGGAATGGTTTGCACTCGACTCGCGACCGCTAACGCTGCGTGACGAGTTCGGTAATGCGCACGCCGAAATTCTCGCCGACGGCCACGATGTCGCCGCGCGCAACGACCTTATCGTTGACGAGCAGATCGATCGGACCGCCGGCCGGTCGGTGGAGATCAAGAATCGATCCGGTTCCCAGCCGCAGAACTTCTTCGATCGTCATTTTGCAACCGCCCAGCTCCGCGGTCACATGCAGCGGGACGCGCATCAGCAGATCGAAATTACCGAAGCCATCGGGCACGTTCATGGGGCTACTCCTTGCGACGGTGTGGTGCGGATCGCAACCGCGTGGCTCTCCGCGCGAATCCCGCAGTCGCCGCCGGCGATTGCGATATCGCCCACTTTGAGCGTCGTTGGGGCTCCGATTTTCGTATCGAGCCGAACGGTCGTCCCGACCGTCCAGCCGGCGACGTCGCGCGCGCTGTGCATTGCTTCACCGAATTGTGCGCGCACGTCGAGCACGACATCGCAAAGCACCGCCCGATCGATCGTGCCGCCGAACGAGGGACTCGGATCCTTGGAGAGACCAACCCCGATCACGGCGTCGAACGGTGCGCCAATGCGCAACTCGAAGTACGTGACGCAACGCGCCGCATCGCGCTCGGGGTCGAGCCGGGCGATTGGCCCGACCGTTCCGCAGAACGGCGCGCAAAATGCGATCACTTCGTGCGCGATGCGCTCGAGCGCCCGCTCTTCAAGGCTCGAGAGCGGGGAATCTTCAGCGCCGCCTTCATCTTCGCCGAACACGCGGTGGGCGATGCGCCGCGCATCGGGCCGACGAAAAATCACGTACGCGTCGCAGGTCGTGCCGCGCGTGCCGAAGAGGAGGCCGCTGTCGAAAATCACGCGCTGCGTGCCGTCCTTGACCAGCACCGGCGCGAACACGTCGAGCGTCAACTCGCGCGCCAACAGTTGGGAAAGCTGCGCGCGGGCGTGGTTGGCCGCCATGCAGACCGCCGAGAGCGGCACGTCGGTAATCGGCTCGAAACACGCCTCGCGCACCAGCTTGTCGCCGATCACGCCGCTGGGATCCGGGCGGAAGCGCAGCATCGTGATCACTTGATGAGATCCAGCGCGGCCTTGGATTCGTTGGCTTCGGCCTGACCGCTCGCGCTCATCGCGTCGAGCGCCAGAAACGCCTCGCGCAACTGGTCGAGTCCAGCCTCGAAATCGATCGAGCCCAGATCGCGCGACTGGGTCGCCAGCGCGCCGAACGTGCCGTCCGACGGCTTGCCGACGCTCGCCGCAATCCCCGCTGGCGCGGCGACGTGCGTCGGCGTCAGTCGCTGCATTTGCGTCCCGGCCGGGAACCGCGCAAGCGCAATGCGCCCGGCGACCACCCGCTCTTTTGCGGCTTTGCCCGTTTTCGGATCGACGACCGCGCGGGAATAGGCGACGGTGCCGTCGGCTTCCACGTGTGCATCGTCAGCGCGGCCAAGCGCGGCATCGACCGGATTGATGCGCAGTGGCTGCGGCCCGGGGTTCGCTGCTCCGCCTGCCGGATAGCCGAGCACCGCGGAGCCGTCGGGAAAGGTCAACGCGCCGCTCGTGAGCGCAAAGCTGCCGTCGCGCGAATAGAACGATTTCCCCGTTTGATCCAGCCCCAGAAAGTACGCGCCTTCGGGACCGGACACGTTGAGCGGATCGACCGCAGGTTGGGGTCGCGCCAGCGTCGTGCTGCGCAGATCGTTGTACGACGTTTCGTAGCCAGGCTGGTAGGCGCTGAGCATCTCCTGGGCGCGCGCAGCGAGTTCGCCCAGCGCACGCGCGGGACCGGGGTTGATCATGAGCTTCCTTTCTGAATCGCGTCGATCTGAATNNCTGCGGCCATCGTAGATCGCGACGAGTCTGAGCACATCGCCGCGCTGCTGAATGAGGAAATCGACGGCCCCGCCGTCAGCGAGCGTCGTGCGGCACAGCGTGCGCCGGAACGCGCCGTTCCGGCAGATCGGCCGCGCCGGCGCGGTCGCAGCGGCGGCACGGGCCGCGAGCGAACGACCGGGCGAAGCGATCGTAAAGCGCATCAGCCGTTCGCGCTTCGGCTCGATCGAAGCGCGCTGCGAACCCGACGCCGTGGCTGGCGCACGACGCTCGGCGTGCGGCGTAGCGGTGGCGCCACGCAGTGCGTTCGCCGCCGAGCCGCGCGCGGCGGAAGCGCCGCCCGCTTTTCCGGCACCGTCGTAGAGCGCGCGATACCACGCTTCCGAAAGCGCGCGCCGATCCGTATAGATCGATGGCTGCGCCCCGGCAGCGGTACTCGCGCTCGGTCCGATCTCGTTCACAGCCGCCCATCCAACATGGCGACAGCGTAGCGCGAAAATTTGGGTTCAGCTTGACCGGATTATGTTTTCGTTGTGTGTTGTGGCAGAATACGCCCGCTGGGAGTCGGAAACCGCGAGCGCATCGGAAACCGCGAGCGCATCGGAGACCGGCGGCAGCGGGATGCGCGCGCAAAAGCGCGCACCGCCGAGTGGGGAATCCGTTACGCTCACATCACCGCCGATACGCTGCAGGACGCGATCGACGATCGCCAGTCCCGAGCCGGCAGCCGCAACCGCGGTGCCGCGCACGCCGCGCTCGAAGATGCGCCGCCGGTCGCCCGCGGGCACACCCGGACCATCATCGTCGAACGACGCCTCGAGCCGGGCGCCGTCAACCTCCAGCCGAACCTCGATGTGACCGCCCGCACGGCCGTGCTTGACTGCGTTTTCGAGCAAGTTGCTGAACACGATGACGGCGCGTTCGCCGGCCAGCGGGATCGTGCACTTTACGCGGCCGAGCACCTTAACGCTCGTGCCGCGCAGCGCGGCGAGCGGATACATCGCATCGCACGCGCGCTCGAGCGCCGTCTGCACGTCGCAGCGATCACCGCCGGCAAGGTGCTCGTTGAGATCCATGAGCGAGAGTTCGTACATGCTGTCGACGAGCCGGC
>PLAE01000064.1 GCA_003134035.1 Candidatus Velthaea versatilis
GAGGGTCGGATGCGGCAACATTATCTTGTTAATAACGGTACGCTACAAGACGCAATTCTTTTGGGGCTCTTAGTGGAGGAATATCGCCAACTGACGTTGCCGCGTTTGGAGGCGCTAATCGAATCGTGCCGTCCGGCAACAAGTACAACACCTACCAAAGCTGAGGCGCTGACGTGCTGACGGAGCGAGCGATTCAAGGAATAATCCTAGAAGCGCTCGACAACGTGAATGCGGAGATCGGCGCCGACAATAGGATTGCCGTGAACGCCGATGCCCGGCTGTTCGGTGACGACGCAACGCTCGACTCGCTATCGCTGGTGTCTGTCATCGTCGATGTCGAAACGGATATCTCGGCCCAGGTGGGTCGAGCGATTAGTTTGACCGATGATCGAGCGATGAGCCGCGAAGTGTCGCCGTTTACCGACGTACGAACTTTAACCGCGTTTATTATTGAACTACTTGCGGAGAACGGTTCGTGATCGACCCGGCGCGGTATTCAGGGAGGGTCGCTCTAGTCACGGGCGCGCGCAGGGGCGTTGGGCGCATGGTAAGCGAGCACTTTTTAAACGGTGGCGCGGACTTGGTGGGATTCGCTCGCGGCGAGTCGACCATCGATCATCCCCACTATCACCACTACCGAGTCGATCTTGGCAATGCTTCGGAGATTGCGGCCGTGTTCGACGATCTGCGCAAAGCGGTTGGTCGCGTCGACATAGTAATTAACAACGCCGCAGTCCTGACATCTCAATACGCGATGATCATGCCGGCGCAGGCCGCGCAGGCGATGCTGAATATTAATTTACTTGGGCCCTTCATGGTTTCGCGCGAAGCCGCAAAATTGATGCGTAAACGCAAGTGGGGACGTATCATCAATATGGGTTCGATGGCGGTTAGCCTAGAGCCGATGGGGGATTCCGTCTATGCCGCCTGCAAGGCCGGGCTGAGCACCATGGCGGGTGTTATGGCGCGTGAATTCGCCTCCTTCAACGTAACCTGTAATACCCTTGCAATCACCGCTATCGATAGCGACATGCTCAACCAGTTACCGCGGAACAAGGTTCAGGCGATCATCGACCGCCTTCCACTGCCTCGCTTCGCCGTGGCGGATGACATCCTGAACGTTATCGATTTCCTGGCATCGGAGCGCAGTTCATACATCACGGCACAAACGAACTATCTCGGCGGCGTCAACTAAGCATGAGCATACCGTTGCCCGTTATGGCGTATGACGATATTCAAGTCGTGACCGGCGGAGTGTTTCCATCTAATTCTTATATTTGTACGGATCCAGTCACTGGTAGCTGCTTCATCGTTGATCCCGGCCTCAACGAAGCCGCGGTCGACCTTGAGTTGACGATGCGAGGCTTGCGGCCCGCAGCGGTCTTGTGTACGCACGGCCATTTCGACCACGCCGGCGGGGCTGCGTATTTCCAGGAAAAATATGGTTGCCCGGTTCTGCTGCACACCGCAGACATGCGCACCTTGAAGTCCTCGAACTTCCTGCTGATGGCCTTGAAGATTCCGTGGCGAATCAGCTTGCCGCGAATAACGGAGATCGAGGGCGTCGATACGAGCGTCCCAGTGGGTGACGTATTGGTACGCTTCCGGCATGCTCCTGGACACACGCCGGGTGGCTGCGTCATTGAATTTCGCAACGCGGTGTTCACCGGCGACACACTGTATCGAAGAGGCATCGGACTATCCAAGTTACCGGGTGGCGACGCGGACACGTTGCGTTCGAGTATTCTGGCGTTGTGGGACACGCTGCCGCTCGATGCGGTTATCTATCCCGGTCACGGTCCGGCTGGAACATTCGGCGAGATCCGCGACGGCAACGAGGCGCTCGTGGAGTTTCTGCGGCTGCCGCCCATCACCGGCTTGGAGGATTAGCGCACGTCCGTCAGATCAGGCATCACCATTACCGGCGTCGGCCATCACCTACCGAGCGCGTTCGAGGATAATGAAACCTTGTGTCGGGGGCTTTCCGTCACCCCGGAATGGATCATCGAAAAAACGGGCATCAAGCGTCGATACATCGCGGCGAAGGATGACAGGGCGTCCGACTACGCGACAGAAGCAGCTGCTGAGGCGTTGGCGATGGCCGGTGTCAGTGCTGAGCAGATCGATCTTGTCATCGGTTGCACATTTTCGGGTGACTACATCTACCCCCCGGTGTCAGCGAAGGTACAGCAGAATATCAAGGCGCAGCACGCGCAAATTTTCGATCTGCAAGCAAATTGCTGCGGCTTCGTCACGGGACTGACGGTCGCGTCAGACCGTATGCTAGTCGATTCGGAGGTCCGCCACGCGCTGGTGATCGGCGTCGAGTTCTGTTCCCGTTATATAGATCGTACCGACGTAAACACCGCGATCTATTTAAGCGATGGGGCTGGTGCCGCAGTGCTCAGCCGCATCGCCCCAGGTAGCGGTATCCTGGGCTCGGCATTTTTGACGGATAGTTCTAATTATGAGGCCGTCCGGATGCGCGGCGGTGGATCAAGCTTCCCGACGCACGGACGAGAGTTTGATCCCACCATCGATCTCATGGAGATGAATGGTCTTGCAACTTGGAAACAGGCAATAACCCACTTACCGACCGTGATCCGGAGGGCTTGCGCCAAAGCGTCCGTAAACTTGTCGGATGTCGATTTCTTCATCTTTCATCAAGCTAATTATAATCTGATCGACTACGTCATTCGCAAGATAGGCTTCGATCTATCGCGCACGTATACGAACGTTCAGGAGATCGGCAACACGGGATCGGCTTCGCCGGCCATCGCTCTGAGTGAAGCCGTCGCAAAGGGGCTGCTCGAACCGGGCAAACTCGTTGTGATCGCAGCCGTCGGGGCGGGCTTCAACTTTGCCGCTAACGTGTGGAAGTGGAGTTTGAAGGGTGGCGGGTCAGCCGATGTTCAGTGACTTCGATGCGATCGAAGTTGGCGATTCTCGATCGCTTTTGCGGACGATCACAGAGGCGGATGTTCGTGGGTTCGTCGAGTTGACCGGCGACGACAATCCGCTCCATGTCGATCTCGCTTTCGCACAGGACACAGCATTTAAAGACATTGTCGTTCACGGCATGCTGGGCGCGTCTTACATTTCGACGGTGATTGGAACGCAACTACCCGGGCCCGGTGCTCTGTGGATCTCGCAAAGCTTCGAGTTTCTCTTGCCCGTTCGGCTCGGCGACGAGCTGACGGTGTCGTGTACGGTGCTAAAGAAGCACGAACGGGATCGCTTGCTCGAGCTAGAGACGCGCATCGTGAACCAGCACCGCCAGGTCGTTCTCACGGGAACCGGCAAGGTCAAGCTGATGATTCGCAAGCTGGCCGAACGTGAGAAAGCATCGTCCACGATGGCGCCGAGAGTCGCCATCGTTACCGGCGGCGGTGGCGGCATCGGCAAGGCGATCTGCCTACGGCTTGCCAAAGACGGTCATGATGTGATCGTGAATTATCATCGAAATGAAGAATCTGCGCGGCACATTGTCTCGGAGATCAATGCCGGGGGCACACGCGCGATCGCCGTACAGGCTGACGTCTCATCAAACGCCGGCGCGCAAGCGCTCTACGGAGCCGCGATCGATGCCTTCGGGAGCGTGAGCGTGTTGGTGAACAATGCCTCACCTCGCATTGCCCCCAAACCATTCCCGGTGACGCAGTGGAGCGACATTCAGCATCATCTCGACGTGCAAGTGAAGGGCGCTTTGGAGCTTTCACAGGTGTGCCTGCCGGCGATGCAGGCCCGGCAGCACGGCCGCATTATCAGCATCGCCTCTCAGGTGACGTACGGCCCACCATCGATCGCTTGGACCGGCTACGCCATTGCCAAGGCCGCACTGACGATGCTCTCGCGCTACCTGGCCGCCGAGTTCGGTCCGAGCGGCATTACTGTGAACTGCGTGGCGCCGGGTATGACGGACACGGTCCTCATTGGTGACATACCCGAGAAAGTGCAACTGATCACGGCGCGACAGACGCCGCTGCGTCGCTTGGCGACGCCCCAAGACGTCGCCTCGGCTGTCGCCTATCTGGCTTCCGACGATGGTGCCTTCGTTACCGGACAGACACTGCATGTCAATGGCGGCGGGGTGATGCCGTGACCACGGTTGCCGGGCGGGAGCCCTTGTCGATCCTGGCCGATTCGTCGGCCGGCCTTAGTCAGATACTGTCGGCGCTCAAGGCCTTTGAAGAAGCCGGCAGTTGCACTCGTGAAGTTACGCTAGGTCTCTCGTCGAATGCGACGGTCGATCTACTCGGCGTATTCCTGCGAAAGCACGCCGCCCTCGATGGATTGCGCCTCACCATTCATTTGGGTGGCCTCGACGATCCAAGCGGCGATATCGAAATATTTCGGGCATGCGGAGTTGAGTATACTCTGCTATTGCCGTTGTTCGACTCGTTGATACCGTCGTTCGAGGCGCAAATTGGTCGCCTATCTCCGGAGGCGGTTGCCTCCAAGGAGGCCGAGGTCGCCGCCCGTTATCGTCTCATCTTTTCGCAAGCCGGCACATTCAGGGCAGTGTTCGTTGGGACTTTTCATCGCATCCGGGAGTCAGCGGAACCAGGCGCTCCTGATGACGTGGACGCGTCGATTGCCCGTCTCAATCGGGCGCTGCGTGAAGCGGCGGATGGCTTTCCGAACATCCGCATCATCGATCTAGGTGAGGTGGTCACCGCTGTCGGCCATGCGGCAGCCTTCGACATGCGCTTTTACTTCCGAAATCGAGCCCCGTACTCAACCGCTTTCCTTAACGAGCTTGCCCGTCGAATCGTCGTCGCGTCACGGGGCTTCGCTAGCTACTTCTATAAAGCGCTCGTCGTCGACTGCGATAACACGCTTTGGGGCGGCGCGATCGGCGAGGACCTCCTGAACGGTATCAAGCTAAGCCCGCACGAATATCCCGGCAATATCTTTTGGGAAGTACAGAACGAGCTAGCAACGCTCAAACGCCGAGGAGTGTTGCTGTGCCTGTGCAGCAAGAATAACCCTGCGGACACCGATGAAGTCTTCGCTTGCCATCCCGATACGGTTTTGCGTGACGATGATTTCATTCTAAAGAAGGTTAACTGGGCAGACAAGGCGTCGAATCTGAGCGAGATCGCCGCGGAGCTCAATATCGGCGTCGAGAGCCTTGTCTTCTTGGACGACTCCGCATTCGAGTGCGGCGCTGTGCGCGCCGAATTGCCGACCGTACGTACGATCCAAGTACCCGCCGTGCTTTCGCAATATCCGCAGGTGGTCGTGGGCATTAAGGAGCTCTTCTTGGCCGGCGGTCTCGATGAACAAAGTCGCTCGAAAACCGAACAATATCGTCTGCGTGCTGCCGCAGAAGAGCACAAGCAGCATTTTGCATCGACCGATGAGTATCTCGCTTCCTTAAATCTCCGGGTGAAGCTTTCGCGCGACGCGGTCGACAGCGCTTCGCGGCTCAGCGAGCTCACACGTAAGTCGAATCAGTTCAACCTGACGACTCGGCGGTATACCGATAGCGACATGCTCGCTTTGCTCGAGTCTGCTGAGGTAACGGTGTATTCCCTTGCGGTGAGCGACATGTTCGGCAATTCCGGCATCACCGGCGTCGCCGTACTGCGCTGGTCCGGCGAGACTGCCGAGGTCGAGGCCTTTCTATTGAGTTGCCGTGTCATCGGTCGCGGCATCGAATTCGCGATTTGGCCGATGATCCTGCGCGACGCAGCGGCGCGTGGCTGCACGCGTTTTGTTGCGAGCTTTTCTCCGTCTTCCAAAAACGCACAAGTCGCTGGTTTTTGGGACAAATTCGGTCTATCACCCCGCATCTCCGACGATCTCTCACCCACCGCAACGGATGACGCGGTCCGGCGCTACAGCGCGCCGATCGATCGCGTTAGTTGTCCGCCAACCTCTTGGATCGAGGTCATCTCATGCTGAACGAAGCGACATTACGACAGGTCATGAGTGCGGTCCTTAACGTAGCACCCTCGGCAATCGAACAGAATTCGAGCATGGATACCATCGGGACGTGGGATTCTCTGAGGCATCTGCACCTGATTCTGGCAATCGAGGACGAATTCAAGGTCTCGATTCCAGACGACGAGGCGGGCAACATCACGTCGTATGCGCTCATCAAACTCGTGCTCCAGGACCTGCTCAAGGACGCCTAGTGGAACACGCACGAATGCAGTGGCTGCTCGATCGATTTGCTACAGCCCCCGACCGGGTGGCCTTCATTCACGATGACCGGAACGTTACCTATCGGGACGTTCTCGATCGAATCGACGCCTTTCGCTCCCGGCTTTCTGAGCAGGGCATCGGCATGGGGGAAAGCGTCGCGGTGCTCGGCGATTATTCGCCCGAGGTGTTCTGCCTGATCTTTGCCCTGGCGCAAAACGGCAACATCGTCATCCCGCTCACGAGCGAGTCGGCGGTCGAGCAAGACTCCACCCTGGGCGTATCGGGTTGCGATTGGCTCGCCCGGTTCAACGGGACGGGCGCCGACGTCACGCTTACGAAGAACCACCTCGCATCGGATAATCCGCTCTTAGCCCGTTTCCGGATGAGCCGAGCACCGGGCCTCATTCTTTTTTCGTCGGGCTCGACTGGGCAGCCCAAAGCGATCCTCCACAATTTCGAGCGGGTTTCGGAGAAGTTCCGCAAGCAGCGTGCCCGCGTTATCGCTATCCCATTTCTCATGCTCGATCATTTCGGGGGCGTGAACACGATCTTAGCGATCACTTCGGGTTTGGGAACGGTGGTTACCGTAGCGGACCGTTCCGTCTTGGCGATTTGCGAAGCGATCGCGAAGCATCGGGTTGAGCTACTTCCGGCGACCCCCTCGTTTCTTACGCTCATGCTGCTGTCAAGGGGCTACGAGAAGCATGATCTGAGCTCGCTGCGCCGGATCACTTACGGCACGGAAGTCATGCCGCAGACGACGCTTGATCGGCTAAGGATGACTTTTCGGGGCGTCGAGCTTCAGCAGACGTACGGACTTTCCGAGGTGGGAGTTCTGCGTTCGCAATCGCGCGACGACGGTAGCCTTTGGGTTCGCATCGGAGGCGACGGATTCGCGACGAAGGTCGTGGACGACATCCTGTGGATCAAATCCGACTACGCGATGGAAGGTTATCTCAACGCCCCTTCGGCGTTTGATGCGGAGGGCTGGTTCAACACGCAAGACCGGGTCGAGGTGGATGGCGAGTTCTTCCGTATTCTCGGACGCATCACCGATGTCATTAACGTCGGTGGGCAAAAGGTGTACCCAACCGAGATCGAAGACATTATTTTGACCTTAGAGAATATCGCCGACGTCGCGGTCTATGGCGAAAAGAATCCGTTGCTGGGTCAGATCGTCGTAGCCAAGGTCATCGTAACGCTTCCCGAGTCGTCTCAGGAGATCAAGCGACGCATCCGCGCGGCCTGCCAGAGCAAGCTAAGTGCGTATAAGGTGCCGACCAAAGTAATCGTTTCCGAGACGCCTCTGCACAGTGTGCGTCATAAGAAACTCCGGCACGCATAAACGGACTGGCCCGCAGGTTCGTGCGCGCTAGCCGACCCTAAGTCGAAGTTTGCTCGAAAAACCGCTACGACGGCTAGCGCGCTCGGGTGAGCCGCTGCGTTGCTCGCTTGCAAGACGGTTCATGACGGCGATGATGTGTTCGATCTCATCATCGCGCAATTGGGGATAAAGGGGAATGCTCAGTACCTGGCGCGACATTTTGTCGGCGATGGGAAAGGTTCGTCCCCGTGAGTCCAGTGTGTCATAAGCACGCTGCCGGTGTGGCGGTATTGGGTAATGAATGAGCGTCGAGATACCTTCGCGCAACATGCCTGCCTGGAGGCTGTCACGCTGCTCGCTCGTGACGACGAAGAGGTGCCAGACGGACTGCGCATGACTTTCGACTGTCGGTAGCCCGAACATCTCGTCGTCGAGGCACTCTAGGTAGCGTAGCGCAACACGGCGACGGCGCGAGTTCCAGCGGTCGAGGTGCCGCAGCTTCACGCGCAGGACGGCGGCCTGGATTTCATCGAGCCGCGCGTTCTGACCCTGAATCTCGTGGAGGTATTTGGTTTCCGAGCCGTAGTTTCGTAGAAGTCGGATCCTGCGCGCCAGTTCTCGGTCGTTGGTCGTCACGGCGCCGGCATCGCCGAGGGCGCCGAGGTTCTTGCCCGGATAAAAGCTGAATGCCGCTGCGTCGGCGAGCGAGCCAACGCGTTGCCCTCGGTAGTCTGCTCCATGGGCTTGGGCGGCATCCTCGATCAATTTAATGCCGCGCTTGCGGCAAACTTCGCTGATGGCTTCCATCTCCGCCGGCCGGCCATAGAGATGGACGGCAATCACGGCGCGTGTCGCGCCGGTGATCAACGAATCCAACTCCGTCGGATCGAGGTTGAATGTGCGGTCATCGGGCTCGATCGGTACCGGAGTTGCTCCGACGGTCGAAACGGCAAGCCACGTCGCAATGAACGTGTTGGCCGGTACGATCACTTCATCGCCGGGCCCGATGCCAAGCCCGCGCAGGATCAAAATTAGGGCATCAAGCCCGGATGAGACGCCAATGCACTCCGACGATGAACAGTACGCCGCAAATTCGCTTTCAAAGGTGCGTACTTGCTCGCCTAAGATGAGGGACTCAGAATGGAGTACTGTTCGGATAGCGACGTCCATCTCAGCTGATATCTCCGCATGCTGGCGCCGCAGATCGAGGAAGGCAACGTTCACAGAATTGCGCCGCTGAGCTCTCTGGCGCGGACTTCTTTCAGGAAGACGTCGTAGTCGCGAATGTAGTCGGCCTCGTCGAAGTTGGCTGAGGCAAGCACCAGGCAGACCGAACCCGAAGAGAAGTTATCGAGGTAGCGCCATGTATAGGGGCTAATGTACAATCCATAAAACGAGCGGCTTAAATGGAAGCGCTCAGAAGAACCTCCATCATCCAAGACGATGTCGAAGCTCCCGGACATTGCGATAACGAACTGATGCAGGCCGCGATGGGCGTGGCCGCCGCGTTCGCTCCCACCCGGGACGTCGTAGAGATAATAAACGCGGCTGATATCGAACGGAATCTGTCGGCTCGATTCGACAAATGTTAGATTCCCGCGGGGATCTAAGATTTTTGGGAGGTCGATTCTGCGACAGTCGGCGAGGGCCACGCGTTCTAGCCCCTTGCAACTTTAGGCAAAGGGAGTGAAATCGCGGCAGTCGACGCGGTGCGCCCGTCGCGGGGCATCGCTTTGGTGGGTCTCATGATTTATTAACTGGTCCCTAGAGTGCAAAAGACAGATGTGATCAATGGAAGTATCGGGCGGGCAACTGCAAGCCGTGATCCGATCCGCCGAGATTCGCTAAAGATTTACGCTGAATGTCCCGACGAACAAGGCTCTCGAGAGCGACATAAACGTTGAGCAAAGCCGGGAGGCCGAGCGTTGCGCTAGCAACTCCTGGACGAGCTAGCACGGCGTGCTGAGTGTGCGTTAGCTGCGGAGCAATGAGTTTCGTGGCGCTCGCGATGGACTTTATCAGTTTGTTACTGCTCAAAGCTGGCAGCGCCGACCCATTTATCCGCGTTGTCACCGTTAGGGATAAGCCCCGATGGTCTCCACGAGCTGTCGGGCGGTGTCCGCCCAGGTCATTTCGTTCATAAATGCCGCTCCGCAGGCCGCGCGGGCGAGGCTTCCGGCTTTGTTTCGCCGCACGGCCTCAAGCGTCTCGATGATCTCCTCCACATTGCTCTCGCCCCAGCCCAGATGGTCGGGACCGTCGATCGCCGATTGTTGCTCCAAGGGAAAACAACGATCGAGCGCGACGAGATCGAGATGCCCGGTATTTTGGGAGAGAATAACCGGGACGCCGCAGGCCATGCACTCCATCGCCACGAGGTTCGTGCCCCCTTCGCACCGGTTCGGGAACAAGCCGACATCCATCTCGCGATATAGCCGCGGCATCGCGCTATTTGGTTGGGCGCCAAGATCGATAAGTTGTTCAGGCGCGATCCCGTTCGCGGCCGCCCAAGCGGGAACGTCGAGCGTTCCGTTGGGCCGAAACGAGACCGGAGTGAGGCTCGGATCCGCGTTGAGGCTGCGCGCAACGTCGGGCCANNTTGCGGTATTCGAGCTTACCGCCTGAGAAGACGGCGAATCGACCGGCAAACCAACCCGCCTTCGGCGCGGGGTGAAACGCGGTTTGGTCGACCCCCTGCAGAACGAGCGCGGTGGGGCCGATCCCGGCCTGGTCGAGCACCATCCGGTTCCACGTCGAACCGGCGATGATCAGGGGGTAGGATTTGGCCCGTTCGCGGCTCTTATCAGAGAAGAAGGTGGACTCGAAGAACGTCAATCCGAGGTTCGGGCTACCGGATACTCTTACGTCATCGACGCCCGAGCCGGAAGTAGCAAAGTCGTTCCCGAGGGCCCGCAGCATCGGCAAATCGATGGACACGTCTTTGCCGCGGAAGGACTCTAGGCGTGCCTGTAACTCCCGCGATTGCTCCAACGACGGCCGAATCAAGGCCCATTCGATGGGATTGAGATCGACGAAGGATTCATTTACCGGCATTTTGGTGAGCAACGGCTGCTGCTGCTGACGCGACCAGTTCAGCATCAGATTGATACCATATACGCCCCAGCCAAAATAGCTCGACGGCAACCAATCCATGACGACCGCCGTGCCGATCGCGTTCATCGCGAACCAAGCGTGCGCAGTTCGCGCGCAACTTTGGCGAACACGGGTCTGGACGCTGCTGGCATTTGCCGCGCACGCGCTCTGCGCGGCGAGTGCCTGTTCAACCGCATTTCAATCACACGACAGCGTTTTTCTCGATGAGTGCTCCGGGCTAGGACATCGGGGACGCGAAATATCATACGCCAGTTCATTGTAACCGGAGAGCATCCTATGCGCTTATCCCGGTGCTGGCAGAGTGTTAACATTGATCGGAACACTCTGCATGCGCCTCTGCTATCTATTTTCTGTTTTTGTCTTGACTGCGATGTGCTTGCTCGCAAGGAAAGTGTGCTCGGTTCAACAATGCCGACGCGGTGGAGTTGCCGCAGGTTGAATCAGTGTTACCGTTGCAACGGTTGGAATACTCACCGGTTACGGCAGCTACTCGGGCTGGGCTGGAACGTGCGGAGTTCAGCGCGAACCTGCCCGTGGCAGAGCATTGATCGCGAAGCGAAGACTGCCGACAGGCCGGCGCGTTCGTAGCAAGCAATCGCGGCGCGGGTGTGTAAAACGATGGTAAATAGGTACTCCGGCGCGTTAGATATCAGAAACCTGCGGTAAACACCTTAGTGGCGGTTCGCTTCGTCCGAGGCGTCGCTCATCGATAAAATGGCGGGTTGGTGAAGGTATACCGATCAGTCGAAGGTTGTGCTTTTGCTTTCGCGTTTGTGGCAGTTCTTTCGTTACCGGCTAACGCGCTTGCGGGCCGGTGCTCAAGCGTGAGTGTCGCCCCGCTGAACTTTGGATCGAGCATCAGTCCCGGAGGGATCGCCGTGACCATCAAATCCGCCACCGCGATCTCCGTCAATTGCAGCGTCGGTACCAAATTTGTGCTGTTGCTCGGCGAAGGCAGCAACGCGATAGGCTCGGGCTTTGGCGCTGTGCGCCGGCTCGCCGGCGCCGGTGGTTATCTGCCGTACGGACTCTTTCAGGACGGTGCACGCACAATGCCGTGGGGCGACGGCATGAATGTCGGCAACGGCGAAGCGGGTTCGGGCAACGCGGGTGCGGAGCCGTTCATCGTCTTTTCGTCGCTCAGTATTCCAGCAACCGCGGTAGGCGGATCTTACTCGGATTCGGTTCTTGTGACCGTATCTTTCTGACCCACTTCTAGATACGTCTCAGCGCCCGCCCGAAGTGGCGGGCGTTTTAGCCGGGCCACCCCGTGCAGCGTGGGTGGCCCGGCTCCCATCGACAACATGAACGTAAAGGGACTTCACTTGAGAAAACTTCTTACCCTGGCCGCGATCGCCGTTTTTGCCGGTGTGCCGCTCGAAGCGCCGGTGCCCGCTTCAGCGACAACACTAACGACGAATTTACTAGCTTCCGCGACGATCTCAGCCGGTTGCTCGGCGATTAGCGCGAGCCCCCTTGCGTTTGGAACGGTCGCGCCGTTGGCGCGACCAAGCGCGACCGCCATCATCACCACGACGTGCACGGCGTTGACAACGTCGACGATCACCTTCGGCAACGGCTCGAACTATTCGACAACACGGAATCTGAAGTCGACCGGGAGCACCCTGCTTGCCTATGGGCTCTTCAGCGACGCCGGGCGGACAACGGTAATTCCCGCGGGCGGGATACCGCTACCCGCCTCGTTCACGGAGCCCGTGAACACCCCGATCTATGGCCAGCTTGCCGCCGCGGTTCCGGCCAGCACGGTAGCCGGCGTTTATACCGACACGGTCGTCGTGACGCTCACCTTTTAAGCCTGTCCGTAGACGGACAAAAGCCAAGCGTGGCAAGTCACATCCTCGCGGCATCGCTCGCCAGTGCCGTCGTCGCGACCGCGGGGCTCCTTACAACGGGCTCCGCCTTGGCGGACGGCATTGGTATTCTCCCGACCAGCGTTCAGATCGACGTGGCACACCGCATCGCGACGATCACGATTGCGAACCACGATCCGGTCACGCACACGTTTCAGATTACGCCGTTCGCCTGGAATCAGGCCGATGGACAAGACAAGTTGACGCCGACGACCGATCTGCTCGTCTCGCCGCCGATCTTCACGCTCATTTCCGAGGGCCAGCAGGTCGTGCGCTTCGCTTTGCGCACTCCCGCGCCGGTCGCAAACGAGTTAACGTTTCGCATCCTGCTGCGTACCGCACCCACCGACTCCCAGGCGCTGAGTTCGGATGTTCGCTTGCGGGTCAGTTTCAGCATCCCGGTCTTCATCGCAAGCCCACAGGGCGGCGCACCAAATCTCACGTGCACCTATCGCGACATCGGACGCAATCAGATCAAGCTCACGATCGAAAACAGCGGCACGTCACACGTGCACATCGAACACATTCGATTAGCCGACGCGCACGGAACCCTCGTTGACGATGCGGCGGCGCAGTATGTGCTAGCCGGCACAAAGGCAACGCTGAGCTTAGCTGCGGCACGACCATTCGCCGGCGCATCGATCGACGCGAAAGTTACCCTCGACCAAGACCAGGGCGAAGGCGCTCCCGTCGATATCGTCGTTCATCGCGAAGTCTGACCGCCGGTTCGAGGCCGCCTCCGCCCGTGTCGTACTTCAACCGTCCGCTACGCGCCTCTGGCGTTCTCTTCGAGATGCTGGCAATCATGTCGTTGATGCTCGTGGGGCAAAGCGCGGCGCTCGGTGCGACGGCGGCATCGCCCAGCCCCGCGGCGGCATCGCCTAGCCCCGCGGCGGCATCGCCTAGCCCCGCGGCGTCGCACTATGAGGAACTGCTGGTTTCCGTCTCGCTCAACGGCGTGGTCGTGAACGAGAACACGCTGGTTCTGCGGGACGACGCGGGCGTGTATTACGCGAACGCGGATGACGTTACGGCGTGGAACCTCATTCAAAAGAACCGGCGCTCGATCGAGTACAAGGGCCAGCGCTACTTCGCACTCGACGACCTCAAAGCAAGTTTCGACGCGAATCGTGGCCTGCTGGCGCTCACCGCGTCACCAAACGCGTTCCAGTTGAACATCGTGAACTTCCAGAAGGAAGCGCCGCAGGTGCCGACGAGGACGACACTCGAGAGCGGAGGCTTTCTCAACTACGACATCGCGCATCATTTTGGAACGCAGGGCGACGGCTTTTCGGGCTCGTTCAACGGCGCCTACACCATGTTCGGCGGTATCGCCAGCGCAAGCGCCGTCGAACCCGGAAACGGTTCGGGCTTCGTGCGTCTCAATACGAGCTTTGAACTCGACGATCTGCCCCAGCACACGCTGCTGCGGTTCGGCGATACCGTCGAAGCCGGCGGGGTCCTGCCGCTGCAGCGCCAGTTTGGCGGCGTGCAATGGGGGACCGACTTTACCCTCGAGCCGTCATTCACGACGACCGCGCTGCCCGTATTTTCCGGCGCGTTGCCCACCGCCGGCACGCTCGACATCATCGTCGACGGCCGCCAAGTTTCGCAGCAGCAGATCCCCGCTGGGCCATTCGAGCTGCAAAACATGCCGGTCGCACCCGGCAGCGGCAACGTCACGCTGGTGTTGCGTGACGCGAGCGGACACGTGCAAACCGTCGTTAGCCCTTATTACGAAAGTCCGGTACTCCTGCGCCAGGGCATTTCCCAATTTGAGTTCGACGCCGGCAGCGAGCGCCAGGACTACGGCATCCGCTCGAACGCGTACGGCGAAACCTTCGTTGCCGCGCAGGGCCGGCGCGGCGTCAGCAAGGCTCTCACGCTGGGCGTCGGGATCGAAGGATCGGCGCAAGCGCAGGCGGGCTCGGTTGCGGCTGCGTATATCGTCCCCGCAATCGGTCAAATAGCCGCTACGATCACGGGGCGGGCCGGTCTCGATCCAGGTGTTCAGCAAACGTATACGTATGCGTATCAAGGCCAGCAGTTCGGGCTAGGCGCTCAGCTCATAAAAAGCTCGCCGCTCTACCGCAGCGACGTGTGTCAACTGCCGTGCGCGACGACGAGCGATGAGCTCGTGGGAAATGTTTCGGTGGCGACGGGGAAGGCCTCAAATGTTTCGTTGACCTACGCGCACGCCATCACGACAGACGGCATCTCGTCGCTTACCGCCGACCTCAACTACGGCCGTCCGCTGTGGCGCGGTCGCCTAAATATCGACGTCCTTCACACCGGTCCGGCTCCCGCCACGACGATCGTCACGGCGAGCTACAGCATGCAGTTGGGTGCCCGCGGCTACGCCACGGTCAGCGCCGCACGAGGCGATGGAGCGTCAGGCCCGCTCGCGTCTTATAACGAAGCGCTGCCCAATACCCCGACCGGCTTCGCCTATGAGCTGCAAGCCCAACACACGCTGGCTGCCGGTACGACGGTGATCGCCAACGCGACCGCGCAACTCACGAACGCGACGGTGTCGCAGCAATACTTTCGCGATCGAAGCTCGACGCTTGTCGCCACCGACGTCGCCGGCAGCGTTGACTTCGTCGATCACGTGGTGAGCACGGCGCGGACGATCGGACAAGGTTTTGGGGTGGTCGAGCTGCCCGGGTATCCCGGCGTCCTCGTTTACGTCAACGGTCAGGAAGTCGGCCGCACCGACGCGCACGGCCGGCTCGTTCTCCCCCAGCTTCAACCGTATCAGGCAAACGAAATCACGCTTGCGCCGCAGGACCTGCCGATCGGGGTCGATCTCGCCAGCAGCGCGCTCGAGCTCGCACCCGACGGCTTAAGTCCGGCAATCGCGCGCTTCGTCGTCAAAAGCGCCGGCGGCGTCTCCCTGATCCTCGCCGATGCCCAAGGCGCGATCCTGCCGACCGGAACGAAGATCGCCTCCGCCGATGGGAAGCAGCAGTGGATCGTCGAGCTCGATGGCCTAGCATACCTGGCTGGGGTCGCGGCTGGGAAGCAGCGCTTCACCGCGACATCGCCGACCGCCACGTGCTCGTTCGAACTCGTCATTCCGAAAGATACCACGCAGCTTCCGGACTTCGGCCGCACCGTCTGCCGCTGACCAGCGCCTGACGCGCACGCCGGCGCCGCTTTAGCAAAACTCGGCCGGCCTAACGCTAACCTTACAAAGTAAAGCGTCCGATAACTTTGTCATGGAGCACAAGACAGGCATTGCTGAGTTCTCGACGCGAGGGCCAGAGCATTCCTCGGCTGCAGGTTTGGCCGAGGCGATCGTATGGACGCGGCGACGTTGGACCCGCTGCGGCGAGAATTGGCTGACCAAAGCAGCACTTGCGGGAGCGATCGTGCTCCTACCGACTGCCGGTTCCTGCGGTCAGCTCAACGCGCTTCTCCAAGCCTCATTGACCGTGGTCTCCAGCAGCGCTTCGATGAGCGTCGCACGATCCGCCCAAGTTGATAGCGCGGGATCGCCGAAAACGGTGACCATAAACTCCCAGTGCAGCAGCGCCTGCACGATGTCCATCGATGACGGAAGCGGCGCAACGCATTCGCAGCGTCGCTCGGGAACCGGCGTCCTCGTCAGTCCCGGCAACGGATCGACGACATTCCCGCTCTCGGTCGCCCGCGCATCGAAAGCCGCCGAGGACGGAAGCCCGAGCAACGTCGTGACGGTCACGATGTATTTTTAATCGGGCGAACCGTCCCGATGCCTCGTCGGGTTCGACGAGCGCCCCATTAGGTCTACGGCGAAGCGCACATCGGCGCGGTTAGCCGGGAGTAGCCTCCCAGAGGAGGTTCAGCGCGGAAACTGCGGTGCGCATGCGCCGGTCGCGCGTCATCAATGTGCCTGAAGTACCTGGGCTAAGGCGACGTACATCGCGTCATAGACGGAAAGCCTGACTGGTTTGAAAGATAAAGTATTTCCGCCGACGTGTCAGCAGGATCAGGCGGGCGCGGAGATATGAGGAAAGGAGTACACGAGGGAAGAAATCTACACCACGACGCTCAACATCAAGAGCGAGGTAGCCGATCGACTAGCCCGCGAGTTGGCTGACCGCACGGGGGAGTCGATCACCCAGGCGGTTATCACCGCTCTGCGAGAGCGGCTCGAGCGTACTCGGCCGGTGCGCCATGACGACGATCTCGTCGACGACGTACTGCGGCTTGCCGACCGTTTTTCTCGGCTCCGCGTGCTCGACGCGCGCACTGCGGATGATATTGTCGGCTACGACGATCACGGCGTGCCCAGTTAAGCAACGAGCACATGGTAATCGACACGTCTGCGCTGATTGCGATTTTACAGCCTGCCTTCGAGTCCGGAGAAGACTTGATGAGCTTTTGCGTTACTCGACCATGATGTAATCGATCGCCGCGGTAAGGTGGCGTTCGGGCTTGGCGGGTACTGCGGCGTCGTAGGGAACGAGCCGATAGCGCGGGCCGGCTTCTTCGACGATCATGCGCTCGATCGAGGTCGCCGCCGCGTCTTCCCATTCGCGCGGAAACGCAAGGTCGCTGCCACGATCGTAGTGCTTGCAGCGCACGCCGGCGTGCACGGCGACCCGCCAGCCGGCGCGGCGAACGTCTTCGCAGAAGAGATAGTCTTCGTTGCAGATGCGCACCCGCGCGGCGCGTTCCTCGACGTAGACTTGCGGGTGAAAGTACGGCGCCGGCAGCGTTGCGAGGGCGCTCACGCGGAGCGCCGCGCAGCCGAAACCGACGACGTCGCAATAGGTGAGTTCGTCGCGGAAGGCGGGAACGGCCGCGGTGGTCGTGTCGCGTGAATCCCAGCGGTCGGCGGCGATCGGCCGAATGCCGTCCCGCGAGTAGTACAGCGCGCCGGCCACAGCCAACCGCGGATCCGCATCGAGCGCGTCGATGAGGCCGGTCAGCGCGTCGGGCGGCAAAATCATGTCGTCGTCAACCATGAACAGCACGTCGGCGGCCGCGCTCAACGCGCGCCGCGCGGCGAGTTCGCGCTGAGCCGGGATATAATTACCGACGATCGTGACGCGCTCAAAGGCCGTCGCGCTCGCCGGCGTGCGCAGTTCCCGCAGCGATGCGAGGAACGGCGCGGCCGGATTGCCGCCGGTCGGGATAGCCAGCAGAAGTTTCATGCGATCGCGCGGCCGAGCTCCGCGAGCACCGCGCGCGCCGCGTCGTCGAAAGCGGCGTCGGTCGGCTTGAAGAGGTCGGGCACCGGGCTGAGCTTCGCGCGCAGGAAGATGCGGCTGACTTCCGCGGTCGCGAGCGAGGAGTACGCCTTGAGCGCTTGCGCGGCAGTGCGCCGCACGCGGTCGTCGGCGACGGCGACGTCGGCGGCGCACAGACCGACGAAGAGCTGCGCGGCACGCATGAACGGCGCGGCACCGTCGTTGGCCAACATGCGTTCGACGAAACGGACTTCGCCGGGCTCGAACGGCCGCACCAGTAGCACCGAACCGGACCGCGGCGTTTCAATCTCGCAGCGCTCGAAGCGCGGCGCCAACGATGCCGGAAACGCCGGAAGCGGCGCGGCCACGCTCTCGGGCGCAGGCGTCTGTCCCAATCTGGTCGCGATGAGGGCGCGCAACAGCAATCGTTCCTGCTGCGTCACGAACGCTGCCAGCGATTCGTCGCCGCCGTCGCCCGGCAGCGCCTGATGGACGGCGAGCGCGTTGAGCACGAGGTAGTGCGCGATCATGCCCAGACTCGCGCCGCCGAAGAGCCCGTTGAGCATCGCGAGCCGCTTGCGGTCGATGCTCACCGTTAGTATCGGTCCGCCGAACGGCTCAACATCGATGTAACGTTCGACCGAGCGCACGACCTCGATTTTCGGATGCACGTACGGCTCGGCCGGCGGTTTGAGCGCGAGCCGCTGCGTGCTGGGTGCGTCGGCCGGCAGGAGCAGCGTGACCTTCGCCTCTCCGGCGGTTTCGCCGTTACTCGAGTAAGCATATTCGCCAGGCTCGGCCGGCTCATCAAGATACTCGGGGGGTCCCGCCGGCGGCGGAGCGGCGGATTCGCTGGGCGCCAGCGTCCGGCGCCGCGTGGTCGACTTGAACGTCGTCGCTATCTCGTGCCGCTTGCGGGCCGCCGGGGCCGGTGCGTCCGGCGTGGTGGAAACCGAGCGTATCCCCTCGGGCGCCGCACTCGCCGGAGCGGCCGCCATGACCGCGGCGGGTTGAGCGACGATTCGTGACGGCGGTGCGGCAGCGGCAGGCGCGACCGTCGCGTCGGCTTTCGCGATCGCGCGTACCGGCTGCACGAGCGCCGCCACGGCCGCCGCCGCGAATTCGCGCGCGTCCTCGTCGTCGTCGACTTCGTAGAAGGGTCGCTCGGCGGGCTCGCTCCGGCGAACGGTCGCGGCCCGCGACAAGCGCACCGCGCGCGGACCGATAATCGCCGCCGACGCCGCGCTTACGTGCGGCGTGAGGATGAGATCGTCGAGCCCGGTTTCAACGAGCAGCGTCGCACACAGGCTGCGCCGGACACCGGTGGCGATTTCGCCGAGCAGCAGGCCGCCTCCGAACAGGTCGCCGGCCAACGCGTCATCGGGAGTTCGTCCATCGATGAACAGGGTGCCGGGGCGGTAGGCCGAGTCGATCGGGAGCGGGAGGGTCAGGCGAACGTTGCTGGCGGCGAGGTCGCCGTCGTTGACGACGGAGAGCGCGACCGTGACGAGCGCTCCCGGGATGAGCGCGCTGCGGGGCTGCGCATCGACGGTCGCAACGAGGATCGCCCCGCTCGGGGTGTGGGCCGCATTTGCGGCTTTGCTGTTCGCGGGCCGGTCGCTGTACGTTGTCGATCCCGTGATATATGGCGGCAGCCTGCCGGGATAACGTTGCACGTCGACCAGCCGCATCTCGGCATGGCCGTTCGACCGCTGCCTTGCCGGCCACGCGTCCGTGGCGCCCTCGAGCGCCTTGGCCGCGCTGAAGCGCCGCAGCTTGATCCGTGCGATGCCCTTGTTGCCGGAGCTGCGCATGGCCCGTGCGCGCAGCGCGGCCGCGACGTGTTCTGCGTTCACCGTGTCGGCGCCGCGCCGAGCCGTTTCGATCATCGCGGCCCGTGCGATCTCAATGAGCGCGCGTGGGTTTCCACCGCTTGCAGCCACGGCCGCGTCGAGCGCGGCCGGCGCGACCAGGCGCAACGCCGGATCTTTGCCCGCCCGAATGAGCCGGTACTCGACCATGGCCGCGCTCGACGCTCCGTCGAGCGCGGCTAGATGGAAAAACTGGTCGGTGCTGTCGTTGAAGCGGCCACGGCCGCCCAGCACCTGGGCCAACTGCGGTTGCCCGAAGAGCACTAGTCTCAGGAGCCGGTGCTCGGGCGTTCGCAGACTATGCAGAAAGCGCAGCGTTGCCAAACACTCGATATTGATATTGTGAGCTTCGTCGATGAGTAAGACCACTGCGCGGTTCTCGATTGCGACGCGGTCGAGCATGAAGTTCTTCAACGCGCTAGTTAACTCGGCGCTCGAACGCGATTCGGTTCGCAATCCGAAGACGAGTCCGATCGACGCCAGCAAGTCGACGTCGCTCCGAAACGTCGGTTCGAAAATTTTGCCGACGATCGCGGTGTCGTCGCCCAGCAGTATTTGTTCAACTTTGGTAAAGAGTGACGTCTTGCCCGCGCCCGAAGCGCCAATTACCACGGTAACACCGTCAGCTTCGTCAATTCCGGTTAACACACGGCGCAGATCTTGACGAACGACCCGTGATTCAAAGTAAAATTGCGGATCGGGTGTATCGAGGAACGGATCGCGCTGCAGGCCGAAATATTGATAGTACCGTAGCATCTCGTACCTATCTTCGGTACATACGTTGCAAATTCATAGGTACGATATAGGCAGAACAATAACGTTACTCGCGATGGATTATTCGATTCGTCACCCCGGAATTCAATTGCAAAGTTCTCACGCGCAATCGCGCGAAGTCATCGTCTCGACGGCTCACGCAGCGCTTACAGGCTGACCCGGCGGCCTTCGCGCGCCGCGCGCGCCGCCGCCCGCGCGATTTCGACCACGCGCACACCGGTGCGCCCATCAACGACCGGCGTCTCGTCGCCGCGTACGCAAGCCAGCACGTTGGCGGTTTGGGACAGATACATGGCGTTGCGCTCCTCGCTGCCCGCGCGCACGAGCACGCTCCAACCCTCGTTCGCGCGAAACAGGCGCGTTTCGCCACTGATGCCGTCCCAGGTGAGCGTGCCGTCCGTACCGACGAGCCGGCACTGGCGGACCGCCGACCGCTGGGTCATGTCCAGGTGGATATTCCCCAGCGCGCCGTTGCGGAACGACAGCAGAATGTCCGCGGTGTCGTCGGTGTCGAGCTCCAAATCGCTGAGCTTGCCGGCCATCGCCTGCACGGCGCCGACTTCGCCGACGAGCCAGCGCAGGTAGTCGATCTCGTGACTGAGCTCGAAGATGACCCCGCCGCCAAGCTTCGCCTGCGCGGAGCTCGTCGTCCGGTAATCGGCTTCCGGTCGCCAGTCGGGCAGATACTGACCGACCTCGGCGCGCCCGCTCATGACGCGCCCGATGCGGCCTTCGCGCACCGCGTCGTACATGGCGCGCAGCGAGCGCGAAAAGCGCAAATTATAGCCGACGGCGACGATCCGGGCGGCGTAGCGGCTCTCTTCGAGCAACGTCTGCGCGGCGACGGTGTCGAGCGAGAGCGGTTTCTCGATGAACAGGTGCGCACCGCTTTGCACGAACGCGAGACCTGCGGCGACGTGCAGCGCGGTCGGTACGCAGATGAATGCGAGGTCGGGGCGCTCGGCAAGCGCGTCTTCGAGGTTGAAAACCACGCTATCCGCACCGGCCGGTACCGTTGAATTGCCGGCCGTGTGACGCAGGACGGTGATCCGCGCGTGCGGTTCGAGCGTGCGCAGATTTGCCAGATGCCGTCTGCCGATGATACCCAAGCCAACGAGGACGATGCGCATTTAGGCCTGGGCCGGCTCCTCGTCGCAGCGATGCATGTTCGCGAAGCCGTCGTCGCGCGGCAGAAACGGCGGCGAAATCTTCATCGGCCGGCAGTACTCCTGGATGCCTTCGACAAGCGTTCGCGCTGCCAGCGTAACGTGCGGCGGAGCGCCTCGCGAACCGGGATGTGGGCACGTAACCCGAGTTCGTTTTGCGCGCGCTGCGTGTCGGGAACGTAACGCGCGGGCGCGGCGCCGGGCTGCGGCCGCAGTGCGAAGTCGATGCCGGCGGCCCCCGGCGCTTCGACCGCGACGAGCCGCGCCAGCGCGGCGATCGAGAGCGCTTCCGCGCCGCCGGTGTTGTAGGCGCGGCCCGAACGGCCGGCGATCAGAATCGTCCACAGCCAGATCGCGAGATCCGCCGCATAGAGGTACGTGTGCAGCGGCGTGCCGTCGCCCGAGCTGCGGATCGTGCGTCCAGCCAGCGCGTCGCCGATAAAATTGCCGGCCGCGGAGCCTTCGTCGAGCGGCAGCAGCGGCCCGATAAACTCGAACAGCCGGGCGATGCTCACATTGATCCGGGTCGCACGCGCGTAGAGCGCGCACATCACTTCACTCGTGCGTTTGCTGTGGCCGTAGACGGCGTCGGTATCGGTTGGCAGCGGTGCACCGCTGTACTCTTCGTCGATTGTCGCGAGTGCCGGCGGTTGCCGCCCGTAGACGGCGCCGCTGCTGGTGAAGAGCATGCGCGAGGTATCGGAGGCGCAGGCGAAGTCCAGCACGCGCCGAGTCATCCGCACGTCGGGTGCGATGAGACCCAGCGGCCGCGCGGCGTCGGGCGCGAAAGCGCGCTGCGTCGCGGCATGGATGACGAAGCTGAAGCGGCCCGAGGGAAACGGGAAATCGCTGCCGTCGCCGCTGACGACATCGACTTCCGGCCCGGCCCCGAGTTCGTCCAGCCGCGCGCGCGCCGCCGTTGGATCGCGGGTGAGTATGCTCGCTCGCGCGCGTAAGCCAAGCTCGCGGTTCGCGTGCAGAAAGCTGGTGACGAGCCACGTGCCCACGAAACCGGTGCCGCCGGTGATGAAGAGGCGCTCGTCGCGCAGATCGGTCCAGAGGTCGCGCGTGTGCTCGAGGACGTGGCGAAGATCGTGCTCGTCGATCATCGTGTGGCGCTGCGGATGCGGCGGCATGGCAAGGCCGCGACTCGCTGGGCGATCGTCATTTCGTAGAGCCGCTGCAGACCTTCACCCATGTCGATTCTCTAAACATGCACCGCTTCGGTGCCGTATCCGTCACGGATCAGCCCGCTTTTTGTAAAGTCTTGCCGCCGGTCGGTTCCGTGTTCGGTCTATCAGACAAGGACGGCGTGTTCGGTGTTGAGCGCGTAGTACTCGGTGAGCCGCAAATTCTTGGCGTGCCAAACGCAGTAATGGCGGCAGGTGAGGGAAAAAAATGGGAAGGGTTTGAAGCTGAACTTGCCGAGAGAGGATGCGGGTCGCGCGAATATGTCCGACGGCAGACCAGCCTGCGGTCTGCCGTCCGCGTTTGTCGAGCGCCCGGGGTTTTTTTAGCGCGGAGTCTTAGCGCGTGAGATATCCGCGCAACCAGCCCAAGACGGTCTTCCAGCCGCGCACGTGATCGTCGCGATCGCCCGGCGAGGTGAATCCGCTATGGGTTACGGTGAGCGCCGTGGCTAAAGCGCCGTGCTCGGCCAGATCGTAGCGCACGATCGTTTCCGGTGCGTCCGTGGCGCCGTCGTGCCAATCGTAACGCCAGGTGAATTCGAGCCGTGCTGGCGGTTCAACGATGCGATATACGCCGGCGACCGAGAACGGTTTGCCGTCGCTGCCGCGGCCGGTGGTATTCCAAGCGCCGCCGGCGCGCAGATCGCGTTCCATGGTGGCACAGCGGTACGAATCGTCGCTGCCCCACCATGCCGTGAGCTGGTCGGGTTCGGTAAGCGCGGCGAACACCGCCGCCCGCGGCGCGTCGATCGTGATCGTCTCGACGATCGTGGCTTCGAGGTTAGTCTGCGTCATGGTGCTTCTCCTCAACGTAGGCTTTGAGCCGCACGAGTTTGTGTTTCCAGAACATCTTGTAGACCGCGAGCCACTCATCGACGGCACGCAGCGGTTCGGCATTGAGTTCGCAAATACGCGTCGTCCCGCTCGGACGATCGCTGATGAGTCCGGCGGCGCGAAGTTGCCGCAAGTGTTTCGATACGGCGGGACGGCTCATCTCGAAGTTGCTCGCGATGTCCCCGACCGTCGAAGCGCCGTCACGCAACAGCGCGAGGATCTCGCGCCGGGTCGGGTCGGCGAGGGCTTTGAACACGGCGTCCGGCGCCGCGGTCACGAGCCGAGAAACTGCATGATGTTTTCCTTGGAAACCATTCGGTTACCATTCTAAGTGTAACCAGATGGTTTCCATGAGTCAAGCCTTGGCGTTGCCCAAGTCAGGCCGGCAGCAACTGGGCGACGGCGCCGGCTGCAATGATGCTACTTTGATGCAGCCCAATAGCCGCAGAAAGATGCGATCCCGGTGTTTGAGCAGTGCGGAACAAATGCTCTGGCGAACGTATCCGCTCGTCGATCGCGGCGCACCGCGCGATTTTACGGACATCCACGCCGTGGTCACCGCCAATATCCTATCGGTCGATGAAGCATGGGCGATCTGGCAGCTGCGCAACCCGCGGCTCGACGTCGAGCAAGCCAAGGCCCAAGTCTTAAAACATCTGGAGTCGATTGCCGCGCGACGGCCGCTCGACACGATTGCTGTCGAACAACGCAAAACCATCGGGGAGGCGCGGCGCTGGTTCCGCGAAGAGCTTACGCGTGACGCGGCACGGAGGCCTCGCAGCTCGGGCGAAGACTGCGGATCGGAGCTCGACCCATGAGTGAAGATGCGATTGACTATTCCGTTTTCCCGGAACTCGAAGCGCTGCCGACCGACTTCTCGACAATCGGTGCTCAAGCGGACTACGTTGCGAGAATTTGTGGCGCATGGGATTTCGGCGTTATTCCG
This sequence comes from Candidatus Velthaea versatilis, assembly GCA_003134035.1. GTDB lineage: Bacteria > Vulcanimicrobiota > Vulcanimicrobiia > Vulcanimicrobiales > Vulcanimicrobiaceae > Velthaea > Velthaea versatilis. Next base: position 24,424 of record PLAE01000064.1, read on the forward strand.
ACTCGAGAGACGTTCGCGTTGCTCAGCTCGTGGCGAGAAGCGTTCGATTCCTTTCCCGTCCCGGCGTCCCCGGCGTACGCCGCCTTTCGATCGTGGTTCGGCTGGCCGCCAATCCCGCAGTGGCCACCGTTGCAAGCCGATTATGAGTCGATCGATGCGCGCGACGGACGCACCGAAGACCCGTGCCGCAACATGATCTGAAAATTAGCGGCATTCTCGCCGGCAGGCCGCCGGCGGGGATGACCGTCTTCATCGCGTGCAATTCAACATGTATCAGGCAGTCTTGCAAACGCCGGCCGTGATTCCTGTGCGTTGTTGAACGCCTTACGTGCCGGGCTTCACGGCCGGCACGGCGTGTGTTGGCGCAATCCGCACTCGCTTTGCTGTCACGCAGGACCAAGCCAAGGGCGCCGGCGCCCTAATATTGGCCGCCGTTTTCTCCGAAACAGAGCACGAGAGACGTACCCGCACGGGGCCAACTTCGTCACTCACGTCGTCCCCACGAAAGAAGTATGTCGAACGATTTTGACGCCGCGCCGGCTGCCCAACTCGAACGTCCTGTCGCGAACGGCAAAACCGACATCGCGCGCCGCACGTCGCGCGCGGTGCAATTGCGTGCGCAAGGACGGCATCGCGAAGCGGCGGACTTGTTCGCCGAGGTCGCCGAGCTGTTGCCCGGCGAGTGGCTGCCGCAATATAACGCCGGCGCGGTCTTTCTCGAAGCCGGCAGTCCGGCCGACGCCGTGCCGCTCTTCGCGCGGACCGTTGAGCTCAACCCGACGGCCGACGGGTTTGCGCTCCTCGCTCACGCGCTCGCATTAGCGGGCGACAACGCCGGCTCGCGCGCGAATTACGAACGGGCGGTCACACTCGAACCGCGGCATTTCGATGCGCATTGGGGCCTCTTCGAGGTCGATCAATTGCTGGGCGACGATCAGGCCGCGCTCGAGCATCAAGCCCGCGCGCTCGCCGAACGCTCGCTCGTGACGATCCCGGCACTGCGCGCGCCGGCTCGCACGACGATTCTCGAACTGTGTATCGCGGGCACGTTCGCGGCCAACATCCCGCTCGATTTCATTCTCGACCGCGAGCGCATCACGGTCCACAAACTCTACCTCGGCGTGCATCCCATTCCGGCGCTGCCGCCCTACGACATCGTGTTCAACACGATCGCCGACGCGCCGAACGCGACGGCGGCGCTGCGCGCCGCGGAAACCTTCATCGCCGGTCAAACGCGGCCGGTACTCGACGCGCCCCAATACGTGCCGCTCACGGCGCGGGACGCGGTCGCGGCGCGTTTCGCGCACTCCGCGACCGTCGCCGCAGCGGCGACGCGGCAAGTCAACCGGATGACCGTCCACGCCGCGCGGCCGGCGTTTCCGTTTCTGATTCGGCCGCTCGATTCGCACGCCGGCAACGATTTGGCGAAGATCGACGCCGCCGACGCGCTGCACGCCTATCTCGAATCCGTGCCGGAAGAAGAAGACTTCTACGTGTCCGACTTCGTCGACTACCGCAACGCCGACGGCTTCTATCGCAAATACCGGATCGTCTTCGTCGATGGCGTGCCGTATCCGGTGCATCTGGCGATCTCCCCGCGCTGGATGATCCACTACTACAACGCGCCGATGGCCGAGAACGCCTGGATGCGCGACGAGGAACACGCGTTCATGCGCGACCTCGACTCGGTCTTCACCGGCCGCGCGGCCGACGGTTTGCGCGAAATCGCGGCCGCCTTCCCGCTCGACTATTTCGGCATCGACTGCTCGATCGCGCCCGACGGCCGCGTGCTGCTTTTCGAGGCGTCGACCGCGATGATCGTGCACCTGCGCGATCCGATCGCGATGTATCCGTACAAAGCGCAGTACGTGCCGCGGGTGATCGCGGCTCTCGAGCGGCTGTTCGACGATCGCCTGCGGCGCGCGGCGCTAACGTGATGCTCGACCCGGCCGACGGTGCGGCGTTCCGCGCGTTCGCGCACCGCGTGCTCGACGACGCGCTCGACGGTTTGAACGGCGTGCCCGACGGCCCGGCGTGGCGTCCGATCCCCGCCGGCGTCAAAGCGGCGCTGGCCGAACCTTTGCCCCGGCAACCGGCCGGATTCGAGGCCGCCTACACGCAGTTCGCGCAAACGATCGCGCCGTATGAAAACGGCAACCGGCATCCGCGCTTCTTTGGCTGGGTGCACGGCAACGGCACCGCGTCCGGCATGATCGCCGAATTGCTCGCCGCGGCGCTCAACGCCAACGTCGGCGGGCGCGAACAGAGCGCCGTCTACGTCGAGCGGGCCGTCATCGCCTGGAGCGCGCAGCTCTTTGGTTTCCCGGCGACGGCCAGCGGCATCCTGACCAGCGGGACCTCGCTCGCCAATCTGATCGCCGTCGTCGTCGCCCGCCGCGCCGTGCTCGGTGAGGATGTCCGCAGCGCCGGATTGCGCGCTGCCCCGCTAACGGCGTACGCGTCGGCGGCGGTCCACCGCTGCGTCCCAGCGGCGTTCGATATCGCCGGCTTGGGGAGCGCCGCGCTGCGCCGCATCGTGACCGACGCCGCCGGCCGCATCGACTGCGCGGCCCTGCGGACGACGATCGTCGCCGATCGGGCGGCGGGGTTGACACCCTTCATGGTCGTGGCGACGGCCGGCAGCGTCGACACCGGTGCCGTCGACGATCTCGCGGCGCTGGCCGATCTGTGCGCGGCCGAAGGCCTGTGGCTGCACGTCGACGGCGCGTTCGGGGCGCTCGCGATCTTGAGCCCGCAGCACCGTTCGCTGCTGCGCGGTATCGAACGCGCCGACTCGCTGGCGTTCGACTTCCACAAATGGATGCACGTGCCGTACGACGCGGGCATGATCCTGATCCGCGATGCCGCCCTCC
>PLAE01000263.1 GCA_003134035.1 Candidatus Velthaea versatilis
TCCGCCGCGCCCGCACGTGCGGATCATCGTCGACATGATGCGCTTTTGCCGCGACGAGATGCCCAAGTGGAACACCATTTCGATCAGCGGCTACCACATCCGCGAAGCCGGCTCGACCGCCGCGCAAGAGCTGGCGTTCACCTTGGCCGACGGGTTCGCGTACGTCGAAGCGGCGATCGCCGCCGGGATGGACGTCGACAGCTTCGCGCCGCGGTTGTCGTTCTTCTTCAACGCTCATATCGATTTTTTCGAGGAGATCGCGAAGTATCGCGCGGCCCGGCGGATGTACGCGCGTCGTATGCGCGACGTCTACGGCGCCAAAGATCCGCGCTCGTGGCAGTTGCGCTTCCACACCCAAACGGCCGGCTGCAGCGCGACCGCGCAGCAGCCCGAGAACAACATCGTGCGCGTGGCGTTTGAGGCGCTCGCGGCGGTGCTGGGCGGCACGCAGTCGCTGCACACCAACTCGATGGACGAAGTCTTGGCGCTGCCGACCGAAAAGAGCGTCGAGATCGCGCTGCGGACCCAGCAGGTGCTGGCCTATGAGACCAATGTGACCAACGTCGTCGATCCGTTGGGCGGCTCGTATTTCGTCGAGGCGCTCACCAGCGAATTGGAACGCCGGGCCGAAGAGTATTTCGCCGCCATCGCCGATTTCGGCGGGGTGATCGAAGCGATCGAGGCGGGTTACTTCCAGCGCGAGATCGCCGACGCGTCGTACCGCTACGCGCGCTCGCTCGAAGTCAAAGACCGCGTGATCGTCGGCGTCAACGCCTTCGAGCGGCCCGGTGAGGACGTATCCCCCGACTTGCTGAAAATCGGGCGGGAGATCGAACGCGGGCAAGCCGAGGCCGTGCAGTCGATCCGCGCTGAGCGCGATGCCGCTTCCCTTGAGGCGGCGCTGGCGGGGCTGCGGCGGGCAGCTCGCGGCGATGAGAACGTGATGCCGCCCATCATTGAGGCGGTAAAGGCCTGTGCGACCGAAGGCGAGATCGTCGAAGCGATGGTCGACGTTTTCGGCCGCTACACCGAGAGAGCAGCGTTTTAATTCCGAATGGGAAAGCAATCGAAAGCCGCGCGGCGAGACCGCGAGCGGAACGTGCGCACGACGTTGCTCGCGGTCCGGGCCAAATTTCGTGAGGCGCTGGCGTTGAGCTTGAGCCGGAACCGCCGCTGATGGATCGGCCCTTACGCATCATCGTCGCCAAAGCGGGCCTCGACGGACACGATCGCGGTGCCAAGGTCATCGCCCGCGCGCTGCGGGATGCCGGTATGGAAGTCATCTACACCGGACTCTTTCAAACGCCCGAGCAGATCGTGCAGACCGCCATCCAAGAAGACGCCGACGGCATCGGCTTGTCGATCCTGTCGGGCGCGCACATGACACTCTTTCCGCTCGTGGTCGAACAGCTCGCCGCGCAGGGTGCGGGCGACATCGTGTTTTTCGGCGGCGGCACGATCCCCGCCGACGATGCCGCCGAACTGCGGCGCCTGGGCGTGCGCGAGATCTTCACGCCGGGCGCAGCGCTCGCGGAGATCATCGCCTTCGTCGAACGCGAGTGCGGCAAACGCCGCGAACTCGTCGGTTAGTTGTTTTGCTCTGCATGATTGGTGTTCAACCATTTTGACCGCGCTCGATAACGAATCCCGAACCGATCCGGCGGTACCCTTGCTTCAAACACGTCCGATCCGCACACGCGTCGCGCCGTCGCCGACCGGCGATCCGCACGTCGGCACCGCCTACGTCGCGCTGGTGAATTACATTTTCGCCAAACAAAACGGCGGGACGTTCTTGCTGCGCATCGAGGACACCGATCGTGCGCGCAGCACGCTCGAATCCGAAGCAGCGATCCTCACCGCGCTGCGCTGGTTGGGCCTCACGTGGGATGAGGGCCCCGACATCGGCGGCGCACACGGGCCGTACCGCCAAAGCGACCGCACCGCGATCTACGCGCGGTACGCCGACGAATTGCTCGAGCGCGGTCACGCGTTCCGCTGTTTCTGCTCGCCCGAGCGCTTGGCGGCGATGCGCGAAGCGCAGCGGCTGGCAAAGCAACCTCCGCGTTACGACGGTCATTGCCTCAAGCTCGACCGGGTCGAGATCGACGCGCTCGTTGCCGAAGGCGTGCCGTCGGTCGTGCGCATGAAGGTGCCCGACTTCGGCGTCTGCGTCGTCGACGATTTGCGGCGCGGACCGATCGAGTTCGAGTGGCACGCCGTCGATATGCAGGTGCTCGTGAAGTCCGACGGGATGCCGACCTATCATCTCGCCAACGTCGTCGACGATCATCTCATGGAAATCACCCACGTGTTCCGCGGCGAAGAGTGGGTCAGTTCGGCGCCCAAGCATCTCTTGCTGTATTCGTATTTCGGCTGGGAAGCGCCCAAGCTCATGCACTTGCCGCTGCTGCGCAATCCTGACAAATCCAAGCTGAGCAAACGCAAGAATCCGACGAGCATTCTGTTCTACGCGCGCATGGGCTATCTGCCCGAAGCCCTGCTCAATTTTCTGGGTCTGCTGCTCGTTTCGTCGAGTGAAGGCAGCGAGGTCATGTCGCTCGACGAGTTGACGAAACGCTTCGACATCGCGAACATCTCGCTCGGCGGTCCGGTCTTCGACGTGCCCAAACTCGATTGGCTCAATGGCCGCTACCTGCGCGAGCTGGCCCCCGATGCGCTCTTCGAGCGGGTGCGCGACTGGGGCTTCGACCGCGCCCGGCTGGTCAAAATCCTCGAACTGGCCCATGCGCGCATCGAGCGGCTCAGCGACCTCGGCGAACTGACGGCGTTTTTCTTCGCGGGCCGTTTGCCGATCACCAAAGAGCGGTTGCTCGACGTGAAGCTGCCGCCCGCCGACGTGCGCAAAGCATTGGCGCTGGCAATGTGGGGACTCGACGCCGAACGGGTCTTCGACCGCTCCGTCGTCGAGCGCGTCCTCAAGTCGATCGGCGAAACCCTCAGCGCCAAATTCCGCGACGTCGCGCGGCTGTTCTACGTTGCGATCACCGGCAGTCCGACCTCCGTTCCGCTGTTCGAGGCGATGGAGCTGCTCGGCCGCGACATCGTGCGCGAGCGGCTGCGCGTCGCGCTCGAACAGGTCGGACCGCCGCCGAGCGCCGCCGAGCAGAAGAGCTGGCGCGGCGCGGCGGCTCCGGAGGAGCTCGCAACGTGAAGGGTTCCGCGCGCGCGATCGTCCTCGCCGCCGGGATGGGCACGCGCATGAAATCGTCGCGGCCTAAAGTACTGCACGAGATCTGCGGCCGGCCGATGCTGTGGTATACGCTGCGGGCGCTGGCGGCGGCGGGCGTGCGCGAAACGGTCGTCGTCACCAACGCCCTGGTCGATCCGCGCGTCGCGCCGCTGCTCGCCGAGTTCGGCGCGCGCAGCGTCATCCAGGAGCCGCAGCTCGGTACGGGCCATGCCGTGCAAACCGGGCTGCGGGCGCTGCCGGCCGAAAGCGGGACAATCGTCGTCGCCTACGGCGACATGCCGCTGGTGACCACGCACATCTTCAGCGACGTGCTCGAGATGGTTGGAACGAGCGGTATCGGCCTGGCGTTGGCGACGGCGCGGATGCCGCTGCCCTCCAATTTCGGCCGCGTCATCCGGCGCGGCGAGGCGGTCGAGAAGATCGTCGAAGAGCGCGATTGTTCGGGCGAAGAGCGCGCCGTGAACGAAATGAACGCCGGGATTTATGCCTACGACGAGCCGGCGCTGCGCGCGGTGATCGACGAACTGCGCAACGACAATGCCCAGGGCGAGCTGTACCTGACCGATACCGTCGAACTCCTGATTCGCGCCGGCCGGCGCGTGGTTCCGGTGGAGTGCGCCGACTATCGGCTCGTGCTGGGCGTCAACGATCGGATCGAACTGGCGAACGCGCGCGCGATCCTCAACCGCCGGCTGTGCGACGAGCACATGCGCGCCGGCGTGACGATCGTCGATCCCGCGACGACCTATCTCGAACCAGACGTGGCGATCGGCCCCGACTCGATCATCTATCCGAACACGTCGATTGGCGGGGCAACGCGCATCGGCTCGCAGGCCGCGGTGGGTCCCAACGTGCGCATCTCGAACGCGATCATCGGCGACGGCGTGCAAATCACGGAGAGCGTCGTGCTCGATACGCAAATCGGTCCGCACGTGAGCATCGGTCCCTACGCTCACTTGCGCCAGGGGAACGTGCTTGGCTCCGACGTGCGCATCGGCAACTTCGTCGAACTCAAAAATTCAACGCTGCACGCCGGCGCGAAAGCCAATCATCTGTCGTACTTGGGCGACAGCGAGATCGGCGAGCGCGCAAACATCGGAGCGGGCACGATCACGGCGAACTACGACGGCGTTCGCAAGAATCGCACCGAGATCGGCTCGGGCGCGTCGATCGGCTCGAATTCGACGCTGATCGCACCGCTGCGGATCGGTGACGGCGCGCTCACCGGCGGCGGTTCGGTGGTTAACCGTGATGTGGCTGACGGCGAACGGGTCGCCGGCAACCCGGCCCGGCCGCTGGAGAAGAAAGCGCCGCTTTAGAAAATTCATCTCGACACTGACGATGCGCGGCTCGGGCGAAGCCCGATCACGAAGGGCGGCTCCGGCGCAGCCGGAGCGCGAAGGATCGACGAATTCGATCGAGGCCCGCGAAAAATCAGTTCGTATACCAGCGAAATGGACCAGAAGATGGCCCGCCGTGGCCCGTCCCAGGCGACCGGGGGTGCTCCCGTGGAAAGCTGGCCCGTGAAAACGAAGTTCGGGAAAACGTTCGCTTCAACGGACGGCCCGGAAGAGAAACGCTCTGTTCTCAGCCTTCCAGGAGGAATGATGTCGGAACCGGCTGTCGTTACGGAAACCCTAGCCCGAGTAAGCGTCGCAGGTCTTGATGAAATCCTAGGAGTTCGATTACCGGTTCTCGACGATGGCTTCGTGCGTCTCGTAGACTACATGGGGAGCGACGAGTCGATCGTTCAAGCCGCTCGCGTGTCATACGGTTCCGGAACCAAGCGAGTATCAGAAGATCGCGCATTGATTCGCTATTTGATGCGGCATCATCATAGCACTCCATTCGAGATGTGCGAAATCAAATTACACGTTCGCGTGCCTATGGACTGCTGGCGCCAGTGGATTCGCCACCGGACGGCCAGCGTGAATGAGTATTCGACGCGATATTCTCTGGCAATCGACAACGCGCAGACTACCGGGGCATCCGAATGGCGCCGTCAAACGATAGCCAACCGTCAGGGCAGCGACGAGCTATTAGATGCAGAGATCGGCTCATATCTCTCACAACGCGAGCATCAACTCACCGTTCTAGCTCGCGAAGTATACGAGGAACGCATCGCGGCGGACGTTGCCCGCGAACAAGCCCGCAAGGACTTGCCGCTCTCGACGTACACTGAGGCATATTGGAAGATCGATCTTCACAATCTGTTTCACTTTCTGCGGCTGCGAATGGATAGCCACGCGCAAGATGAGATCCGTCAGTTCGCGACGACGATCGGACATAAAATCGTCGCGAAGTGGTGCCCTATTGCTTGGGACGCATTTATCGACTATCATGTCGAATCGCTTGAGTTATCGAAAATCGAGCGACGAGTCGTTTCATTGTTGAGCGACGGGAATAGCGACGCCGCCATTGCCGAGCTCGAGTCACTCGGCTTACTATCAAGAACCGCGACGGGATTTAGCCGTAATCGGGAGCGAATTGAGTTAGAGGCGAAGTTACGCAAGCTCTCAATCGCTATCCCTTGGGCTGAGTGAGTATCGACTCTCGCCGTCGGTTTAGCTTTAGCGGCACGCGAGCTTCGTGCGTTCGGGCTGCTGAGCCGTTTCGTGATGTGACTGGTGCTCCAGTCGATCCGCGGTCCTTCGTGAACTCTCAGCCCGCGGGAAACTTGGCCGCTGGGTTTGTGAGCCGGCGGTGTGCTTGGTCCCAGTCATCGAGATCATTGAGGCTGACCCCGTGCGCGAACGTGGGGTCGGCGATGCGGAAGCGTTCACGCCGCTCGTTGGCCATGTCCGCGCTCAAGTCGCGCGTGATGATCTTGTGGTTGAACGCCGCGACCGACTCCGGCGTGAGGTTCCGCGCATGCTGCTGCACCCACGCCTCGAGTTGCAAATAGGCTGGCCGCTCTGTCTGGATATAGGCGATGAGGGCGGCGTTGTCGATGCCTAGGCTGTCGGTGAGCAACTCATCGAAGCCACCGGCGCCGTGTCGGTAGCCCTCCGGCAGGCGGCCGATGGCGTAGAGCAAGATTTTGAGCCACAAGCGCGGTAAATGCCGGACGCCGAGCGGGCCCGCCACGCTGGAGCTGATGAGTGGGACGATCTCTTCGGGCATTCAGAACGTACCTCCGGGCTTGCATGTGTCTTCGGCTAGCGCCGTTTGGCATCCACGCGACGTGGCACACCGGGCGAAGAGCGGATGAAGAGTTCACCAAGGGGGAATCGCGCGGAAGAAATGAGATTTGACTCGTCCGATATCACCGGCATCGCTGAACTCGAACCAGATCGATCGTGCCAGCTACGATGTGAACCCGCGGTTACAAAGGTCGGTGGTATCCCTGTCGCGGTCTGTTCGGCGCAAGTCGTGGAACTGCATGCGACGTCTTTCGATTCGTCAGCGGGAAAATAGAGCGTACGGCGGTGCGTCTGCTTTTTAGACAACTGCGCGCAATTTTGGCTTCGCGGCACGGCGCCCGCAGGCGGCCGCCGCGGAAGTCGCCCTGCTCTTCACGGCCCTCCTGTGCTTCGCTATCGTACTGCACACGTACGGACTATCGATAAACGTGACGGATAGCATGCCAATCGGCATCTATCATTCGCGAAGTGTCCTCGGCCCCGTCAGGCGCGGCACGATTGTTCAAGCATGTCACCGAAGCGCATCGCCGCGATCGGGCGCAACGCAGGCTACTTTATCAGTGGAGCTTTTGCAAGCGGTTCTGGACCCGTTCTAAAAGTTGTAGCTGCCGTCGGCGCGGACCAAGTCGAACTCGAAGCCGGCGGTCACGAACCTCGATCGCGGTCAACAGCGCGAGGCGGCCGAGGATCTGGGGCGCTGACGTGCGTGCGACTCGATTGATTCGCTCGGGGCGCGCGTCGGGGTGGCGCGGCGGTGCAATCTCCCGCGCCCACACCAGGTCAGCGTTGGTCGTGGAACTCCGCGCCTCTTGCGACGATGAAGGATCGGAAGTGCGACCGCGCTGCACGAGGTGCGCGCCGCTTCGGTTGAGATTCCGCGTCCGGAGGGTTTGGCAAAAGACGGTCAGCATTTTCCCATTGACTAGCGCCACGGGGGCAAGCCAGCCTTGCCGCGCCGGGTCACGAACGCTTCAGCCGAGGCGAGTACGTCGGTGTACCTTTCCCGTCTTCTTTCCCGTTTTTTCAGAGAGATAGGCCGATTGAAAATCTCGGTGTTCGAACATTCTGACCGTGCCCGGCGTCTCGAGCGGCGGATGCTAGGAATGTGTCGGGTTTACCCGACACATGACGACGGGCGGCTTGCGGCGAAGCCGCAAACGCGAAGTGTCGACGAAGTCGACCCACTAGGCCCGGCGAGAGTAGACAAAGTCGTAGTGACATCCGACGGGTCCCGCGTGATGCTCGATAAGGATCGCCGCAGCTTTGCGGCGGAAAACGCGGCGACGTTCCCGGACGCGATCGCACGAAGACGCTAGGGCACCGGCGCGCTCTGCGCCTCCTGCGGCGCTGGACGGTCGCCTTGGCCACCGCCGCGGTGCTCATGACGTGTCTGCTACACAGCGCCGCGGCGAGCGTCCCCGAGTTGCGCACGCCGTTCGACGCGCGCGTGGATGCGATTCCGGTTCGCGCGCTGCTCACGCTGCCACCGCAAAAGCTCGTCGATCCGGCCCGACAGCGCGCGGCGCGAACGATCAGTGACTTGCGCCAAGCGCTGTTCTTCTTTTGGGCGGGCGCGCAAATTTGGGCGTTCGCGTGGCTTTGGCGCTCGGGCCGGGCGGCGCGGGTGCGCGATTGGCTGCGCCGGCGCATCCCGGCCCGGTGGGGATACCGCGCTGCGTTCGGTGCCGTGCTGGGACTCCTAGCGCCGCTGGCGGGACTGCCGTTCGCATTCATTTCGTACCGCATCGGGTTCAACGTCGGCCTTACCGAGGAAGTGATTGGGCGTTGGCTGCTCGACTACGCGCGCGCGATGCTCGTCGATGCCGCGTGCGCGGCGCTGGCCGTCGCGCTGGTGCTCGAACTCGTCGAGCGCACTCGCCTGTGGTATCTCGCGTATCTGGCGATTCTCTTCGCGGCGGCGATCGAAGTCGTCGCCGTCAACCCGGTGCTCTTCGAGCCACTGACGACCCGGCTCGTTCCATATCCGATCGCGGCGGCCGCACCGGTTGAGGTTTCGAACGCGTCGGCGCGGACGCGAACGCTGACCGCCGCGACCCAAGGCATCGGTACCTTCACCCGCATCGTGCTGGGCGACGTCCTCGTCGCAGCGGCGACGCCGCCGGAGATTTCGTACGCGATCGAACGCGAGGACGCGCACGTGCGGCACAACGACGATCTCAAAATGGCGCTCATCGCCGTGCTGATGTTCGTCTTCGCGGTGGCGATCGCGGTCCTCATCAGCGACCGGATCGGGTTTCGCCGTGATGACGACGCGGTGTCGCGGCTCGCGCTCGTAGCGGCGTTGTTAGGCTGCGTCGCCCTGGTGATGATCCCGCTCTTCAACGCCTACGCGCGCGGTATCGAGTATCGCGCCGACGAGGACGCGCGCGCCGCGCAGCACGATCCGGCTCCCGCGGTCCGGCTGCTGGTCCGGCAAGCCGATCACGATCTGATTCCGCTGTGCTACCGCCGTTCGTCGAGCTGGTATTTCGCCGACCATCCGGCGCTGGGTTCGCGCATCGCGGCGATGCGCGGCAGCTCGGATCCATGTCCGCACTCGCCCGCGACGCGCTAGCGCCCGTCGCGCCTTAGTGTGCGGCTTGCAGGACCTCGCCAATCGAGGCCACGCGCGTGTAGCCGGGCGGAATCGCGAAAACGCGGTCGTCGGGCGTGGCACGTTCGACCGAGGTGAGATCCAAGCGCAGCGAACCGCCGAAATCTTGCGGGGTCGGCGGCGTGCTGCTCAAGAGGATGCGCACCGGGAAGCCGTCGAGATCGTCGGCGAGTTCGAGCTGCGCGTGGTAATCCTCGAGCGCTTTGCCCGGCCGTTGACGCTTGACGAGGACATCGAGATCATCGGTTGGGTGACCATTAGTGGTGCTGTGGCCGGTCAATTGAATCGATGCGCGCTGCACGTCGCGGAGCTGAGCGACGATGCCGGCGAGTGCCGCGAGCGGATCGGCCGCGCCGGCGGCCGTTGGGGGCGCGGCGGGTGTGCGCGGTGCCGCGAGTTTGGCGGCGTCTTGCTTGGGACCATCCTGATAATAAACGTGGTTGGCGTTCGAGTATGCGGTAATGACGCCGGTCCGGCCGTCGTAGACCAGTGTCGCGCCGCCCGGGGCGATCAATGCGCCGGCCGCGGCGCTAATTTGGGCGCCCGTCCCCGGGAAGCCTAGCGAGAGCAAATCGAGCCGGTACATGCTGCCGCGCCGAAACAGCGCGATGTTGCCGCCGACGTCGAACGGTGAACCCGAGACCGTGGCTTGGACGACGAGGGTCCCCGTCGAGCTGAAACCGCCGGCGTCCAGCGGCGTCGCGCGGCCGACCGCCGGGAGTGCGATGAGGCCGCCCAAGAGCGCTGCGTAGAGCGGCGCGAGCCTCATCCGGTGTAGACGGTCCCGGCGACCTGCGTGCCCAGGTGGCGCTGGGTGAGAAATTCAACGATCGCCGCGTGCGCGATCCGGCCGTCAACGATTTGGGCCGCGCCGACGCCGCCGCGCACGCCGAAAGCGGCCGCTCGGATCGCGGAGCAGAGGTCGGCGGCGAGGTTTCCATCGTCGGCAAGCGCCAGCGCCTCGGCCGGCGTCAGCTCTTCGATCAGCCTGCGCGTCTGCGCGTCGATGACACCGCCGGCGTCGTGGAAAAAGATCGCGCGGGTTGCGGCGACGGCCTGGGCAAGGGCGCTCGCGACCGCGTCCGGCGCGACGGCGACATCGCGCCCAAACAGCCCGAGTGCCAAGGGCTCGATGACCGGCACGTAACCGGCGCCCAGCAACGTCGTAAGGAGTCGCGTCTGCACGGCCCCAACCTCGGGTCCGGAGGCGGGAATCATGCCCGCATCGGCGCCCGAAAGTCCGACGGCGGTATCGCCGGTGCGGTTCATCAACCGGACCACGTTGCGCGCGCTTTCGGGCGAGGGCGCGACGACGATTGGCCGGACGCCCAACTCGCGCAGGAACGTCAAATCAGAGAACAACGTCGTCCCGTCGGTCGCTAACGTCGACTCGTCAAGCCGCAAGACGAGGGTTCTGAGAAGACCCGTCATCACTGGGTACTCCATCGCAAGTTCGTGTATACTCCCTTCGGCGTATTACCGGCGATTCATGAGCGCGACGATGATCGTTAGTACGATGCTCAGCAGCAGCGACGTTCCAAGTGGAACGAAAAATCGCACGTTGCCGCCGCCGAACGTGAGATCGCCGGGCAATCGTCCCAGCCGCAAGGCCGGCGCGAACTCGACTAGCGCGCCGACGACAGCGATGACGATTCCCAGCGCGATGAGCGCTCGGCCCGGACTCACGTCGCGCCGTTCCCGAATCAGAGCGCGAAATCCTCAACGTAGAGCGCCGCGTCGACGCCGACGCTCAGGGCGGCGACCCCGATTTTACGAACGCGCGGGTTGAGGATGTTGGCGCGATGCGGCGCGCTCTTGGCGAGCGCGGCGCTGGCATGGCGTTCGTCTTCGTCGAGCGCGATGTTTTCGGCGGCGAGGCGCCAGTGAAAGCCGACGGCCCCGAGCCGGTCGGGCAGCGACGTGCCGTCGGGTGTCTCGTGGCCGAAAAAACGGCGCTGCGCCATGTCGCGCGCGTGCGCGAGTGCGGCGCGCGAGAGCACGTCGTCGAGCGCGACCCGCGGCAACCCCGCCTGCGCGCGCAGCCGGTTCACGTCGGCGGCGAGTGCCAACGCTTCGGCGCTGCGAACGACCGGTTTCCTGGGATCGACGACAACGAGCGGCTCATACGGCGACTCAGCTGCGCCCATGGCCGTCAAGGTGAGTAGGGTCAGCAGGCTCAGCGCAAGAGTCTTCATGCCCTATGTTATAGGCGTCACAGTCCCTTGCTAGATGTCGGACTTGAAACTGTTGATGAAGTTGATGGCCGTCACACTTGTGCTTTCCAACCAGAGGCTGATTCCGCGAACGCAGGCTTCGAGAATTACCGGAAGCCGCGCCGCTTCCTCGGAGGAAAAATCGCCGAGAACTCGGTTAATCGCTTCCCCGCTTCCGTCGCGGCCGATCCCGACCCGCAGGCGCGGGAACTCCTCGCCGAAGTGCTCGATGAGCGACTTGAGCCCGTTGTGTCCACCCGAACTGCCGTTCTCGCGCATGCGCAGCCGTCCGAAGGGCAGGTCGAGATCGTCGACCACCACGAGCACGTCGGCCGGCTGCGTCTTCCACCAGCGCGCTATTTTGCCGAGCGGACGACCGCTGTCGTTCATGAACGACAGCGGCTTGACCAGCACCACGGAGCGCGAGGCGACGTGCGCCTGGGCCGCTTCGTCCTTGGTTTTCCACGGACCGGCGCCGAGCCGTCGCGCGACCTCGTCGACAATGCGAAACCCGACATTGTGCCGGGTTCGCTCGTACTTGGACCCTGGGTTGCCGAGGCCGGCAACGATGCGAGTGCCGCTCGCTACGACGCGCTCTCCGCGCCCGCGGCTTCAGCCGCCACGGCTTCGGCGCTACCCACTGCCGTCTCGGGTTCGGCGGCGCGCAGCGGTTCGACCGAGATCAGCGTGGTCAGCGGGTCGACGTCGAGCACGAGCCCGTCGGGCAGCTTGACCTCGCCGGCGGTAACGTGGCCGTGGATTTCGAGATGCGAGACGTCGATCTCGATGCTCTCGGGAATCTTGTTCGCCGGGCCGCGGACTTGCAGCGCGTGCAGCACCACGTCGAGCACGGCGCTCTTCGACTGCACCGGGGCGGGGACGCCGACGGTAACGATCGGCAGCGAGGCCGAGACTTGCTCGCTCGCGCCGACGCGCTGCAGGTCGACGTGCACGATGCGCCGCGTCACCGGATCGCGTTGCACTTCGCGCACGAGCGCCGTTTCGCCGGACTTGCCGTCGATCGTCAAGTTGAGGAGATGGTTCTTGCCGCCGCCGTGCTTCATCAGATCGAGGAAGGCTTTGGCGTCGAGTGCGATCGGCAGCGGCGCAGCGCCGTGTCCGAAGAGAATTGCCGGCGTGTGGCCTTCTTCGCGCAGATGTTTGGAGGCGGTGGTGCCGATGCCGTCGCGGGTGACGGCGTTGAGCGTGTCGGTTGAACTGGACATGAGGTGTACGGTACTTTCTAGCGTGCTGGGGTGAGTTCCGGAAGCTCCAGCGTCGGTTGCTGCAGTGCAGCAGTTTGCGCGGCGGCGGCCTCCTCGTCGCGGGCGAAGAGCTCCGAGACGGAACGATTGGCGGTGATGCGCTTGATCGCATCGGCGAGAATCTGTGCGACCGAAAGCACCCGGAATTTCGGGCCGAGTTCGAGTTCGGTATTCGGCAGCGAGTTGGTCACGATCACGCGATCGATGGCCGACTCGTTGAGCACGCGCACCGCGTCGCCGGCGAAGATGCCGTGCGTCGCGAGCGTGTAGACGTCGGTCGCACCGCGCTTCATGAGCGCCTCGGCGGCTTTGACGAGCGTGCCGCCGGTGGAGATCATGTCGTCCACCACGACGGCCGTCTTGCCGGTGACGTCGCCCACGATATGGGTGACTTCGGAAACATCCGGCTCCGGCCGGCGCTTGATGATCACGGCCAGCGTCGACTTGAGCCGCTTCGCGAAGGTCTCGGCGCGCGGGACGCCGCCGGCGTCGGGCGAGACGACCACCACATGGTCGCCCTGCAGGCCCTGGTTTTTCAGATAGTTACAGAGCGTGGGCGCGGCCGTCAAATTATCGACTGGGATGTTGAAAAAGCCTTGGATCTGCGCGGCGTGGAGATCGAGCGTCACCAATCGCTCGGCGCCCGCGACCTCGAGCATGTTGGCCACGAGCTTGGCCGAGATCGGCTCGCGCCCTTTGGTCTTCTTGTCCTGTTTGGCGTACCCGTAATACGGCACCACGGCGGTGATCCGGTTGGCCGACGCGCGCCGCAACGCGTCGATCATGAGGAGCAGCTCCATGAGCGAATCGTTGACCGAGCCGCTGGGCGAATTGCAAATCGACTGAAGGACGAAGACCTCGGCGCCGCGGACGTTTTCGCGTATCTCGATCCGGCACTCATCGTTTTTGAACCGGTCCACCAGCGCGTTGCCGACGCGCGTCTGCATCCGTTTCGCGATTTTTTCCGCGAGTTCACGATTGGACGACCCGCTGAATAAGAGCGGCGGCTGGATCACCTCGGTGGAACTCCTCTCGCCTCCGCAAGCGCGCCTGGGCGCGACAACGGGAGGCGGCAGAAGTATCCGAGATTCCCCTTACAATAGCCTGTCCGGCGGGCGCAACGGCGGCGTCTTTACGGCGGTTATGCCATCACACGCGCACGACCGTTCCGCTTTGGGAGCCTCGCCATCAGCACATTCGAGCTCGTTTCACCTTACGGTTTGGCCGGCGACCAGCCGCGCGCGACCGCCTCACTGGCCGCGGGCGTGCTGCGCGGCGACCGTGCCCAAACGCTCCTGGGCGTGACCGGCAGCGGCAAAACCATGGCCATGGCGCGCGTCGTCGAGCTGGTGCAGAAACCTACGCTGGTGCTCTGCCATAACAAGACGCTCGCCGCGCAATTGTGCGCAGAGTTTCGCGACTTCTTTCCCAAAAACGCGGTCGAATATTTCGTCTCGTACTTCGACTACTATCAACCCGAAGCGTACATCGCGCACACCGACACCTACATCGCCAAAGACAGCTCGATCAACGACGAGGTCGAACGGCTGCGCCACTCGGCGACGCAGTCACTGCTGACGCGCCGCGACACGCTCATCGTCGCGTCGGTCTCGTGCATCTTCGGCTTGGGATCACCGGCCGACTACATGGAGCTCGCCGCCGATATCAAAGTCGGCGATTGCGTCGACCGCGACGAGTTTCTGCGCAAGCTCGTCGGGATGCAGTACCGGCGCAACGACCTCAACCTCGTGCGCGGCACATTCCGAGTGCGCGGCGACACGCTCGAATTCGTCGGCGTGGACGAGGATCTGGTGCACCGCATCGAGTTTTTCGGCGACGAGATCGAAGCGATCAACGTCGTCAACCAGCTCACCGGCGAGTACGTCGAGTCCAAAGACGAGCTCAAGATTTTTCCGGCCAAGCACTATATCACGCCCGAAGAAAAGCTGCGCCGCGCGATCACCGCGATCGAGGACGAGCTCGACGACCGGCTCAAGTTCTTCCGCGACAACGGCAAGCTGCTCGAAGCGCAACGGCTCGAGCAGCGCACGCGCTACGACCTCGACATGCTGCGCGAAGTCGGCTACTGCAACGGCGTCGAGAACTATTCGCGGCACCTCGCCGGACGCGAGCCCGGCTCCACGCCGTGGTGTCTGCTCGACTTCTTCCCGCAGGACGATTGGCTGATCTTCGTCGACGAATCGCACGTCACGATCCCGCAGGTCCACGGCATGTACGGCGGCGATCGCGCCCGCAAGGAATCGCTCGTCGAGCACGGTTTTCGGCTGCCGTCAGCGCTCGACAACCGGCCGCTGACGTTCGACGAATTCGAGCGGCACATCAAGCAGATCGTCTACGTTTCGGCGACGCCGTCGACCTACGAGATGTCGCGCTCCGACCAGATCGTCGAAATGATCATCCGGCCCACCGGGCTGGTCGATCCCGAAGTCGAGGTGCGTCCGACCCGCCATCAGGTCGACGATCTCATGGACGAGATTCGCAAACGCGCGACCGCCGACGAACGCGTGCTGGTCACCACNNTGACCAAGAAGATGGCCGAAGATCTCACCGACTATCTGCTCGAAAACGGCATCAAAGTGCGCTATCTGCACAGCGAGGTCGAGACGCTCGAACGGATCGCGATCCTGCGCGATTTGCGCAAAGGCGAGTTCGACGTGCTCGTCGGCATCAATCTGCTGCGCGAAGGTCTCGATCTGCCGGAAGTGTCGCTCGTCGGCATTCTCGATGCGGATAAGGAGGGCTACCTGCGCTCGGGCACGTCGCTCATTCAGACCATCGGCCGGGCCGCGCGCAACGTCGAGGGCCGGGTGATCATGTACGCCGACGTGGTGACGGAATCGATGGCGCGCGCGCTGGGCGAAACCAAACGCCGGCGCGAACGGCAGGTCGCCTTTAATCTCGAGCACGGCATCGAACCGCGTTCGGTGCGCAAGGAAGTGCGCGACATCCTGGCGCTCGTCGGCGCGCCGGCCAACGGCGCCGAAGCGATTCGGGCCGAAAAGATGCCGCGCGAAGTCGCCCTCGCCATGGCCGCCGAGATCGAGCGCAAAATGCGCGAAGCCGCGGCGAACCTGGAGTTCGAGAAGGCCGCCGCGCTGCGCGACGAACTCGTCGAGCTGCGCAAACAGATCGGCGGCAACGAAAGCGTGCTCTTCGGCGGCAAAGCGCCGAAGATCTTCCAGCACGCGCTGCGCGAACTGATCGGAACGTGACGCCCGCCCGCCTCAAAGATACGGGACTGCGGTGCGGCCTTAGAGCCTGACGGCACCTGCTCGTCGACGCGCCGCTATGCTACGCTTTTGCCCATGGGCACCTGCAGTGGCGGCAAGCCTTTCAAGCGCGTTCGATGATCTCGCAAGCCAACGTTTCGGGCGACACGCCGATGGGCGCGAACCTCAGCGGCGGCGGCGCGACCTTCCGCGCCTGGGCACCGTCGGCCGTGAGCGTGTACGTCAACGGCGAATTCGGCGGTGTGCCGGCATGGACGAAAGACGCGTCGAGCGATCTGCTGCTCGAGCGCGACGACGACGGCTATTGGTCGGGCTTCGTGCCCGGCGCGCAAGCCGGCGATCAATATAAATTCTACGTGGTCGGAACGGGCAGCGCCGGCTATAAGCGTGACCCGTACGCGCGCGAATTAACCGCCGATCCGGCCTATCCGGCGTGCAACTGCNNATCGTCTATCAGCTGCACGTCGGCACCTTCAGCGCGCCGCCCCAGGTCGTCGGAACGTTTCTCGATGTCGCCTTGAAGGTTCCGTATCTCGCCGCGCTCGGGATCAACGTGCTGCAGCCGCTGCCGATCGACGAATGCAAGACGGTGCCGACCGAGGGCTACAACGGCACGGATTATTTTTCACCCGATACGCCGTATGTCGCCGCGCCCGCGAACCTGCCGGCGTATCTCACGACGATCAACTCGCTGCGTGCCGCGAAGGGCGCTCCGCCGTTGACGACCGATGCGATAACCGCTGGGCCCGATCAGCTACGTGCCTTGGTCGACCTCTGTCACCTCTACGGTATCGCCGTCGTCTTCGACGTCGTTTACAACCACGCCGGCGGATTCGAGGGCGACGATGAATCGCTGTTCTTCTGGGACCGCCGTCCGACCGGCAACAACAACGATAGCCAGTACTTCACCGACGTCGGCTTCGTCGGCGGCCTGTCGTTCGCACTTTGGAACGCCGACGTGCGGCAGTTCCTCATCAACTCGGCGCAGTACTACGCCGACGAGTTCCACATCGACGGCATCCGTTACGACGAAGTCAGTGCGATCATCGGTTTAAACGGTTCGAGCGGCATCGGCTTCGTCCGCGACTTGACCGGGACGATGCGTTTCGTGCGACCGCGGTTCGTTCAAAACGCGGAATTCTGGCCGGTCGATCCCGAGGTCGTCGCGCCCGCCGCGACGGGTGGATATGGCTTCGACGTGACCCAGCATGACGCGCTGCGCGTAGCGTTGCGCGCCGCAATCGGACAGGCGTCGTTCGGCGCCGGCGCGCCCGTGAGCATGACGGCCATCGCCGGGGCCATCTATCCTCCGTTGTTCGCACATGGCTGGCAAGCCGTGCCGTGTGCGGAGAACCACGACATCGTGCGGACCGGAGCGCAGCAGCGTATTCCGGCGCTCGCCGACGGCAGCGACCACTGGTCCTGGTACGCGCGCAGTCGCTCGCGGGTCGCGACCGCCGTGCTGCTGACCGCACCGGGCATCCCGCAGCTGTTCATGGGCCAGGAGTTTCTCGAAGACAAGCAATGGAACGAAGACCAGCACGCACCCAACCGCATCTATTGGGACGGCCTCGATGCGGGAACCAAGGTTATGGTCGACTTCCTGCGCTTTACGCAGGACGCGATTCGATTACGCTGGCGACATCCCGCGCTGCGCGCCGACTTTTGCAACGTCTTCCATGTCCATGACGCGAATCGCGTGCTCGCCTTCCAACGCCTCGACTTCAACGGCGAACGTGACGTCATCGTCGTCGTGAGCTTGAACGACACGACATACTATGGTTACGCGCTGGGCTTTCCCGCTGGCGGAACATGGCTTGAGGTGTTCAACAGCGACGTATACGACGGCTGGGTCAACCCGCAGGTCGCCGGAAACGGCGGAGCCGTCGTCGCCGACGGCAGCCGCCCGATGCACGGCTTCGCCGCCTCGGCAAGCATCGTGATCCCAGCCAACGGCGTCGTGGTGTTTGCGCGAGACACCGGCGATTAGCGGCCGCTAAGCGCGAATTGACGTGGGAACACGGCGGTGCGCGCCCGTACCATCTACGGGCGATGCAGGATACAGTCGTCGATGGGATCGCGATGTGGTGGCGCTGGCAGCCCGACCGCGGTGTGAATTTCAATTCTTGGCTCGTCACGGGCGGCGCCGGCGCCTTTGTCGTCGATCCGCTCGAACCGGATGACTCGGCAGTGTTCGCGCGCTGCCGGGCCGCGGGCGTGAAGGCGATCGTCATCACCAACCGGGACCACGAACGCGCCGCGGCGCGCTTCGCACACGAACTGGGCGCGCCCGTCATCGCACCGGCCGCCGACGCGGCGCAGCTTTCCGTCCGCCTGGACCGCACCGTCGTCGACGGCGACGACATCCTCGGTTGGCGCGTCGTGGTGCTCGAGGGCTACAAAACGCCCGGCGAAATGGTGCTGTTTTCACGCGAGCGCAAGGCGGCGATCAGCGGCGACGCGTTTTGGGGCGCGCCGGCCGGCGCGCTGCGGCTCATGCCGGACGAGAAGCTGGCCGATCCGGTGCGGGCGGTGTTGTCGGCGCGGCGCGTCCTCGAACTGCCCATCGACCACCTCTTGGTCGGTGACGGTATGCCGGTCTTCGGCGCGGCCAAGACCGCGCTTACGGCGATGATCCGCGACCGCGCCGCCCAGGCGCCGGTGGAAATCGTCAACCTGGCCGATCTGCGCTGGCGGCGATCCGCCGGGGATCCGGCGCCGTTCGGCGGCGATATGGCCGAGATCGGCTTGCTGCTGGGTGCGCAGCGGCTGGGCGTCGCCGCGGCCCGGCTCGGACCTGGTCAATCCTATGCGCCGCTGCACTGGCACACGCGCGAAGAGGAGCTCTTCGTGGTCTGGGCCGGCCATCCGACGCTGCGCACGCCGGCGGCCACGCGCCGCCTCGCACCCGGCGATTGCATCGTGTTCGTGACGGCTCCCTTCGGCGCACATCGGCTCTCGAACGAGACCGCCGAGCCGTGCACGATCCTCATGATCGCGAACCTTGACGGCGGCGACGTCTGTTTCTATCCCGACTCGAAAAAGTTCGTCGTCGAGGCGACGGATACGCTGGTCCGTGACTGGCCGCAACTGGACTACTATGACGGCGAGTAGCGTTCGCACCGCCGCGCTGGATTGTGCGTACATCGAGCGCGGACCGGCGGACGGCACGCCGGTCATCCTCGTGCACGGCTTTCCCGATGACGCGCGGACCTGGGATGCCGTGGCCTCGGCGCTCGCGGCCGACGGGCTGCGCACGCTCGCGCCGTTCGTGCGCGGCTTCGGCCCGACGCGCCTGCTGCCCGGGGCGCCCCGAACCGGTGAGATCGCCGCGCTGGCGCGCGACGTCCTGGCGTTCGCCGATGCCTTGGGTCTCGACCGTTTCCATATCGTCGGCCACGATTGGGGAGCGCGCGCGGGCTACGCGGTCGCCGCGCTCGCGCCCGAGCGGCTGATCACGCTAACAGCGCTCGCCGTCGCCTACGGCACCAACGTCGGTTCGCAACGGCTCGATGTGCTGCAACTCCGCGGCTATTGGTACCAGTGGTATTTCGCCACGCCGCGCGGCGAAGCGGCCCTGCGCGAGGCGCGGACGGACTTTTGCCGCGATCTGTGGCGCACGTGGTCGCCGAACTGGCGCTTCGACGAGGCCGAATACGCCGCGACCGCGGCGTCGTTCGAGAATCCGGATTTCGTCGACGTCGTGCTGCACTCGTATCGCGCGCGCTGGGGGTTCGCGCCCAGCGATCCGGCCTACGCGGCGGATCGCGCTCGGCTCGAAGCGGTCCCGCCGTTGAGCGTGCCGACCATTACCCTCATGGGCAACGATGACGGCGCGACGCTGCCGGCGAGCCTTACCGGCACCGAACGGCTCTTCAGCGGACCCTATATCCAGCGGATCGTTGCGGGCAGCGGTCATTTCCTTCAACGCGAAGTGAGCGCGGCCGTGATCGCCGCCGTGCGCGGCGCACTAAAAGCGGCCTCATAGGGTGCCCGCGCGGCTAGGAGCCGGTCGGGCTTTGCCCGACCGGCGACGACGGGCGGCTCGGGCGCAGCCCGAACGCGAAGGATCGACGAAGTCGATCTACTAGAAGCACCCGACATGTTCGCTTTGCTGATCGCGGCGCAAGTTGCCGGCTCCGTGCCGGCCGCCGGGTGTGCTGGTGCCGATCCGGCCGTGACGAGCCTAACCGCGCAACGCTTCAAGAAGCGCGGCGACGTCGATCACTACGTGATAACGACGACGCTGTCCAACATCGGAACGAAAAGTCAGACCCCGGACATCACGCAGCGGATCGAGCTGCTGCGCGACGGCGTCGTCCTCGCGCCGCAGACCGTGCCGGCGCTGGGCCAAGGCGTCGCCTACAAGTTGGCGTTCGCCGTCGACCGGCCGGCCGGGGAACGCTCGCAGCCGCTCACCGTCACGGTCCGCTATCGGCTGACGACGGGCGACGTGGCGCAGAACGCGTGCAATCGCAGCAACGACGAAATCACGAAGACGTTCTGATGGCCGCGCCCCGGCGGCGAACCGTCCGGCTTGCGCAGCGCGCCGTCGGCGCTGACGTCACGACGCTCGAAGCGCGCACGACGTTCGGGTCTGCGCCCCTGCAGTTGCGCTACTCGACGCGGACCGGTGCGCTGCTGCGCATCGACGGCACGGTCGCCGGCGCATTCGACGCCAAGCATCCGACCTGCGATCTGCCGCCGTTGCCGGGCGAGCACGAGATCACCCTCGAGGTCGAACGGCGCGCCTTGCCGATCGCCGGACTGCCTTCGGGCGGCGGGCTGCGCTGGCGCTGGATGCTCGCGCGCGCCGGTCAAGCGCCGCGCCTTGCTTTGCAGATCGCCGAACGCGACGCGAACTCGGCCCGGGCCGCGGGCCGGATCGGCGCCGCCGTCGGCCACGCGCATCTCGATGTCGCGTGGCTGTGGACGTACGCCGAAACCAAACGCAAAGCGCTGCGCACGTTCGCGACCGCGGTGCGCGAGATCGAAGCCGGCTCGTTCGTCTTCGCCCAAAGTCAGCCGCAGCTGTATGCCTGGGTCGAGGCGGCCGATCCGGCGCTGTTCGCGCGGCTGCGCGCCCGCGTCGGGCGCGGTTGGGATGCCAGCGTCGCGACGATGTGGGTCGAGCCCGATTTGCACGGACCCAGCGGCGAATCGGTGCTGCGCCAGTTCGCTTTCGGCATGCGCTACGCGCGCGAAAAACTCGGCGCCGATCCCAGCGTCGTCTGGCTGCCCGACACCTTCGGCTTTCCGAGCACGCTGCCGTTGCTGGCGGTCCATGCCGGCGCGACGGCGTTCGCGACGACGAAGCTGCAGTGGAACGACTCGACGCGCTGGCCGTACCCGCAATTCATCTGGCGTTCGGACGACGGCAGCGCATTGACCGCGGCGATTCTGGACAGTTACGAAGGCGATCCCAAACCGGCGCGCATCCGCGTCGCCGCACAGCGCCGTGAGCCGCTCGTCATCGGTTTCGGCGACGGCGGCGGCGGGGCGACCGATGCAGCGATCGCGCACGTCCCGGCGCGGGCTTGGATCGCGGCGGCGGATTGGTTCGCCGCGGTCGATCGCAGCGCGCTGCCCGAATACCGCGGCGAGCTGTACCTCGAGACGCACCGCGGTACCTACACGACGCACCGCGACGTCAAGTCCCGCAACGCCGCCCTCGAACGCGCGCTCGATGCCGTCGAGGAAACGTGCGCGTGGTGCATCGCGGTGCGTGCGCCCGCCGCGGTCATCGCGCCGCTCGTCGACGATCTGCGCACCGCCTGGTCGATCGTGCTGCGCAACCAGTTCCACGACGTTCTTGCGGGCTCGTCGATCGGTGCCGTGTACGCCGACGTCCATGCCGAGTACGATCGAGTCGAACGCATCGTCGAGCGGCTCTACAGCGGTGCGCAGTCGATTCTTCCGCGCACGCAGCTTACGCACTTGACCGCGCCCGCGCTCCCGCCGTCGGGCGCGGCGGGCGCGGGCTTCGAGTTCGCCAACGACCATGTCCGCGCGCGCGTCAATGCCGACGGCACGATCGTCGCGCTGAGTGCCGCGGACGGACCCAACGTCGTCGCGTTGGGCAACGGCTTGGCGGCCTATGTCGACACGCCCGCGGCCTGGGACGCCTGGAACCTCGACCGCGGCTACGTGAATCGGCGCCTGAAGATTCGACCGCAGGGCGCGACGGTCGAGGACGACGGGCTCGTCGTGCGGCTCACGATCGGCCGAAAATCGAGCGCGTCGATGCGGATCGAATTGCGTGCCGGCGAGCCGTATCTGCGGATCGAACTCGCCGTCGACTGGCGCGAAGATCACGTCATTTTACGGGCCGAGAATCGGCTCGCGGTCAACGCGCGCGAGGTGCGTTTCGGCCAGCCGCACGGCTCGATCGTCCGCCCGGCCTTCGCGCGCAGCCCGGCCGAACGCGCGCAATACGAGGTGCCCGCGCAGCGCTACGCGCACGTCGACGACGGCGAACGGGGTCTGGCGATCCTCGCGCCCGATACCTACGGTTGGAACGCGCGCGGACTGCGCGGCGGCGGCGTGCGCTTGGGGCTGTCGCTGCTGCGGTCGCCGTGCTGGCCCGACCCCAGTGCCGACCGCGGCGAGCAGCGCATCGCGTATGCCTTCGCCCCGACCGCCGGTGCGGCGGTATCGGCGCTCGAAGCGGCTTGGAGTGCGTACGCGACCGAGCCGCGGGTGCGCCTCTTTACCTGCGAAACGCCAGGCGTGATCGTGGTCGCAACCAAGCCCGCCGACGACGGCCGCGGCGTGGTCGTGCGCGTGCGTGAATGCGACGGCGCGACCCAGGAGGACGTCGCACTGCGCTGCGGTGGCCGCGTGCGCAGCGTCGACTCGGTCGACGCGTGCGAACGCCCGGCCGCCGGTGCCGTCGTCGTCGAAGAGGAATCGCTGCACTTCGCGCTGCCGGCGTTCGCGCTGCGCTCGTTCCGCGTGCAGTTTTAGACGATGTCCGCGGGCGGGTTGCTGACCGGGCTGCTGACGGCGATCGTGGTTCTCACGCTCGTCGCCAAGCTGGTGCGCACGCCCTACCCGGTGGTGTTCGTCATCGGCGGTTCGCTGCTGGGCCTCATCCCGGGCACGCCGCAGGTCGTGCTCGACCCGAACCTGGTCTTTCTGCTGTTCCTACCGCCGCTGATCTTCGGCGACGGCTGGACGACCGACGTGCGGGCGTTCGTGCTCTATCGCAAACCCATCTTACTGCTCGCGATTGGCCTGGTGGTTTTCACCTCGGTGTGCGTTGCGTTTGCCGCGCGCTGGCTGCTCGGGTTTCCGCTCGCGCTCGGTTTCGTGCTGGGCGCGATCCTATCGCCGACCGACGCGGTCGCGACCGATGCGGTCGCCGAGGAACTATCGCTTCCGCGCCGGATGGCGGCGATCCTCAACGGCGAATCGCTCGTCAACGATGCCTCGGGCCTGGTCATTTACGCCTTCGCGGTCACCGCGGTGCTCACCGGCGCGTTTTCGCTCGGGTTCGCGCTGCTGCAATTCGTGTACGTCGTCGTTGCGGGGATCGCGATCGGCATCGGCGGCGGCGCGCTGTCGGGTTGGATCGCCGCGAAGATTCGCGACAGCGGCTTGTCCGACGAGCTCATTTCGGTCTCGATCTCGCTGGTGACGCCGTTCGCGCTATACGTTCCGGCCGACGCCGTCCATGCCTCGGGCGTGCTCGCGGCGCTCAGCGGCGGCATGGTCCTCAGCCGCAAATCGAATCGGATTTTCGACGCGAACAGCCGCATCGCGGCGTCGGCGGTCTGGAATCTGTTGTTCTTCACCTTCAACGGCGCGGCATTCGTCCTCGTCGGTCTGCAGTTGCGCACGATCGTCGGCGCCTTAGGCGTGTATCGGCCCGCAACGCTCGCGGCCTGGTCGCTGGGGATCGCGGCGGTCGTCATCGCGGCCCGCTTCGCGTGGCTATTTGGCGTATCGCGCCTGCGCCGCGCGCTCGCGCCGCGTTCGACGGCGCTTGAAGGGCCGCCGCCGTCCTGGCGGGTGACGTTCATCATGGGAACCGCCGGGATGCGCGGCGTCGTTTCGCTCGCGGCGGCGCTCGCGCTGCCGGTGAACTTCCCGCATCGCGATCTTATTTTGTTCACCGTGTTCGTGGTCATCGTGGTGACGCTCGTCGGCGGCGGCTTGCTCATGCCGCTCCTAATCCGACGTTGGAACATCGTCGAAAACGAGGACGCGCTGTTGCAAAACATGGCGCTGGCCCGGGTGCGGATGGCCGAGGCCGTGCGCTCGCGCATGCGCGAACTCGAACCGTCGATCAGTCTGCCGGCCGAATGGGAAGTCGTTGGGCGGCTCACGGCCGACTACGAAGCGCGGATCGCGCACTACAGCGCGCNNTGGGAGATCTACGGGCGCATCATCGCCGAGTGCGAGCAGCGCGTAACCCATTTCCGCGCGCATTCCGACGGCAGTTTGGACCCCGATCTCGATGCGACGCAGCACGAGATCGAGGCCCGCTGGCGGCGCGAGGCGTTCCGCGCCGAGCGGCGCGCGCTCTTGGAAATGCGCGGCGCGGGCACGATCTCCGACGAGGCCTACCGCCGCATGGAGTGGCAGATCGACCTAGCCGAGTCGCGGCTGGAATGATGCCCCGGCCCGGCCGGCCCGGACGCCGACCGCGGGCGGACGCCGTCCGTAGGGCGAAACACGAATGTTGCTGTGAGAACGATCGACACCGTCCTGTTCGACCTCGACGACACACTGCACGACGATACCGCCGCCTATCAAGAAGCAGCGCGCTTGGTCGCCGTCGATGTCGCTCGCGCGCACGGCATCGATCCCGCCGCCTTGCTCACCGCGTACATCGAGCAGGCGCAAGCATTCTGGAAGAAGCTGTCGGTCGAGCACCTGACGGCTGGCATCACCGACGCGCGCGCCCAGCTGTGGGCCGATGCGCTGCACAGCGTGGGCATCGACGACGTCGCGCTGGCCGCGCGCAGCGCCGCCGACTACACGCGCTTGCGCGCCGACGAGCTCGAACTTTCGCCCGGGGCGCTCGAATGCATCGAGGCGTTGCGTGTGCGGGGCTGCAAGCTCGGCATCGTGACCAACGGATTCGCGGCGACCCACCACGAGAAAATCGCGCGCTTGGGCTTGACCCCGCACTTCGACGCGCTTTTTATCGCCGACGAGATGGGTATGGTCAAGCCCGATCCCGCCGTGTTCCGCCACGCCTGCCAAGTCCTGGGCAGCGTGCCCGAGCGGACGGCGATGGTCGGCGATCGCTACGACCGTGATATCAGCGGCGCGAAGCTGGCCGGGCTGTTCACGGTGCTCATCGACGTGCACGCGATCCCGATTCCGGACGGCGCGCCGCTGCCCGACAAGATCGTCGCCACGATCGCCGATGTCCTGGAAGCGCTGCCGCCACGCGTTATCGAGGGTCCGTCCGGAAAGGCACAGAAAGACAGTTCGTAAACTGCGAGGCTGCCTGAAGGGGATCCCGTGCAAAGCGATTCGGTCGAGAACATCTTTGCCCGCGCGTGGTCGCTGCTCGCCAGAAACCCGGTGATCATCGTTCCCGGACTCGTCGTCGGCATCGTTGTGGGAATCGTCGAGGCGATCGTCCTGCCGCATCGCGGCCTGGTCGACTCGTCCGGTGCGACCGACACTGCCGCGGTCGTGGCGGGGGCCGGTTCGGCCATCGCCGCCGGCGCGATCGTCGCGGTCGTGGGCGTGCTGGCGTTTCTCATAACCCAAACGTACACGACGGGGATGGCCGGCGCCGCGTGGCAAAATGGAGCGGCCTCGTTGGCCGACGGCAGTGCGGCGTTCCGTGAAGATGCCGGCCGGCTGCTTGCCGCGGTGCTGCTCATCGCGGTGATCGGGATCGTCGCGGCGGTTCTGACGCTGGGGATCGGCTGGTTCGTGGTCTTGTTCTTCGCGATGTACGTGGTCCCGGCCGTCGTGCTGGACAACTACGGCGCGATTCCGGCGCTGAAACTGTCGGCGGCGATCGCCCTGAAGCGGGCGCTGGCGACGATCATCATCATCGTCTTGCTCGCGGTGATCGGCTTCGTGCTGTTTTTAATCACGGCGCCGCTGGCATTCATTCCCTTCCTCGGTCCGATCGTCGCGGCGGTGGTCTCGCAAGCGGTCACCGCTTACGCAACCTTGGTGATCGTCGGGGAATACGTGAACGCCCGGCAGGCGCCGGACGTCCTTGTCGCCGGACCGCCCCGATAAAGACGTCCCGGAGGACCCATGGCAATCCCGGTGACCATCCGGA
Organism: Candidatus Velthaea versatilis; assembly: GCA_003134035.1. Lineage (GTDB taxonomy): Bacteria > Vulcanimicrobiota > Vulcanimicrobiia > Vulcanimicrobiales > Vulcanimicrobiaceae > Velthaea > Velthaea versatilis. The sequence goes on from PLAE01000263.1 coordinate 25,959, forward strand.
TCGCTATCGTCGTCATCGGCTTCGCGCTGATCGTCGTCGCGGAACTGGTCGACAACGCCAACGCGCGCAAGCCCGCCGCGACCGGCGCGCGTCAATCGGAGACGTTCTACGACGACGCGAAGGTGTTCACGTTGCGCATCGCCGGCGCGCTCGCGATCGGCCTTGGGCTGCTCAGCTTCGTGGCGGCCCACAAAGGCACGTTTTTCTGACCTGAATCGCGCTCCCTCCGGCCCCGGGTGCAACGGTCTCGCCGCGGCTGGGGTCGAACATCGGTATCATGCCGACGCATCCTTCGCGCGTTATCGACTCGATCGTCATCAAGGGTGCGCGCGAGCATAACCTCAAGAACATCGATCTGACNNGCGTTCGACACGATCTACGCCGAGGGTCAGCGCCGTTACGTCGAGTCGCTCTCGTCGTACGCGCGGCAGTTCCTGGGACAGATGGAGAAGCCCGACGTCGACTACATCGAGGGCCTCTCGCCGGCGATCTCGATCGACCAAAAGTCGACCTCGCGCAACCCGCGCTCGACCGTCGGCACCGTCACCGAGATCTACGATTACCTGCGGCTGCTCTTCGCGCGGATCGGCAAGCCGCACTGCTACAAGTGCGGCCGCGAGATCGGCGCGCAAAGCAGCGAGCAGATCGTCGACCAGATCATGGCCTTCCCGGCCGGCACGAAGATCCAGCTGCTCGCGCCCATGATCCGCGGCCGCAAGGGTGAGTACGCGAAGCTGTTCGAGGAGATCGGCAAAGAGGGCTTCGCCCGGGTCCGCATCGACGGCGAGCTCAAGGAACTGCGCGACAAGATCGATCTGGACAAGAAGCGCAAGCATACGATCGAGGTCGTCGTCGACCGGCTCGTCATCAAGCCCGATATCCGCAAACGGCTGACCGATTCGGTCGAAACCACGCTGCGGCTCTCGACCGGCATCGTCACCGTTCTGTACGAAGCCGTCAACACAGCGCAAAGCGCCGGCGGCGCGGTCGCGCTGCCGGAAGCCGAAACGAAGCCCGGCACCAAGCAGTGGCAAGAGATCACGATGAGCGAGGCCTTCGCTTGCGCCTACTGCGGCCTGTCGTTCCAGGAACTCGAACCGCGGCTGTTCTCGTTCAACTCGCCGTTCGGCGCCTGCCCGGCGTGCAGCGGCCTGGGGGTGAAGATCGAGATCGATCCGTGGAAGGTCATCCCCGACCGCACGAAATCGATCGAGCAAGGCGCGATCGTGCCGTGGAGCAAGTCGATCGGTGGCGGACGCTTCCCGTCGATGAACCCGTATTATCTGCAGCAAGTGGAACGGCTGCTGCGTTCGCGCCGGGTCAAAACCACGACGCCCATCGAGAAGATGCCGCCCGACCTCGTGGACACAATTCTCTACGGGACCGACAAAAAACAGCGCTTCACGTACGAATCGAAAAGCGGCCACACGTGGGACTACGACGCCGCATTCGAAGGCGTTGTCAACAACCTGCAGCGGCGGTTCACCGAAACCTCGAGCGACTACGTCAAGGAAGACATCGAAAAGTACCAGTCGGCCTCGACGTGCACGGTGTGCAAAGGGGCGCGGCTCAAGCCCGAAGCGCTGGCGGTCACGATCGCCGATCGCACGATCCACGAACTTACCACGATGTCGGTCGAAACCGCCGAGACGTTCTTCCACGTGCTCGCGACGAACGAGCGCGAGAAGCTCATCTCGGCGCAGATCCTCAAAGAGATCGGCGCCCGGCTGGGCTTTCTCAGCAACGTCGGGCTCGGCTATCTCAACCTCTCGCGCAGTGCGACGACTCTCTCGGGCGGCGAGTCGCAGCGCATTCGGCTGGCGACGCAGATCGGTAGCGCGCTCGTCGGCGTGCTCTACATTTTGGATGAACCGTCGATCGGACTTCACCAGCGCGATAACGACCGGCTCTTGGGGACGCTCAAGACGTTGCGCGACATCGGCAACACGCTCATCGTGATCGAGCACGACGAAGATACGATGCGCGCCGCCGACGTGATCGTCGACATCGGCCCGGGCGCCGGTGCAGAGGGCGGCCACGTGCTCTCGGTCGGCACGCTGGACGACATCCTCAAAAACCCGCAATCGCTTACCGCGGCGTACTTGTCGGGCCGGCAGTTCATCGCGATTCCGAAAACGCGCCGCACGCCGCGCGCGTGGCTCAACATCAAGAACGCCAACGCCAACAACCTCAAAAACCTCGACGTCGATTTTCCAATCGGCGCGCTGACCTGCGTGACGGGCGTAAGCGGGTCGGGCAAATCGTCGCTGGTCAACGAGGTGCTGGTCAAAGCGCTCAACCAGCATCTGCACGGTCAACCCGCCGGCGGAACGTACGGCACGCTCAAAGGCGCGGCCGAACTCGATAAGATGGTCGTAATCGATCAGTCGCCGATCGGCCGCACGCCGC
>PLAE01000243.1 GCA_003134035.1 Candidatus Velthaea versatilis
AGGATGACACGGTGGCGGCTCACGATGAAACGGTGGCGGCTCAGGATGACACGGTGGCGTTACGTGCGGGACGCGCGGGATGTTGCCGGCTAGACACCGAGGTAGCGGTGCATGATTTCGGGTTGGGATTCGAGGTCGTGGGGGGTGCCGGTGAAGACGATTTGGCCTTTGCTCATCACGTAGACGCGGTGGGCGAGGCGCAGGGCGGCGCGAATGTTTTGCTCCACGACGAGAATCGTGTGGCCGTTTGCGGCGAGTTTGCGCGTCGTTTCGACGAGGTCGCGGACGATGATCGGGGCGAGGCCCTCGAAGGGTTCGTCGAAGAGTAAGAGTTGCGGGTCGCGGATGAGGGCGCGGCCGATGGCGAGCATCNNCTGCTGCTCGCCGCCGGAGAGGGCGCGGCCCATGTTTTTCTTGCGCTCGGCGAGGCGCGGGAACGTTTCGTAGACGCGTGCGATCGGCCATGGATTCTTGGCGGTCAAGGCCGCGAGCTGGAGGTTTTCCTCGACGGTGATCGTCTTCACGATCCGTCGCGTATCCGGCACCAGCTGCAGTCCCGCTTTTGCGATCTCGAACGGCGGTTTGCCGGTTATGTCGCGGCCGGCGAGGCGGACTTTTCCGCTACGCGGCGCGAGTACGCCGGAGATCGTGTGCATGGTGGTCGTTTTCCCGGAGCCGTTGCGGCCGAGAAGTGCGACGACTTCGCCTTGCTCGACGGCGAGCGAGGTGTCGAAGAGCACGTGCGAATCGCCGTAGTACGTATTGATCGCGTCAACCTCGAGCAGGCTCACTCGATTCCTCCATCCATCTCGGCTTGGACGCGCTGGTCGGCGCGGATCTCTGCGGGCGTTCCCTCGGCGATCATCTTGCCGTCTTGCAGTACGAGGATGCGGTCGGCGAGGCCGAAGATCACGTCCATGTCGTGTTCGACGATCACGATCGTCACATGATCGCGCAGCGTTTTGATCAGGGCGACGGTATCCGCCGTTTCGTTCGCGCTCATGCCGGCAGCCGGTTCGTCGAGGAGCAGCAGTTCGGGTTCGGTTGCGAGTGCCAGACCGATTTCCAGCCGGCGTTTTTCGCCGTACGAGAGATCGTCGGCGCGATCGTTCGCGCGTTCAGCCAGGCCGACTTGCGCAAGCGTGCGATCGACGAGCGCTTCGAGGCCGTCGACGCCTTCGAGGCGGCGGAAGATGTCGATCCGGAATTTCCCGCGCCGCGCCGCGAGCGCCGGGATGGTGAGGTTCTCGCGTACGGTGAGTTTGGGGAAGAACTGCGAGATCTGATAGCTCTTCGCGATGCCCAGCTGCGCCGTGCGCGTGACGTCGAACGCGGTGATGTTCGTGCCCTTGAAGGCGATCGTGCCGCTGGTCGGCGGAATCTCGCCCGCGAGCATGCGGAAGAACGTCGTCTTGCCGGCGCCGTTCGGGCCGATCAGGGCCGTGATGCTGCCGGCTTCCGCCGTGAACGTCAGTGCATCGATGGCGACGAGCCCACCGAAGCGTTGCGAGATCGCGTCCATCTCGAGGAGCGCCATCAGGGAAGCGCCTCGGCGGTCCCGGCGTGCAATTCGGCGCGGCGACGACGGTTCGGCAAGAGACCCTCGGGACGAAAGAGCATCGTGAGGACGAGGATCAAGCCGTAGATCAGAAAGCGCGAGTTGCTTAGATCGACGTGCACGTGCGTGAGGCCGAAGATCAGATTCGAGGCCTGCGGCAAGAGAAAGCGGTCGAGCGACGAGATGAGGATGCTCCCGAGAATAACGCCGCTAATGTTGCCCATCCCGCCGAGCACGAGCATCGAGAGGATCGCGACCGAGACGTTGAACTGGAACTGATCGGGCGAGACGAGTCCGAGCTTCGCGCCGTACGCGACGCCCGCAAGGCCGCTGAACGACGCGCCGAGCGCGAAGGCCGCGAGTTTCGTCGTCGTCGTATTGATCCCGACGTGCTTCGCGGCGAGTTCGTCCTCGCGGATCGCGATCCAGGCGCGGCCCATGCGCGAGTCGCGCAGATTGCGCGCGACGAACACCGCGAACACGATGAGCGCAAGCATCACGTAATAGTACGGCAGCACGTTGAAACCGAAACGGTAGCCGAAGAATACCGGCTGATCGAGCGTGCCGAGGCCGTTCGGACCGCCAGTCCACTGCGGCAGATTGAGAAACGTCTGCGGCACGATCTCGCCGAACCCGAGCGTGACGATCGCGAGGTAATCGCCGCGCAAACGTAACGTCGGCGCGCCGAGCAAGATTCCGAACAGCGCCGCGACGCCCGACGCGACGAACAGCATCACCCAGAACGGAATGTGGATGTTGAATTGCCCGCTTGCGAGCATCGCGTAACTGTACGAGCCGATCGCGAAAAACGCCGCGTAGCCGAGATCGAGCAATCCGGCGAAGCCGACGACGATGTTGAGTCCGAGCGCGAGCAGCACGTAGGCGCCGGCATCGGTGAGAAAGTTGACGAAGCCGCCGTCGTGCACGACCAGCGGCAAGATCGCGGCGAGCGCGAGAAAGCCGAAGCCGCGGACGAGTCGTGGCGGCATCACGCCTTCGTCGAGAGCGTCGCGCCCAGCAAGCCGGACGGCCGCACGATCAACACCACCACCAAGAGCCCGAAGACGACGATGTTACTCCATTGATCCGAGAGCAGTTGGGTCGTGAGCGCCTCGACGAGGCCGATCGCAAAGCCGCCGAGCATCGCCCCCGCGATGTTCCCGATCCCGCCGAGGACGGCGGCCGTGAACGCCTTGAGCCCGGCGGCAAACCCGTTGAAGAACCAGGTCGTGCCGTAGTAGGCGCCCGAGACGAACCCCGCCGCCCCCGCCAGCGCCGAGCCGATGAAGAACGTCAGCGCGATCGTCGTGTTGATGTCGATGCCCATCAGTTGCGCCGCGTCGCGATCCTGCGCGGTCGCGCGCATCGCTTTGCCCAAGCGCGT
>PLAE01000132.1 GCA_003134035.1 Candidatus Velthaea versatilis
TGACAAGGCTGATCGACATTTAGGAACTTCCTCCATGAAGGCTGCACGAGTGTGCAACCGGTCCAGTGCCATCTTGGCTACTGTAAGTGGTATCGGCCGCGACGGCCAATACTTTAAGGCTTTCGACTGTTGTTTTTCGGGGGACTCAAGACAACCGGAGCGGCGATTGACGGGGGAACGGCGTCCGACGAGGGCACCGCCGCCAAGCCGGCTGCTTCGCGGTTGGCGCGCTGGATCTCATCGAAGACCTCGGACCGATGCACGGGTATTTCCCGCGGTGCGTCGATCCCTAGCTTGACTTGGTCTCGATCGACCGAAACGACAACGATTCTCACATTGTCCCCGATCATAATGGCCTGATTGAGTTTGCGAGACAGAACGAGCATCGCGCGCCCTCCGTGGCTGATAAATGAGTGTCACGCCGGAAGCGTTTTCTTGCGCTACTCGTTCGTGAGGTTAGTTTGAAACTACCTCTTTTGGGGGTTCAGCGGCAGCCGTGCGCACGACGGGCGTACGGACGGAATAACGCTGATTTTCGAGCGTCACTTGCCGGCCGACGCGGGTCTCGAGATTAATGACGATCGGAGCGAGCAGATTTATCGTCGTCTCGGATGAGCCGGGACGCGCGACGAGCACGCACAGCACGCAGAAGCTCTCGGCCGTTACGATCTCGAGCGACTGTTTCGCGTACAGCGGCAACGGCGCTTCGTAATCCTCGAAAAGCGACCACGGGTCGCACAGCGGAATCGCGACGCCGAGGTCGTCGAGGCTCTGCAACCAGATGTAACCTTGTTCCCCGTCCACGGATAGCACCAAGAATCGGCGCAGCGCGGCGAACCCCGGTAAGCCCCAAGGGAATCGAATAACTTCGGAGTTAACATAGCTGCACTCACCGAAGCGCGGCAGATAGATCGTCGTTGTCTTTGGGGCCTGCGCGTTCTGGTCTTCGCGTAGTAGGGTTTCCAAGAATGCTCCTTGCGGCATCGTGCCGCTCGCCGGTTTAAGGGCAGATGCCGCGTGCTTGAGTTTAGAGGTAATCAAAGAGGTCTTTTGCTTCTAATCGCGTCGTGGTGCTGTACGATGCGGTCAGGGCGGCTTGCGTCGCCGAGAACGCGGTCGTGGCCGCCGGTACATTGGTGTCCTCGATACCGCTTTGCACGGCGCTATTGTCCATGACATCGGTACTAACCTGAGTGTTTATCAAGGTCAGCGCGTTCATGCGCGATCCGACGATCGCACGCCCGTTGAGCGTGACGTCCAGCGTATGGTCTAAATCGCCCAACTGAGTCGAGATGGTCTGCGGCAACGTCGCCGATCCGGTGAGCGCGAAAACCTTGGTGAAGTTCGATGTGCCCGTGGCGCCCGTTGAAGGCTCGTCCGTAACGTTGAATGAGCCGCCGCCCGCGTTGGTAAGAATCAAACGCTGCGTCTGCGCGTCGAAGCGGGCGCTGAGGCCCGTTACGGCCGTGTTCGCGTTGATCGCGCCCGTGATGCTCGTCGCCGGCGCCGGCAGCGCGGGTCCGTCGACGGCGCTCGTCGCGCTGAACGTATAGGCTTCGATATGGTTGGTGCCCGCGGCATCGGCGCTATTGATCGAGATCGAGTATGTGCCGGCGCTGTCAGCGGCCGGAACGACCGAAAACGGTGAGCCGGCGGCTGTCACCGTGCCGAGCGTGGTCGGCGTGGGCGACGCGGCGCCGTAAATGACCTGACCCGCCTGATTGATCGATTGCGCGCTCTGGTCGGTGACGGTGCCGTTATCGAGCGTGTCGCGCAGCGTGATGAGCGTCTGGAAAACCGATGGCGAACCGTTGGTCGCGTTGTAATTGAACGCCTGCTGCAGCGACGGCGCGAGCGCGATGCTTTGCCCGTTGTAGACCAGCGGCGCCTGCGCCTGTTGGTTGCCCGTGAAGCCGACCGACGAGATCGGCGAGCCCGTCGTCGTGACCGGCGCCGAAGACTGCGCGCTCCCGCCGAAGACGTATGTACCGCCGTACTGCGTATTCGCGATCCCGACCGCCTGTTGCAGATACTGATCCACTTCGGCCCCGATGTTCGCCCGCGCGGTGGACGAAATCAACGTCGTCGCGGCGCTCGTCGCCAACTGCCGCGCGCTCTGCAGAATCGACGTCAGATTCGCCAATGCGCTGTCCGTCGCGGTAAGCTGTGCCGTCGCGGCTTGCACGTTGGTCGTCTGCTGGCCTTCGACTTTGATCGTCGCACGGACGTTGAGGTCCGCGGCGATTTGGGTCGGATTGTCCGACGGCGCGTTGAGCGACCTGCCCGTCGACAAATCCTGACCCTGAGTCTGATATTGGCTCTCGAGATTGCCGATCGCGAGCGCCTGCTGGCCGTAAATCGTCGATGTTGCTATGCGCATAATCTGTCGTTCGTCCTTTTCTAGCCGCCGGTGATGAGACCGAGCGTGGTCTGCATCATGGCGTTGAGCGTGCTCAGCGTTTTGGCCGCAGCCGCGTACGCGCTCTGAAACTTGAGTAAGTTCTGTGTTTCTTCATCGATGTTGATGCCATCGACGCTTTGGCGAGCCGAATCGATACTCGTTGCAAGAGCGGTCTGCGATTGGACGCCGCTCGTCGCGGTGCTCGCGTCGAGCGCCATACTCGTGATCAGGCTCTGATAGTTAGCGCCTAACGTTTGTATCTGCGCCGTGGTGATCGAATCCCCACTGTTGATCGTCGCCGACGCATCGACCGTGATCGTCCCCGTATTTCGGTTGACCGCCGTGACCGCGACGTTTTGCTGCGTCCCGGTCGCGGCGTTCACGATCGTGAGCATTTGGCCGACGTTGACCGTCGCGAACGCTGCCGGCAGTCCCGCCGGCTGCGTGATCGTTACCGCCGAACCGGCTGAGACTACGTTGGACGCGGTGGTCTGCAGTGCGCCGACCCCCACCTTTTGCGAGAAGAGCGCGGTGAGCGCGTTCGCCCCGCCGTTGTCGCCCGTGCCGTAGGCATTCAGGGACGTCTGCGCGACGCCGTTGAGGTTTCGCGCACCGAGCGCTTGGAGCAAACTTGTGGCCGGCGTTCCTTGCGCGGTTCCCGCACTCGCCGCGTTCGAATCCGTAATCGTATAGCCCGCCGTGGTGGCGTTCTGCCCCTGCAGCCCCCGATGCACCGCGTCGATGTTGTTGGGGTCGCGGGCGAATGCGATCTGCTGCGTCGAGGCATCGAATGTCGCCGTAACGCCGAAATGACCGGCGTTGAAATTCGTCATGAAGTCGCCGATCGTATCGGCATTGCCGGTCGCGCCGGTATTGTACGTGAAGGTCTGCGCGGCCGGCGAGGACGTCGCCGTCAGTCCGTCAACCGAGATTGTCAGGGTCCCGGTGAGCGCGCCGGACGGCGGATTGGCCAGCGTCAGATTCCCGTCGATCGCAACGGAGGTGGACACGGTGTTGGTGCCCGAATTCATCGCCTGCGTCAAGCTGCCGGCGGCCGTCGAGATCAAGCCCAGCGCGAGCTTCGTGGGATCGGTGATGGCAAGGGCGATGTTGGATGCGCTGACGACCTGCCCGGGCACGGTGGCAAACAGGCCGGTCCCCGCGCTCCCGTTGTAGTCCACACCGGCTTGGGTAATCCGATTCATCTCGTTCGCCGCGGAGCTCGCGACATTATCGAGCTGCTGGCCATAAGGCACAAGCTTGTTATTGTACACGTCGGTAAACCCGCCGAGCTGAGCGCTCCCGAGTGGGATCGGCGTCGGATTATTCGGAACGGGATCGTCTGCGAAGCCGACGACCATGGTCGGCGTGCCGTTGGAGGACGTGCCGATGACGGGCGGCGCGAGGTGGTAGGTCACGGTATCGCTCACGACCGGCCGGCCGTCGATGCTTACAATCGACGAACCATTGGGCTGCAGCGTGGTGGTCGTCGGCACGATCTGCGCGAGCTGATCGATCGCGGTGTCGCGTTGGTCGAGAAAAGTGTTCGGGTTATCGCCGGTCGCCGACAGCGCCCGGATCTGACCGTTGAGCGACGCGATTTGATCGATGAGCGTGTTGGCTTGATCGACGACGCTCGACGCCGACTGGAGAACGCTTCCCTCCTGTTGCGTGATCGCGGAGCTGGCGGTGTTGAGCGCCGTCGCAAACGTCTGGGCCGCGGTGAGTACGCCTTCCCGACTGGCAACCGCACTCGCGGTCGGCGCCGCGCCGGCGCTGCTTACGGCGGTCTGCAGCGCGGCGTAGGCCGAGTTCACGCCGTTACTGGGTTCGCCGAAGTTGCTCTGCAGATTCGAGAGCTGCTGCTGCTCGCTGGTGTAGAAATATTGCGACGATGAGGCGCCGCGGAACAAGCTGTCGTAGCTGTCCTGGTGAATGCGCGCGATCTGATTGACGACCGCGCCCTCGCCCAGGGTGCCCGGCTTCCCCGTATTCGAGCCGTAGAACGGCGAACTCGCGATCGGGGTCTGTTCGGTAACGACGGCCGACTGCCGCGACGCACCAGGTGTTCCGACGTTGGCGATGTTGTTCGCCGTGACGGTCTCCGCTTGCTGGTAGGCGTCGAGCGCGTTGCCGACTAAATTGAAGCCGAAGAAACTCATGCTTTGCGACTCACGATCATACTTCCACTGGAAAGCGGCACCGTTCCGCGCCGGCGATAGGTCCCAACTTGTTCGGTGAACGCCTTTTGCATCACGACGATGGTCTTCGCGATGCGCGCCAAACCCGCCACGATCAGCGCCTTATTGTTGGCGACGGTGATGCGCAGGGCGATGCCGTTCGTGCGCAGTTCGCGCAGCGAACCAAAGACGTTTCGCCGCAGCGACGCCGGGGCAAAGCCGCAGACTTGGCGCAGCGTTTTGTCGCCGAAGCCGTTCTTCATCATCGCGACGCGGCGTTTCTGCGCGCCGAGAAACAGGGCACTGCGCGCTTCGACCGCGCGGTCGGCGGCATCGATCTTCGCGGCCGGTCCGAAGACCAGGGCGCTGGTCATTTCCAGCGACGCGGCACCGAGTTCGCCCAAGCAGCGGCTTTCCTCGGCGAGGGCGTCCGCGAACGCCTGCCACGATAAGGCGCTCATAGGATGCCCGCCGGCGCAAGGCGCGCTTTGGCGGCTTTGGCCGGATTGGCGAGGACGGAGGCCTTGAGCTGATCCTCGAGGACCTTTCCGATCCCGAACGCGCCGGTTTGCGCGATCGACTCGGCCCGCTTTTCATCGAGCATCTCGCTAAATGTCGTCTCGGCCGGTGAGAGCTTCTCGCCGGTGATCGACGTCTGCGGCGAGGCCGCGCGCATCGACTTGAAGAGCATGTTCACGAAGAGCGACTCGAACTGTTGGGCCGTCGCGTGAAGATTCTTGAGCGCGGCCTTTTGCTCGGCGGTCAACGGCGGCTTCGCGGCCGAAGTCGCGGCGTTTGCGGCGCCGACCGGCGTGCTTGCGACGGTCGACGGCGTACCCGGAAGCGCCACCGTTGCAACCGGCGGACCAGTAAGCGCGATCGGCGCGACAGTAGACATAAGCGGCGAAATCTCCGTTCCCATTACATGATTTCCAAGTCGGCTTGCAGCGAGCCCGATTCGCGCAGCGCCTGCACGATCGAGATGAGGTCGCGCGGCGAGACGCCGATCGTATTGAGGACCCGTACGACTTGCGCGAGCGAGGGCGCACCCGTCAGGTAAATCAGCTTGCGGCCGGTTTCGGTCGCCTTGATGGTGGTGTTGCTCTGCGTCGCCGACGCCGCGTTGGTCAAGGGACCCGGTGGAACCACGACGTTGTCTTTGGTGATCGTCAAGGTGAGGTTGCCGTGCGCGATGGCGACCGGCGCGAGCGTGATGTCGCCGCCGAAGACGATCGTCCCGGTGCGTTCGTTGATGACGACTTTGGCGTTCTGACTCGAGTTGAGCGAGAGATCGCCCGCATCGGCCAAAAACGAGACCGGATCGTTCGTGTAATGAGCGGGCAAATTGACCCGCACCGTTTCGGCGTCGAGCGCGCGGGCGGTTCCGGCGCCGAAGCGTGTGTTGAGCGCACCGGCGGCGTGCGCGGCGGTCTTGTAGTCGGGCGTCGTCAAGACATAGGAGAAGCCCGTGCTGTCTTGCTGAATCGCCGTCGACATGTCACGTGAGATGATGCCGCCCTGCGGGATGCGCCCGGCGGCGGTGTGATTCTTGGTCACGCTGCCGCCGTCCCCACCGGACGAGAAACCGCCCACGGAGATCGGGCCTTGCGCCGTCGCGTACACCAGGTTGTTGGCGCCGCGCAGCTCGCTCATGACGAGCGTACCGCCTTGCAGGCTTGTCGCGTCGCCCAGCGACGAGGCGGTGATGTCGATGTTGTCGCCGGAGTGGGCGAAAGGCGGCAGCGACGCGGTCAGCACGACGGCGGCGACGTTCTTGCTCTTGACGTCGCCGATGAGCGTTGAGAGGCCGAACGATTGCAGCATGTTCTGGACCGTCTTGTTGGTGAAGGTCGTGGAGTCGCCGGTGCCCGCCAGACCCGTGATCAGGCCGTAGCCCACGAGCTGATTGGCGGTGACGCCTTGCACGTGCGCGACATCCTTGAGATGCACGTCTTGCGCGCCGGCGACGCCGGGCCCCAGCGCGAACAGCACGGCGGCCAGCGTACCGGCGAAGGGTCGAACCAAGCGCAGCGCGCGCATCAGAAGAGCACGCCCAAGATTTTTTGGACGATGCCCTTATGATCTTTGGTTTGATCGCCGGCATAGTCGGCGTGAACGTTGGCTAAGCGCGTCGACGGGATCGTATCGGTGCCGTCGATGTCTTCAGGCCGCGCAAAACCAATGACGTGCAGCAATTGGTTCTCGCCGTTGATGACGACTTTTTGATCGCCCTCGATCTGCAGTGCGCCGGACGGCAGCACACCCGTGACCGTCGCCATCATCGACGAGGTGAACGACGATGAGTCGGTCTTGGTATCGGCCGCGCTCGAGCCGGTCGAGCCGGTGATGTTCGCGCCGATCTTGACCAGCGGTATATTGAACAGACCGCTGCCCGCGCCTTGACCGACATTGTAGCCTTTGGCCGTCGTCGAGGTATACCCGCGCTGCGTTGACGTCGTAAAGTTGAAGGTCACCGAAACGAGATCGCCGATTTGGGTCGCGCGATGATCGGTAACGAGTCGGTAGGGGTGCCCGGGTGAGACGGGCGGCGGTGCTGCCACATACAGGGTATCGGCACGAACGGGCAATGCCGTAGCAAGGCAGGCAGCGACGAGCAACGCCGGCAACAGTTTCATGAATCCCCTCCGGGGAGCGTGAGTTCGATCGTGGCGGGACCGGTAACGACGCCCGAGAGCGTCCGCTGCGTTTGCGGATCGAAGATCGTCACGAATTCGCCCAGGCCGCCGCTGCTGCGCGCGACGACGTCGGCGGCGATGCTTACCGGGCCGTCGTGCACGATCAAGATCGCCGGCATCCCGGCCTGCACGATCAGGTTGACCGCCGTTAATTCGGGATAGACGATTGCACCGCTGGGGATGACCGAGCGGACTTTACGGCCGACGAACGTTTCGATGTCGAGCCCCGGCCGGCCGTTGAACGGCACCCGGGCGTAAGTCAGGTCATCGGGACCCACGATGGCGTCGGCCGCCAAATCGTGCGCCGCCACGGCGGTGCGCACGAAATTCGTGATGCGAAAGCCGGCGTACACCGTGCGCGCGAGCTTACCGTCGATGTCGATCGACACCGGAACGCTGACGTAGTTGGGGTTCGCTTGCGGTGTGCCCGCGACGATTTCGACCGCGCCCGGAGGCACGCTCTGATCGGTGATGACGAGCGCCGGCGCGAGCGCGCGATCGAGATCCGTCATCAGCGTGCGCGCCGCCCGTTCGGCGGCGGCGGCGAGCCGCGCGGCCGGGACGATTTGCTGCGCTGGCCCCGCGAAGCTCGCGCGTGCGAGCCCCGGGGTCAGGATCAGCAGCGCGCACAGCGCGCCGGCGCTGCGGGCGATCATTACGGTGACTTCGTCTGAACTGCGGTTTGCAGCATCTGATCGGCCGTCGTGACGGCTTTCGAGTTGGCCTCGAAAGCGCGCTGGGCGGTGATCATCGCGACCATCTGATCGACGATCGAGACATTGCTGCCTTCGGTGTACCCGCCTTGCAGCGTCCCCGCGCCGTTGATGCCGGGCTGCGAAACGACGGGCGACCCCGAGGCGCCGGTTTGGGTGAATAAGTTCTGCCCCGTCGGCGCCAAGCCCGCGTTATTGGTAAAGCGCGCCAACTGAATTTGGCCCAGCACCGCGGGCGAGGTGGCGCCCGGGAGCACCGCGGTCACCGCACCGTCGGCTCCGACGCCGACTTGCAGCGCGCCTTGCGGTATGGTGATCTGCGGGTTGAGAAAGTAGCCGTCCGAAGTGACCATCGCGCCATTGGCGTTTTGGCTGAACGAGCCGTCACGGGTGTAGGCGGTCGTGCCGTCGGGTTTGGTGACTTGGAAGAAGCCGTCGCCTTCGATCGCGATATCGAGCGGGTTATTCGTCTGCAGAATCGTACCCTGGGTGAAGATCTTCGCCGACGACGCGACTTTCACGCCGAGGCCAACTTCTTGCGCGACGGGAACCTGCGACGATCCGACCGGCGTGCCCGCGGCGCGCAACTGCTGATAGATCAGATCTTGAAAGCGCGCTTGGTTGGCGCGGAAGCCGGTCGTGTTGACGTTGGCGATGTTGTTGGAAATCGTGTCGATGTTGAACTGCTGCGCGGCCATGCCGGCGGCGGCAGTGTACAGGGATCGCATCATAGCGGGCAGACTCCTAAAAGCGTAAGTCGCATAATTACGGCGTCGACTTGCCGACAGTGCTGATCGCGGCTCCGACCGCGGTATCTTCGGTCGTGATGACCTTTTCATTGGCGTCGAACCAGCGCTCGTTGGCGATGAGTCCGACCATCGACGTAATTACGTCGGCGTTGCTCTTCTCTTGCGCGCCTTGCAGGACGGTCGTGTTCGTCGCGGCCTTCGGCGGCGCGCCGTAATTCACGAACATCGCGCTGCCTTGCGGCCGGACGGCGTTCAAATTGGCGAACTCGAAGACCGCTAGTTGTCCGGCTTGCGCGCCGTTCGCCGTGACGCTGCCCGTGCGATCGATCTGGAAATCGCCCTGCGCCGGCACGGCGATCGGTTTGCCGTCGGTGCCCAGGACCGCGTTGCCGTCGGGCGTCACGAGTTGATTTTGGGCGTTCTTCGCAAACGATCCGCCGCGCGTGTAGCTGACGGTGCCGGCCGCGTTCTGTACCGCGAGAAAGCCGGGCCCGCTCAGCGCGACGTCCAGCGGATTGCCGGTCTGCTGAATCGCGCCTTGATCGAAGACGACCGGCGTATCGTAAATGCGTGAGCCGAAGCCCAGATCGCCGACCGAAGCGTGCGCCGCGACTCCCGCGAGGCGGCTACCGCCACCGAATCCGGGATCCGTTTGATCGCGGAAGATCTCGGTTTTCGGGGCCGCTTCGATTTGCATGAGCGTGCGCTTGAAACCCGAAGTGTTGACGTTCGCGAGATTATTCGAGATAACGTCCACGTTGGATTGCGCTACGACCGCTCCGCTCGCAGCCGTGTAAAGTCCACGGACCAATGTCGTTCCTCCGCACAGTAGTCACCGCATCCTGCGGTGACGCGCTTCACCATCAATCGATCCGGTGAAGCTGCGGCTCATCCCGTGCGAGGATGTCCAGCCGCATCACTGTGTCCATCGGCGCACCGTGCACAAACCTTAGTCCGCCGGCGTACCTCGTCGACCGACTTCATCGATCCGTCGCGCGTCGCTGGTGGGCAGGTGTCCTTGCGCGGCCCGCGACATGTGCATTGGATGCGGATCGCTGCACGGCAATACAGCAGTGAAGAGCAGCTTGCGGAGATCGAAGGGCGGCTGGCACACGCGCCCGACTCGCTCGAATTGCGCTTCGAGCGCGCGTGCTGCTTGGAAGATTTGGGCTGGAACGACGCGGCCTGGGAAGCGTACGCCGCAATTTTGCAGCGCGACCCCGGTCACCTCGGATCGCTCGTCAATTTGGGCGCTATGGCACACGGCAGCGGTGAGTTGGCCGTAGCGCGCACATTTTTCGAACGCGCCCTGGGCCGGCACGCGGACGCACCGATCCCTCAGGTAAACCTGGCGCGAGTCTTGCTCGACCAGGGCGACGTTCAAGGTGCGCAGGGTCATTTCACGCAAGTCCTCGAGCGCGATCCGGATTTCTTCGCGGCGCACCACGGGCTGGCTCTGGTGTACGAAGTTACCGGCGATGCCGTTGCCGCGCAGGAGCACCTCGAGCGCGCGTTCGAGAAACGCGCGAGTTGGACCCAGCCGTATCGCGGTTCCGGAACGCCGCTGCGCGTACTGCTCTTGGTGTCGGCGCGCGGCGGGGACATGGTAACGCATCCGTTTCTGGACGACCGCAGCGTCGAGACGACCACCTTCGTCGTTGAAGGCTTTCGCGACGGCTTGGCGTTGCCGCCGCACGACGTCATCTTTAACGCCATCGGCGACGCCGACCGGTGTCCTCAGGCCCTCGCGCGAGCGCGCGCGGTATGCGCGGCCTCATCGGCCGCCGTCGTCAACGATCCGGACCGCGTTCTCGCCGGCGGCCGCGCCGCGAACGCGCTGCGCTTGCACGGCGTCACGGGCGTCGTGGCCCCGCGCACCGAGCGCGTCGCGCGAACGGCGCTCACCGCGGCCCGCCTCGCGGCCGGCGGTTGGACGTTTCCGCTCCTCGTGCGGACGCCGGGCCATCATGCCGGCGCCTACTTTGAGCGCGTGGCCGAAGCGCACGATCTCGCACCAACGCTCGCGCGCGTGCCCGGCGAAACACTCTTCCTCATCAATTTTCTCGACCTGCGCGGCGCGGATGGTTGCGTTCGCAAATACCGCGTTCTCTTCGTCGACGGGCGAATCTACCCGGCCCATCTGGCGATCGCGCACGACTGGAAGGTGCACTATTTTTCGGCGGATATGGCCGAGCGTGCCGATTACCGCGCCGAAGAGGCGCGCTTCCTCAACGATATCGAGGGCACGTTAGGCGCAGAAGTGCTCGCCGCGCTCGCCCGCGTCGGAGAAGTTCTCGATCTCGACTACGCCGGAATCGATTTTTCTCTCGACGCTGACGCAAACGTAGTCGTCTTCGAGGCCAACGCGACGATGGCCGTGTACGTGCCGCCCTCACAAGAATGCTGGGCTTACCGCAAACCGGCCTACTCGGCGATCGTGGGTGCGGTGAAAGCGCTGCTCGCCGACCGGGCGGCGAAGAGTCCGGTGCACGCGCGTGCGCGCGTGCGACCAATCCGCGGCTAGACCGAAATCCGTTCGACGGCGGAATACGCGTCAAGCAGCTTGGTGCGGATCGCCATCGTGTATTGCAGGGCGAGATTCGCTTCTTCGACGGAGGTGACAACCTTGTTAACGTCGTTGGTCTTGCCGGTGGCGAGATCGCGCGTGTTCTGATCGCTGGTATTGACGGCCGTATTGACGTCGCCGAGCAGGTTTTTGAGGGTGTCCTTGAAGCTGGTGACGCCGGTCGCCGGCGAAACGCCGTCGATCGCCGCGGTCGCGTCGCCCGTGTCGAGTGCGGCGTTGTCGGCCCGCAGCGACGGGATCGGCGAGATCGACGGCGCCTCGGACGCGCTCATGTCGGGCGCGAACGTGCCCGGAATAACCTTGGCCATGATGCTTGAAATGTCCATCAGGCGCGCAGGATCCCGAGCGTCGCGGTACCGATCGTGCGTGATTCGCTAATTGCCGTGACGTTGGCTTCGTAGGCGCGCGATGCGGCCATCATGTCGACCATCTCTTTGACGACTTCGATGTTGGGCATGTGCACGTAGCCTTGCGGATCGGCATCGGGGTGCGAAGGGTCATAGACGAGTTTATCGGGGCTCGTGTCGTTCACGATGCCGACCGCCTGTACGCCGGCGTTTGAAGGCGTGCTGCCGTTCAGCGAGTCGGTTTGCGCCGCGGCGTCTTGCTTCTGCGCGAACACCACGAGTTGGCGCTTGAAGGGACCGCCTTCGGGCGTGCGGGTCGTATTGACGTTCGCCAGGTTGTTGGCGATGACGTCCATCGCGAGCCGTTCAGCCGACAGGCCGGAGGCCGAAACCTCGATTGATGAGTAAAGTCCCACGATTATGCGTGCTCCTGAATCGCATCTTTGATGCGCGTGAACGAATTCGTCGCGAGTTGCGCCATCGTTTGGGCGTAACTCGAGTTAAGGGAAAGTTTGGCCATCTCTTGATCGATGTCGACGTTGCTGCCGTCGACGCGCATCTGCTCGGATTCATCGACCGTCGAAGTAATCGAGAATGCCTCGGTGCCGGCCGGTCCGTCCACGCCGATTTGGCGCGGGTCGTCGGTGGCGAGTAAAAACTCGTTCGGATCGGCGCTGGGCGCCTCCGTGCGCGCAAGCGCATCTTTGAACGATACGTCGGTCCGCTGAAATTGCGGTGTCGAAGCGTTGGCGACGTTGTTGGCGACCGCGGCGTTCGTCGTGGCGGCCCCGCTCATCGCGTTCTCGAGTATTCCGACGGTCTGACCGAAGTTTATTGCACCCATCGCTCCATCGTTCGGCACGAGCGGGGGACGACTTTAGGCGCGAAGCCGACCGTCGTGGTACCTCGAGGTCATTCGCGCGGCGACCGCGGCGCTAGCCTCCCCGCGGTAAGTCGTCAAGACCGCGCGAATTGCGTCGCGTGCAGCGTCGCGTAGGGACCGCCCGCGGCGAGCAGCGTTTCATGGGTCCCGACCTCGCGCACCCGGCCCGCTTCAATATAAAGAATTTTCGAGGCGCGGCGGATCGTCGAGAGGCGATGGGCGATGATGAGCGTGGTGCGGCCGACGAGGACGCGATCCAGCGCGTCTTCGATGAGTGCTTCGGAGTACGAGTCGAGCGCGCTCGTCGCCTCGTCGAGAATCAGGATGCGCGGGTCACGCAGGATCGCGCGCGCGATCGCGATGCGCTGGCGCTGCCCGCCGGACAGGCGGATGCCGCGCTCGCCGACGATCGTGTCGTAGCCGTCCGTTAGCGCCAAGATGAACTCGTCGGCATTGGCTTCCGCGGCCGCCTCGTGAACCTGGGCAATCGTCGCATCCAGCCGCCCGTAGCGGATGTTGTCCGCCACCGAGCCGTTGAAGAGCTGGGTTTCCTGGGGCACGATCGCGATAGCCTCGCGCAGATCGCCCAGGCGAACCGCGGCGATGTCGACGCCGTCGACGGTGATCCGGCCGCCTTGGGGATCGAAGAAGCGCGGCACGAGGTTGACGATCGTCGACTTGCCCGCGCCCGACGGACCGACGAGCGCGACCGTTTCGCCGGGCAGCATCTCGGCACTAAAATCATCGAGCACGGGTGCGCTGCCGGGCGCGTACGCGAAGCGCACGTCTTCGAAACGGATGTGCCCGGCTATCGCGGGCAGCCGCAGCGCGCCGGGCGGATCGTCTCGCTCGACCGGCAGATCGAGGATCTCGAACACCCGGCCCGCGCCCACGAGCGCGCGCGAAAAATCGCCCAAAAAGATCGAGAAGCGGTTCATCGGGTTGATCATCAACGCGACCGCGCCGAAGAACGCGATTGCTTCGGCGGGTTTGATTCGGTCAAGATAGATTTCACGCACGATCGTGATGACGACGACAACGATCGCGAGCGATACGATCGTCGCGATCACCGGCGCTTGCGTTTGGTTGAGCTGCGTGACCTTCATGTTGGCACCAAAGAAACGCTCGTTCGCCGCCGCGAAACGATCGCGCTCGAAGTCTTCGCGCCGGAACGCCTTGACGACGCGTTCGTTGCTGAGGACCTCGGTTAAATTGCTGGATAAGTCGGCAATCCGTTCCTGGGCGCGCCGCGTGCTGATCACTACGAGCTTATTGAAACGGCCGATCACGATCGAGACGAACGGTGTGCACACGAGCAGCACCAGCGCCAAAAACCAGTCGACCGAGATCATGTAGACCAGCGCACACATGAAGGTGACGGTGACCTGGACCATCTGCGGCAGCGAGATGCTCACGGCGTCCGTCATGAGCGCCAAATCGCTGGAGAAACGAGCGATGAACTCGCCCGGCCGCCACTTGTCGAACTCCAGGAGCGGCAGCCGGTTCACCCGGTCGAAGAGCCGCGCCCGCAGCGAAGCGATCATGCGCTGCCCGGACCACGCGGTGAGATAACTTTGGCCGTAACCCGCCACGTTGCCGACGACCTGCGAAAAGAAAATGATCCCGCACACCAGCCACAGCGCGGGCCAACTCACCGTCGTCGGATAATTCACGCCGCCCGCTTCATGCGCGTACGAGATCACCTTGGTCATCAGCAGCGAGGGCAACTGGATGAGCGCGAGCGGCGCGAGACCGGCGAGGACGCCCAGCAGCATGGCGACGATCAGCCGGGTGTAATACGGCCGTGCTTCGCGCAATAGCCGGCGAATGATCTCGCGGTTCACCAACTGCGCTTTGCGCGTCGGGCCGCGAAACCTTCGCGCCGGTTCGCCGGTATCTCGGGCGAAGCCGTCGTCTAG
>PLAE01000230.1 GCA_003134035.1 Candidatus Velthaea versatilis
GATCGGCGGCTGGTCGTGGGTCGTGTGGGGGATGTTCGTGCGGCTGGCCGCGGTTTACAACGTGACCTGGCTGGTCAACAGTGCCGCGCACTTGAGCGGCTACCGCGTGTTCCGCTCGCCCGGCAAGGATCATGCCACCAACAACTGGTGGGTCGCGCTGCTTGCGTGGGGCGAAGGCTGGCACAACAACCATCACGCATTTCCGTTTTCGGCGCGCCACGGTTTGCGCTGGTTCGAGTTCGACGCCACCTGGCTGACGATCGGCGTGCTGGCGAAATTGCGGTTAGCCAGCGACTTGAAGTTGCCCGACGCGACGATGCTGCGGCGGCGCACTATCGAAGCCGCGGACCCGCTGATGTCCAAAGCCGGCTGAAGACGGCTCGCCGTCGCAATGCCGCGGCCCGCGCAGTCGGCGGTCCGCGGCGTTGCCGCGTTGTTTACGAGAGTGCCGCGAACGCTCCGTCATAGTTCGGTTCGGCGGCCACTTCCGGTACGATCTCGACGTATTTGAGCTTGGCGTCCTTGTCGATCACGATCACCGCGCGCGCCAGCAATCCGATTTCTTTGATCAGCAAGCCATAGGCCAATCCGAAGTTGTGATCGCGATAGTCAGAGAGGTAGGTCAACGCGCCGGCTTCGTTCGCGTCGGCCCAGCGCTTCTGCGCGAACGGGAGATCGAGACTGATGACGAACGCCGCGGCGTCCGGCGGTACTTCGGCCAGGCGTTTATGGAAGGTCGACGTTTCGACCGAACACGTCGGCGTATCGAGCGAGGGTACGACGATAAGCAGCGCCGCGCGCGACCCCTTGGCGAGTGCATCATTCAACGTGAACGGCGCGAGGTCGGCCGAAGCGAGCGTGAACGCCGGCGCGCTTTCGCCGGGGTGAAGGGCCGGCCCGACGAGGGTCATCGGGTTGCCGCGAAACGTGATCACGTCGTTGCGTTCGGAAAGCGTTTGCGTGGTCATAAAACTCCTTCGTGTGTGGTGCCGTCGGGATTTCGACGCCGTCAGCGGTCGTCCGTTCCGGGCTGGACGCGCAACGCTTGATTGACTCTCCTGGCAAGAGTACCGAAGAGTTTTGTCCCTACGCTGCGTAGTGACGAGCATGTCTTCCCGTATCGGGTGGTTTGGGCTCATTCTCTTCGTTTGCGGCTTCATGGCGTGCCGCATCCCGTTCGCCGCCGTCGCCGCCGAACCGTCGCCCACGCCGGCGCCCGCACCGAGTGCGACACCGATCAACGGCTTGGGCTGGCGCAATGTCGGTCCCAGCATCGCCGGCGGCCGGATCGCCGCGGTTGCCGGGACCGATCTTGACCCCGAACTTTTCTACGCGGGCAGCGCCGGCGGCGGGCTCTGGAGGAGCACCAACGGCGGAATCGATTGGCAGCCGGTGTTCGACGGCACCGGCGCCGCATCGATCGGTGCCGTCGCGATCTCGGCGCTGGACAAAAACGATGTGTGGGTCGGCACCGGCGAAGCCTGGCCGCGCAACGACGTCGTCGCCGGGAATGGCATCTACCGCAGCACCGACGGCGGCGCGACCTGGCGCCACCGCGGTCTCGAGGCAACCTCGCAGATCGCGCGCATCATCGTCGATCCGCGCAATTCCGAACACCTGCTCGTCGCGGCGCTCGGCAATCCGTTCGCCGACAGCGACGACCGCGGCGTGTATCGCTCCGACGACGGCGGCCAAACCTGGCGCAAGACGCTCTTTGTCGGCCGCTCGACCGGCGCATCCGATATCGCCGTCGTGCCCGGCCGGCCCGATATCGTCTTCGCGGGGATGTGGCAATTTCATCGCAACGCTTGGCATCTGACGAGCGGCGGCGCCGCGGATGGTCTGTATAAGTCGACCGACGGCGGTGGGACGTGGCATGCGCTCACCGGCGGCGGACTGCCCGACGGACCGCTGGGGCGCATCGGCCTTGCGGTCGCGCCGAGCGATCCCAACCGGATCTACGCGATCATCGAGTCGCAAGCCGGAATATTATGGCGCTCCGACGACGGCGGCGATCATTGGACGCGCGTTTCGGCGAACACGCTCATCGACGAGCGGCCGTTCTACTACAGTCGTATCGTCGTCGACCCGCACGACGCGAATCATCTGTTCGCCGTTTCGGTAAAGCTCGCCGAGAGCAACGACGGCGGCAAGGCTTGGCACGTCGCCGGACGCGATCTGCACGGCGATCATCACGACCTGTGGATCGCACGTTCGGGAAACGTGATCCTCGACGGCAACGACGGTGGTCCGGGCATCTCGCGCGACGGCGGCAAAACCTGGGACTGGCGCCGGACGCTGACGACCGCGCAAGTCTATCATGTCGGCTACGATCGGCGCCGGCCGTACGACGTGTGCGCCGGGCTGCAGGACAACGGCTCGTGGTGCGGCCCGTCCGACACTGGCGACACCCACGGCATTCTGCAACGCGATTGGACCAAAGTCGACGGCGGCGACGGCACCTGGGTCTGGCCCGACCCTGTCGATTCGAGCGTCGTGTGGTCGTCGGCCGGCGGCGGCGACTATGGCGGCGAGCTGCGCCGCTTCTCGCTTGCGACCCTGACGGCGAGCAACGTCTCACCCTATCTGCGCGATCAGAACGTCGTGCCCCCGCGCGATCTGCGCTACCGGTTCAACTGGGAAGCGCCGCTAGCGTTCTCGCCCTTCGACCGCGGCACGGCGTATTACGGCGCGAACGTCGTGCTGCGCTCGTCCGACCGCGGCTTGTCGTGGCAGCCGATCAGCCCCGACCTCACCCGCAATCTGCGTGACCGCCAAGACCTTTCCGGCACGCCGCTGCGGCGCGACGTTACCGGTGCGGAAACGTTCGACACCATCCTCGACGTCGCGCCCTCGCCGCTGGCGCGCGGCCTGATCTGGGTTGGCACGGACGATGGCAAGGTGCAGCTCACGCGCGACGATGGCGGCACCTGGATCGACGTCGCGGTGCCCGGACTCGATGCCGATGCGCGGGTCGTCGCCATCGAAGCGTCGCATGCGAGTCCTGGCCGCGCGTACATCGCCGTCGAGCGGCACTTCACCGGCGACGTCCGGCCCTACATCTTCGCGACCGACGACTTCGGCGCGACGTGGCGTTCACTTGCGGCAAACCTCGATCCCGGCGATTTCGTGCACGTCGTGCGCGAAGACCCGCACAACCCGGCCGTACTTTTCGCAGGCACCGAACACGGCGTGTGGTGGTCGGAAAATCGGGGTGAAAGCTGGGCCCCGTTTCCCGCGCATCTGCCGCCCGTCGAGGTGCGTGATCTGCGCATCCAGCCCGATGCCGGCGACCTCATCGCCGGTACCCACGGCCGCGGGGTCTGGGTGTTCGACGATCTGCGCGGACTCGAGCGCCGCGCCGCCGCCGAAGCGGCCGGCGTGATGCTCTTCCCGCCGCGCGACGCCGTGCTGGCCGAACGCCTCACCCCGACGACGGCGGTCGCGGCAGCGGGTGCTGATCCCGACGCACCGGCGCTCATCACGTTCTATCAGCGCGCGGCCGCCGCCGCGTCGCCCACGATCGACATCATCGGTCCGGCCGGCCGCACCGTCCGCCATCTGGGCGGGACGCACGACGTGGATGAACAGAGCGTCCCGGTGGTTCCGAACCAGCCGGGTTTCAACCGCGTGGCTTGGGACCTTTACGCGGACGGACCGACGCTGTGGCTCCGCGCGCCAAAGTGGAATCGCGGACCCGCGCACGGCGTTGCGGTGCTTTCCGGGCTCTACACCGTGGAAATGCATCGGGACGGCGCGACGCTGCGGTCGACGATTCGCGTCGATGCGGACCGGCGCGTGGTCGCGTCGGATCGCGACGAGCAGCGCGGCCATGCGTTCGTGACCGGACTGTACACGGAGCTTTCGGAAATCGACGATGCGCTCAACGAACTCGATAATCTGCGCTTGCAGTTACCCGCCCGCGCCACCGCGATCGACGGCACCGCCGGCGATGCGGTCTTATCGGCGCGACTGCGCAGCCTCGCCGGCGCGGCGAACGACATCGAGAAAACGCTGACCTCACAGCCCGACAACAGTCAGGACAACGACTTTCTGCAAGATCAACTCCGCGAACGGCTCGTGGCGCTCATCGCCTCCGCTTCGCGCTCGATACCGACCAACGAAGCCGTGCGCGAAGCCGCGGCGCTGGCCGGTCAAACGAGAACGGCGCTCGACCGCTTCCGTGCGTTCATCGCCGACGACGTAACGCCGCTGCAGCGCGAACTCACCCGGGCCGGCGCCCCGCTCGACCTCAATGCGAAGCCGGAACCCGATCCCAAGCCCGGCCCCGATGTCGACGAGCGCGGCCCGCGCCGCGACGACGACTGACCGCGCTGTTCGTTCGCCGCGCTGTTAGTTCGACTGCTGCCAAGCCGCGTGGGTCAGTTTCGCCGAAATGTCAGCGGCACTCACCTGGACCGCTTCGCCGTCGTCGCGGAGCTCTTGCAACACAACGGCCGGAATCGTTTTGCTAATCCGCACGATAAGCGGCGTGATCTGCTCGAGATGACGCTGCGCCAACGTCGCCGTCGCGTTTTCGCCCAATCCAAGCGCCGTTGCGTGGAGCATCGTGTAGCTGATCGAAGCAAGTCCCAGCGCTGTGTAGTCGTCGCGCAGATTCTTCGATACCTGCGTTTTGCGCACGCTGCCGAGCGCCGCGGCACCGGCACCCAACAGTGCGGACCAGGCGGATTTGATTCCGGAGGCGCCGTGGCCGCCCAAACGTGCGAGTTCGGCCTCGAGGCCGGCGCGCTGACCGGAGACGACGTTCTTGATGTCGGTCAGGATCGCCAGCGCATCGGCGTAATTGGCCGAGTCGGCGTTGAGTTGCCGCTCGACCGGCACTTCGATGTGCTTGGACAGCGCCAACAAATCGCTGACGTACGTCTGCAGCGAATGCCGTTCGTTCGCGTCAACATCGGAAGAATCGAACGCTAGACTCGGTTTCGCGGTTTTCGTCGTGTCATTCATGTCTGATCGTATACCCACAAGCGGTAGACGCGAACCGGTCGCACCGATCAGCGCGCCGCGCGCATGGAATCGCTGCCCGCGTCGGTCGCCGCAGCTCCCAGCCACGTCCGGTGAATCGCGTCGCGCTCGAAATCCAGGAGCCGATCAATGACTTCGCGCTGGCCGGCATGGCACGTGCATTTCGCGCAGCCGCGCTCGGTGTGCACGTCGAGCGGATGTTTACATGGGCAATAAATAAATTTTTCCAGTGACATCGATCCTCCCAGCCCGCGGATTATCCCCTTCGAGGCGATGCGGCGAAACGTGTTACGCGCTCGCCGTCTTGTGGGTCGACTGCGTCGACGGTCAATTGCCCGCAAGTCCCCGCGTTCGCTTGCCTTGCTCCCTGGAGCGCCGGGCGAAGTTTCTCGGTGACCGGGACTGCACTTCGCTGCGTCAACAGGCAGCCGTGTGATGAAGGCGAAGTTGATTCGTGCGGGCTTCCGCTCGCTACAAAGGCTCGAGTCGCAACTGGCAGACGTTTATGACGATGTCTTCTTTGCTCGTTTGCGCGGTTAGGAGATTTGATGGATTCGCGACTTCCTCGCTCAGCACGCCGGATGCACCATCCGGCCTCAGCGAGGACTTTGCCGCACACCGCCAGCACATCGCCGCGCTGCGGCTAGTTCGCTCTATGCAAGCGTCGAGTTCCGGTCTGACCCGCGCGCGGGGAGCATTCGTGCTCACCGTGGGCTTCATCGTCCTGTTGTCCTCGGCGATCTGGCTGTATTGGACGTTCGCGGGCGCGACCAACTATCAGCGCGACGTGCGCCTGGCGCAGGGCGCGCGCGATGCGGTCTTTCGCGACCAGCTCGATCAGGAAACCAGCCTGCGCGGGTTTACCAGCACGTTGCAAGCGAATTTCTTGGACCCCTACGGCCGCTCGCAAGCCCACTTGGACATCGCCTTCGCCGATCTCGAAGACCAACTCAAGCGGCTGCGCGCGCCGCAACTGCTGCGCTTCGTCGAGGTCGAAGTCAGCTTACATAAACGCTGGCACGATGAGGTGGCGGCGCCGCTACTGGTGAAGCCGCGCGGCCGGGAAGCGACTCGGCTGCAGTACCACGGAAAGGATCTCATTGAAAAATTCCGGGCCGCCGATTATGCGCTCGACGTCGGTATCGCGCGGGCCGCGGCGGAGGCCGACGACGCCGAAAACGTCGCGCTGCTGCGGGTCGGCATCGTGACCGGCGTTTTGGGTTTGGCGTTCGCAGCCGCGTTCTTGTATTTTTCGGGCCAGCGCGCGCGCATGCAAGCGGAAACCCTGCGCCAACGCACGCTCTACGAAAACGAGAAGCGCATCGCCGACGCGCTGCAGGCGGCGTTCGTGCAAAAGGCGCTGCCGATCATTCCCAATCTCGGGTTCCACGCCAGCTATATCCCGGCCGGGGCGGAGGCGCGTGTCGGCGGCGATTGGTACGACGCCTTCGAGTTGCCCGACGGGCGCATTCTGTTTTCGATCGGCGACGTCGCCGGGCACGGAATCGAGGCTGCGGTCATCATGAGCCGCGCGCGTCAAGCAATCATTTCCAGTGCGCTGCACGAACACGACCCGGCGATCGTCCTGAGCCGCGCCAACGAAACACTCATGCTGCAAGAGCCCAAAATGGTCACGGCGATCTGCGGCTACATCGAACCCGAGTCGCTGGTCATTCGCTATGCGACCGCGGGCCATCCGCCGCCGGTGCTGGCGCTGCCCGGCGGCGAGCCGTTCTTTCTCGATCACGACGGGATGCCGCTGGGCATTCTGCCCGATGTCCACTACCGTTCGTTCGACGTGCGCGCGCAGCCGGGCGCGCTGCTCGTGCTCTATACCGACGGCGTCATCGAGCATAAGCGCGACATCGCCGAGGGCGAACGCCGGCTCCTCGAAGCGGCACGAAGGGCGCAGACCGAAGGGTCGAACGATCCGGCATTGGCCGTGCGGCAAGCCATCTTCGCCGACAAGGCGCCGGACGACGACGTCGCGATCATGACCGTGAAGTTCACCACCGGTGAGCGGCCGGCGACTGCGACCATCAACGCCTTCGTGGGCAACAGCCTAACCGTGGCCGCGCCCGAAAACCCGTCGATGCACGCTTAGCGCGACCCGCGTACCCGCCACATCATGAACGCGAATCTGGCCGACGGTCTCCTGCCGGTCAACGCCGACAGCGCCGAGATCGGCATCCGCTGATGACGCGCCGTCGGCAAAGCATCGTGCTCGGGCTCGGCGCGGCCGGCGGCATGGCCGGTATCAGCGCGCTGCGGCGTTTGCGCGCGAGCAAGGCCGATGCCGCGTTCTTCGCCGGGAAGCACGTCATCGTGACCGGCGGTTCGCGCGGCTTGGGCTTGGTGTTGACCGAGCTCATGCTTGAAGCGGGCGCCGCCGTATCGCTGTGCGGGCGCTCGCAGCACGCGATCGGCTGCGCGCTCGAACGCCTCGAACGGTTCGCTCCCGCCGTGCACGGCAGCGTGTGCGACGTGCGCGAACGCGCGCAGTGCGAGCGCTTCATCCGAAATGCCCAAGCGCGTTTCGGGCCGCCCGACGTGCTCGTGAACAACGCCGGCATCATCGAAGCCGGGCCGTTCGCCGATCAGACGATCGCCGACTTCGAAGCCGCGCTCGAGACCCACTTTTGGGCGCCGCTTTACACGACGCTGGCCGTCTTGCCGACGATGCGCGCGCGACGCGGCGGACACATCGTCAACGTCGCATCGATCGGCGGTATCGTCGGCGTACCGCATTTCGCGCCCTATTCGGCGAGCAAATTCGCGCAGGTCGGGCTGACGCAGGCGCTCGCTGCCGAACTCGCCGCCGACGGCATCCGCATGACCTCGATCGTGCCCGGCTTGATGCTGACCGGCAGTCCCGATCATCCGCTCTTCAAACGCCGCCAACGCGCCGAATACGCCTGGTTCCCGCTGTCCGACGCGAACCCGCTGCTGGCCGTTTCGGCCCGCTCCGCGGCCAAGCGAATCATGCGTGCGACGCGGCGCGGTGAAGCGCAAGCCGTTATCGGTACGACCGCGCAGATCGCCAAAATTGTGAACGCCCTGTTTCCGGAAACCACCGCGGCGGCTCTCCGGCTGGCGGCCGCGCTGCTGCCGTCTCCCGGCGGCGTTCAATGGCAGAGCCGAACGCGCGTGCAAAGCCGTTCGCGCTGGACGCGGTCCACCCTGACCGAGGGGCCGCCGGGCTAACTCCACTCATCCGGCTGGCGACGGCGTTTGCGCTCGAACGCGTCCACGATGCGCTGCGCGCGGTGAAGAACGACGCCGTCGACGGCGCCGCGGTCGTCGTCGTGTATGGGGGACTTCCAGCCGCCTAATTCGTAGTTACGCTGTTCTTCGCGCCCCGCTTAGCGAACGGGTCAAGGACACCACCACAGGAATCTCATGTCCGGATCTCACGACGACGTGTCGCCGACCGCAAGCCTTAGGCCGGCGTAGAGCCGTTGACGAGGCGCGCCAGAGCGAACGCGACGCCGGCGGCGACCGCGCCGATCAATGAGGTCTGAAGGGCTGATCGGAATATCGAAACGCCGGTGAACTGGCCTTTAACCGCGCCGAACGCAACGAGCGCGATGAAGGTAACGATCGCCGACCAGATCAGGCCCTGATGGGTCGTCTTCAAGAGCATGTACGGCAGCAGCGGGATCAGGCCGCCGACGACGTACGAGCCGCCGATCCGCAACGCGCTCAGCGGCGCTTTGTTTGGATCGGGCTTCTCCAGACCCAGCTCGAAGCGCATCATGAACTCGACCCAGCTCTTGCGATTCGATGTTACGGTATCGACGAGCTGCGTGAGCGGCGCGCCGGAGATGCCGTAAGAGGTGAAGATCGTTTCGATCTCGCGCCGCTCTTCATCCGGAACCTCTTCGGTTTCTTCATATTCGCGGCGCTGTTCGCTCTCGTAGTGCTCGACGTCGGAACGCGCGGCGAGATACCCGCCCAACCCCATCGATATGCCGCCCGCCGCCAGCTCGGCGATACCTGCCGTCACCACGATGTGCGACGATGCGATCGCGCCGCTAATCCCGGCCGCCAGCGCGAAGGGTACCGTCAGGCCGTCGGACATGCCGATGATCACGTCGCGCACCGCGTCGCCGGCGTTGAAGTGCTGTTCGTGGTGGGCCGCCCGCGGTCGCCGGCGGCTCATGAGTTTGGGGGCAGTGGCGGGCCGGTCGGCCATACTTTTCCTCCGACGCCGTGCAAAACCGAACCGCGTCTTTTCGCGGCCTAGCGATAACAGGCCCGCCACGGCGTCGCGCGCCAGCGGCGATGCTCTGGACATCACGGACGGGGGGCGGCCTTCGCCGGGAACGAACGTTCATAGGGTTGTGAGCTTGTTTGGTCACCATCATGCTGCGCCGACCTTCGCATCGCGCGTCGGGGACGGCTTTGCGGCAATCGGCCATCTCCCGCTGGAAGTTTGGCTGACGGTGATCCCGATCGCTGGCGGTCTCGCGATCGCCTACGTCACGCACCGGTTGAGCGCGAGCCGCGATCGGCTTGCGCTGCGTGGCGAGGACGAGCGGCGCCGCGCCGACGAACAACGGCTCGCGCAGCGCGTTCGTGTCGACCTCTCGTTCCGGCTGAATCGCCATCGCGACGCCTTGCGCAGAGCTGCCCGGGGCGGCGACATTGCGCGGCTGGCGACGGAGCACGATGCTCTCGTGCGCCGTGCCACCGAAAGCGACGTAATCGACGTCCTGGGCAAACATTACGCAACCCTCATGTCGGCGTTACAACTCGAAGAAGCAACCCTCGCGCGGCTCACGGACCCGCGGGACGACGGCCCCCGCGTGACCGAAAGCGAACGCACAACCGAACTCGCCGGAATCCAATCGTCACTCGAGGGAGTCGCAACGGAGCTGGGATTCGGCGATTTCGACTCGCGCGGACGCGCCTAACCTTATCCCGCGATCGGTGCGTTCCGGCTGCGCACGCTTTCTACCGGTATTCAGCAAAGGCGCGCATCCGCAGCATCAGTGCTTTCGTGTTTAAAGCCGTTGGGCACAGGCGCGGCGCAAATTCGTCGAATCGGACGAACTGCACAAATCTCGGCGGAGATGATCGACGCATCGGTGCGCTCCATGGTATCGAGTTGGCCTCTGATCCTTTAAATTTTTACGGAGCTTGTCGGAATCCGTCACCGGCGGCGCGGCGACCGCGAACTCTAAATCGCTTGACGCGCGAATGCTCGGTACCTTAGCGGCTCCGCCGCCGACCTTCCAAGGCCGCCCCGTGTTTCTCGGGCCGGAGCTTTGCCCGCGGCTTCCTTCCCACGCTGCCTTGCGACAGCGCCGTTACCGTTCAGCTAAGAGTTCTCGTCACATAGAGCAGCGGGGCTTACACCGTCCAGCCGCCGTGTCGGGTTTACCCAACACGGCGGCTCGGCCGAAGGCCGAAAGATCGACGAAGTCGATCCAGTTACGCGCCATTCCCGGCGCATCATGAAAAAACACTGATGAAATCAGTGTTTTTTGAATGGCTCCCGAACCTGGACTCGAACCAGGGACCCGCTGATTAACAGTCAGCTGCTCTACCAACTGAGCTACTCGGGAACGGCGCGCCGGCGGCTGGACTAGTTCGGTGGTTTAGCCGCAGGCCCTTCGCCCCCGCCCGCGCACCGCGGGCGGTTCCCAGCCCGGACCCAGGAACCCACGACAACTCCCGCGTAGTTCCAAAATACCATGCTTTAGCTCGCCATCACCTGCCCGCGTACCCGCTGCGCATTCCACTCGCTCGATACGACGACGGGGCAACGATGGCGACTACATCTCAACGCGGCGGCGCATTTCGCTCGCCCGCATTTACACGATTTTACTTCGGGCAAGCGCTCAGCTACGTCGGCGATGGGCTGCGAACGATCGCAATTCCGCTGCTGGTCTTCAAGCTCACCGGCTCGGCGGTGTCCCTCGGGCTGACCTTCGCATTGGAGATCACCCCGTTCGCGCTGTTCAGCTTGCTCGGCGGTTCGCTTGCCGACCGGATCGAGCGGCGCACGATCATGCTGGTTTGCGACGGGGTGCGCTTCACGATCATGGTTCTCTTCGCGGTGACGTTCGCCCGTCACGTGCTGACGCTGCCGCTGCTATACACCGGCGTGGTTCTGCTCGCGATCTCGGGCGCGATCTTTTTGGGCTGCCAGGCACCGAGCATTCCGTATTTGCTGGGCAAGGACGGTGCGAAATCGGCCGTCGCGACGCTCTTTGCCACCGAGCAGGGTGCGAACTTAATCGCGCCGCCCGTCGGCGGGGCGCTCTTCAACCTCATGGGTCCGCTGCCGGCGCTCGTCCTCAACGCGCTGACCTACCTGACGTCGCAAGTGTCGATCGCCTCGGTGAAAGATTTCGGGCCGGAGGAACCAAGGGGGCTGCCGCACGCCGGTGCGATTGCCGCCGACATCGCGGCGGGCTGGCGCTTCGTGGTGCGCGATCCGGCGCTGCGCACGCTGACCTTCGCCCAACTGCTGATCAACACGTTTGCGGTGATGGGCTTCGTCGTGCTCATTCCGTATCTCAAACGCGAGTTCGGCGCCAGCGATCAGCTCGTGGGGTTGACGTTCGGCGCGATCTCGGTCGGCACGGTGCTGGGTTCGCTGGTCAGCGGCCGGGCCCACTGGCCATTCGGGCGGACCCTCATCGCCGCATTTCTGCTCGACGCGTTGTGCTGGTCGCCCACGGTCTGGACGCACTCGCTGCCGGTCGCGGTGATTGCCATGACGCTGGCCAGCGCGTGCGGAATTTACGCGATCAGTTCGCTGGTCTCGTGGCGCATGCGCATCATCCCCGAAGACATGGTCGGACGGGTGTTCGGCGTTATCCGGCTCGTCGCGATCATCGGCATGCTCCCCGGCTCGCTCGCCGGCGGGTACATCGGCGATCGCTACGGTACGCGCATGGCGATGCTGGTCTCGACGGCCGGCTATGCGCTGCTGGCGTCGGGACTCTTCGCGATGAAGTCGCTGCGCGAAGACAAGCGCTGATGGTATGTGTCAGGCCGCCGGCGCGATGAAAAACGCGATCGCGACGAATTGCACGGCGGCACCCGCGACGACCAAACAGTGAAAGACTTCGTGGAAGCCGAATCGACCCGGCGCGAAATTCAGCGTTTTGGTTGCGTACACGAGGGCGCCCAGCGTATACAGCACGCCGCCGACGGCGATGAGAATCGTCGCCGTCCGCGGTAAATGTTGGGCCAGTTCGAGCGCCGGAATAAGCGCCGCCCAACCGAAAGCGGCATAGAGCGCCGTCGACACCGCGCGCGGCGCGTACGGAAATCCAATCGAGACGACCGCCCCGGCGGCCGCGGCAATCCAGACGACGGCGATCGTCACGCTCCGCCACCGGCCGGCGAGCCCAAAAAACAACACCGGCGTATACGAGGCGGCCATCATGACGTAGATCGAAGCATGATCGATACGCTTGAGCACCGGCGTGAGGACCGGCCGGCGTCCGCCCAACGCGTGGTACAACGCGCTCGTGCCGAAGAGCGCCAGCATGCCGCAGCCGTACACACACATCACGCTCAGCGCAGCCGCGTCCGCGTGAAAGCGCACGATGAAGTAGATCAGCCCGCCCGCCGCGAGCACGAAGGCGATCCCATGCGGCCACGGATTGACCGGAAGTTTCGCGCTCGCCTCGGAAATCTGCACGCCTTTGCGTTCGCGGCGCGGCCCGAAGTTGCCCCGCAAACGCGTCATGCGGGAACGCCGCACCGCGCCGGAAATAAAACCGTGATGCGAAGCCTTTCTCGCTCGACTCCGGTCAGCGCTCCGAGCTCCTTTGCGCTAGCGTTCATGAGTACCTATTTCCTCGAGCAAGGCCGGCGCGCCGGCGGCTCGGATCTAGCACTGCGCTTTTCGTTGCCGCGCTTCATCGTCGAGGGGCTCACCATCGAGAAGCGCGTTACCGTCTATCTTTCGGTCAACGCCGGCGACAGCAATCACGCGCTGAGCATCGCCTGGCAGCCCACCGGCAGCGGCCCGCTGCCCGGATTCGAAGGAACGCTCTCGGCAATGCCGCAAGCCGACGACACCAGCGCGCTCATTATTTCCGGCAGCTATACGCCGCCGGGCGGCTTCGCGGGGAAGATCTTCGACGAGCTCATCGGCGTGCGCATCGCAAACGCGACGTTGGCCGCACTCCTCGCGCAGTTCAAATCCGCCATCGAAGCCGACTACCGGGCGCGCTCTTAAGAACCGCGCCGCGGTCGGCGCATCCCGCCGAGGCTCACCGTTCGGCCGCACGCCGACCTCGGAGTGCAAGTCAAGGTTGTGAATTCGGCGTGAAGGTGCGGAGAAGCGCTTTTCACCGGGACGGTGTACGGCGATGTTAAACTTGCCACCATGGAACCGATACAAGACGAGCCGCTTCCGGCGACCGGCGCTTTCGTTTTTACGATCGGCGGGCTCATTCTCGTCGGTTGGATTGCGCTGTTCTTCCTGCTCAGAGCGCGCTGGTAAGCCGTGCACATCTATAAACTCGAACGCATCTGGATCACCGCGGGCGTTGCGATGCTCGCATTTTTCTTAGCGGTCCTGGCAACGGCGGCCATCGTCGACGGCTACGTCCCCAACAGTCGCATCCAAACGATCGACCCGGCCAAAATTTCAGAAACGCCGCCGTTCGACCACCCGGGCCTGCGCAAAACCGGCGACAAGGCCTACGAAGCGTACTATGTCGCTCAGATCTTTCAGTTCACGCCGCGCAAGTTGACCATCCCGGTCGGTTCGCGCGTGACATTTTACATCACCAGCGCCGACGTCGAGCACGGTTTCAGCATTCCCGAAACCGGCGTGAACGCGATGGTGACCCCGGGCTGGGTCAGCTCGGTCTCCCACACGTTCAAATCGGCCGGCAAGTATCTGCTGATCTGCAATGAGTATTGCGGCGGCGGTCATCAGCTCATGGCTAGTGAGGTCGACGTACAATGACGACGACGCATGCGCGCAGTGCGCCTGCTCCCCTGAACGACCCCTTCGAGCTGTCCAAGGCGAAAGGCGACTTGCTCGTCCTGACGCACATTTATACCGCCACGTTCGTCTTAGGTCTGGGCGCGCTCTTCGGCATGCTGCAAGGCTTTTCGCGGGCGAACTGGATCGTGATGCCGGCTTGGTTCGACTACTATCGCATGCTCACCGCGCACGGCGTGCTCATGGCGCTGGTTTTCACAACGTTCTTCATCACCGGTTTTCTCACGTACGCCACCTATACCACCATTCCGCGCGTCCGTTCGACCAAACTCAATTGGACCGGCTACTGCGTGATGCTCCTCGGCACGGCGATGGCGACGGTCGCCATCTTGGACGGGAGCGCGAGCGTGCTCTACACGTTCTACGCGCCGCTCAAAGCCAGTCCGCTGTTCTACTTCGGCGCGACGTTCCTCGTCGCGGGGAGCTTGTTCGTTGCGGCCGACGTTCTGCTCAACGTAGCGTGGTTCAAGAAGCAGAACCCGCAACTGCGCATACCGCTGCCGGCGTTCATGGCCGCAACGACGATGGTCATGTGGGTCATCGCGACGCTCGGCGTGGTCGCCGAGATGTGCATTCTCATTCCGTGGTCGCTGGGCTGGACGCCCGGCGTCGACGTGGCGCTGACCCGCATGCTGTTCTGGTACTTCGGGCATCCGCTGGTGTACTTCTGGATCATGGGCGCGTACACGATCTGGTACGCGGTCGTGCCGGCAACGTATAAGGGCACGATTTTCAGCGATGCGCTCACCCGCGTCTCATTCATCCTGCTGCTGCTGCTCTCGACCCCCGTTGGGCTGCACCATCAATATCTCGATCCCGGCATTCCGGCCGGCTGGAAGTTTCTGCACACGATCCTGACCTACGGCGTCGCGGTTCCGTCGTTCATGACGGCGTTCGCGATCTTCGCCTCGTTCGAGATCGCCGCGCGCAAAGCGGGCGTGAAGGGCTTCGTCAACATCGTGAAGTGGCTGCCCTGGAAAAACCCGGCCTTCGCCGGCGCGGGCTGCGGCATGATCCTTTTCATCTTCGGCGGCTTCGGCGGCGTCGTGAACAACTCGTATTCAATGGACATCCTGGTCCACAACACGATGTGGGTGGTCGGCCACTTCCATGTGACCGTCGGCGGTCCGGTCGCGCTCACGTTCGTCGGGGCAACGTACCGGCTCATCCCGGCACTTTCGGGACGCAAGCTCTTCGCACCGCGCCTCGCCCTGGCTTCGATCTTCCTGTGGTTCGTCGGCATGCTCGTGATGTCGACTTCGATGCACACCGTCGGACTGCTGGGCGCACCCCGGCGCACGTCGGACGTTTCATACGCCGGCGCCGCGGCTGCCGCCAGCTGGCATCCCTGGATGATCAGCGCCGCGCTAGGCGGCACGATCATCGCCTTGGGCGTCCTGCTCTTCGTCATCGTCGCCACCGGAACGTACATCAAGGACGCCAAGGATCCCAACCCGCCGCCGCTGGCGTTCGCTCCGGTCGATGAACACGCCGGTCCGACGCCGGCCATCCTCGACCGGCTCGGAAGCTGGGGGCTGATCGCGTTCGCCGCGGCGATTCTGGCGTACGCCGGGCCGATCGCGCAACTCATGTCGACCCACGACTACCTCGCGCCGGGCATGCGCACGTGGTGATTCGGCTGCTCATCGCGCTCGTTGTCTTGATGACGGGCGCGATGGGGGGCGCGGGGGCCGCTGGGCGGTTCATTCCGCTGCTGCAGCCGGGGGACGCGGTGCCGCCGATCCCGCTCGTCGCCCAAGACGGGCATCGCTTCGCGCTGAGCGACCTGCGCGGAAACGCCCTGGCGGTTTCGTTTATCTACACGCGCTGCCGCGATCCGCGGATGTGTCCGCTGGTGTCGGCGAAATTTGCCCGGGCGCAAAGCACGATCGGCGCGGCTCCGATTCGGCTCGTCGTTTTGACGCTCGATACAAGTTTCGACACGCCGGCCGTGCTCACGCGCTACGGCCGCGTGTTCGGCCAAGATCCGCGTCGCTGGACGCTCGCGACGGGGTCGGCCGCCGACCTCGACGAGATGGCGGGCCGGTTCGGCATCGCCTCGGAAGTCACCGTGCCGGGGACGATCGTGCACACCGAAGCGGCCGTCATCATCGGCCCCGACGGCCGGCTCGCCCGCATCGTTTACGGCAACGACTGGAGCGCGGCAGAACTCGTCGAGTTCGCGCGCGCGGCGTTGCCCGCGGCGAGCAACGATCCCCTGCTGGGCTTGCGCGCGTTTCTGGCCACGGTGGCGGAGCGCTGCGGTGCGGGCGGTTTGGCCGTCGGCGGCCCGGCGGTTCTCGGCATCCTCGCATTGGCGCTTGCGATTAGCGGCGCGGCGTTCTGGCGCGCCTTCCGGTCCGGCTAAGCCCGGGCGGGGAGCCGACCTTGCGGGTCGAAATCGACCCGCCATGGCAGCAGGGACGAGAGCGCCGTCGAGCGTGCTCATCGTCGACGATGAACCGGCAATCGTCGAGATTTTGAGCACCTACTTGCGCGACGAGGGCTTTCTTGTGCACGTTGCCCGTGACGGCGAAGAGGCCTTGCGCGTCGTCGCGCACGACCGGCCCGATCTCGTGCTGCTCGACCTCTCGCTCCCGACGATCTCGGGCGTCGAGGTGTTTCGCGAAATCCGCAGCACGTCGGACACGCCGGTGATCATGGTGACCTCGCGGATCGACGAGGTCGACCGCGTCGTCGGCTTGGAGTTGGGCGCCGACGATTACATCGGCAAGCCATTCAGTCCGCGCGAAGTCGTCGCGCGCGTCAAAGCGGTGCTCCGGCGAACGAACGGCAAACGCGCGGCGCCCACGGGCGTGCAGCGTTTCGGCGACATCGAATTCGACCGCAACGGACACGAGGTTCGGCGTGCCGGTCAGCCCGTCAACGTCACCCCCACGGAGTTCCGCATCTTACGGGCGCTCATCGACCATGCCGGCCGAACGTTCACCCGGGCGCAGCTGCTCGATGCGATCACCGAAGACCAGCTCGATATTTACGACCGGACGCTCGATCGCCACATCGCCAACGTGCGGCAGAAGCTCGAGGCCGATCCGCAACACCCCAAGCACATCGTGACCGTCTTCGGCGTCGGGTACAAGTTCGTCGGCGGCTAGGTGGATTGGGCTTCGCCCAATCCTTCGCGTTCGGGCTTCGNNCGCACGATCGCGGCACGAAGCGCCGCTTCGCTTCGGCCGTCCAACCCCGAACCTCGGGCGCCAATCATCCTCGGAGATCAAACATGAGCAAGATTTCGGAACGTACCCTCGTCCACTGCAGCATCAATCAAGCGGCGCTCCACCTCGCTCGGTATTTCAAGGCCCGCGGCAATAGCGATGGTGACGTCGCGCGGCTGAGTTTGCGCGCCGAAGTTCCGGTTCCCGGCGCGAAGGGCACGATGCGCCTCGAACGCACCGCGATCGCAACCCTCGTCCCCCGCCACGCGCCGGGTGAGATGCTGCCGCACTACGCCGTCACCTGGGCGCCCGAGACCAGCGGTCCGTATCCAACCTTCGCCGGCGATCTCGGGATCGAGGCCGGCGACGACTATCACTCGTTCTTCCTGGTGCTTAACGGAACGTACGACCCGCCGCTGGGCGCGCTCGGCGCCGCA
>PLAE01000195.1 GCA_003134035.1 Candidatus Velthaea versatilis
CGCGATGATCCGCTCGTCGGGCTCTTTGTTCCCGGCGAGGAACTGCAGGGCTTCCCGAAGACTCGTCGGTGTTCAAGGCCGCATCGGGAAGCGCGACGACGCCCCTGTTCGCGCCGATCGGGGCGCCGGCGACGCTCGCCACGGCGTCGACCGCACCGGTTGGCAAGCACACACGAATAGTTGGTAGTTCGCCGTCACATCGCCGTGTATCGTCGGGAAACAGTACTCTCTCTTTTGGGGGTGCGCGATAGACGAGGACACCCGGTCGAATCGGCACGCGGAATTCGCGAAATTCCTCGTCCGCAGACGGACAATCTTGTTACCGGAATCCTGCGGCCTGCGCGCCCTCGCCGACGCCGCCGAACCCCCGGCTTCCGGCGCGCAAGCACACAACTCCGCAACGATGCTCAATCGCACGACATCCGCGCGCTGATCATGCAGCGACTGCCCCCGGAAATCGTGCTCGTGGAGGCTGATACCTTCTTTGCGCGGACACACGCGAACGACACCTCGGCATTCGCAAGCCTCTTCGTCGTGATCGCCGACCTGAGCGCGCGCTTTGACGTATGGTTCCGCTGGTCACGAGACCGCGCTACTCTTCGACGGAAAGGGACAGCACGCGCATCTCGGCCCGACCGCCCCGATCATCGGCCTCGGGTACGACGCACGCTTCGGTTCGCAATCCCGCCCGTTTGACGCGGGCAGCGCCTTGGTCGTGGTCACGGACGGCATCACCGAGGCNNCGATCGATGAGCAATCCCGAGGTGTTTTGCGGCGCGATCGGAGACGGATGCGGGCACTTCTTCCCGAGGAGTGCCCTGACGAACTTTCGACGGCGATGCTCACCTTTTGGCGCGAGACGGACCCATGAGGCAGCGATGCCACGGTGAGCGAACCGCTCACTGATGACTTCCAGCGATACGCCGGATTCGGCAAGCAGCGAGGCGTGGGTCGNNGAACCCCAAACCATCGTCATGATGCGCCGCACCAAATTAGCGCTTATCCTCGATCTGAGCCTCGGCGTGGGCGGCCGTGCACGATCTTTCAATCTGTCACGTCGTCATCATCTTGAAAGGACGTGCTGCCGCGAATCGCCGAAGACCGCGTTGGCGATATTGCCGTTAAGTGCTGCTCGTTTCTGGCTTCAGCCTCGGTCGCCGACATGATTTTCAGCTACGTCGTCGACCGTTCTGCGGTGACCTCGTGGGAAATAATATCAGCGAGAAGCGTACAAGCGGGATAACCTCAGAGGTGTGCGCGTTCGCCACGATGTTCCTTTGACGAGACTAGGAACGTGTCGGGTTTNNTCGACGAAGTCGATCCACTAGAGCCGGAGGGTAACGCCGCCTTCGAAGGTAGTGTGTTGAGCGAAGCCGGGAGGTGGGCGCAGGTTGCGTTCGTAGTCAACATCAAGAATTACATTCTGCGAAACGGTCTGCTGTAGTCCGGCTAACGCACGATTGCCAGATGGCCCATGAGGCGAGGTTAGCGTGGCAACCTGATCTTCGAGAAGTATTGTCGTTGATGTTGTAACGGCCGTCGAGAGTGTAGCGGACGGTTGATACGAAATGTACCTCTGGACGGTGTTGTCGGGAGCAAATCCCGGTGCAACGATCACGCTATTTGAGAGCGTGATGCCAAAAGTGTTCCCGAGCGGGAAGGCGATTGAATAAGCAACTTCATACGTTGGTCCGCCGGCCGTAAAGCCTGATGCGCCCGCTGGATAGCCGGAAGGGAAAGTCGTAAAGAACTCGACGGCCTGTTGGGCGCGTACTTGATCGCTTAGCAAGTGCTGGATTCCGATCCCGACATCTTGCTGACCATCCTGCGGCGCCAAACCGAACGCGGACCCCGTTCGCCGGCTAAACGAAAGCCCCGGCGTTATGATCAGCTCATTACTACCCCGAAGTCCTGCAAGAACGACGGGCGCCGGCCCGATGGACAGGTGCTGGCCTTCTGAAGGACTCCCGGTAATCTGCGAACGGTAGCCAATCCCAATTGCGAAAGATCCCGGTGCAATCACACAAACGGCGCCGCTCGCTGCTGGTCCGCGGCCGATTCCTGGACGGTCCGCTACACCAGAGAGGGGCGCGCTTGCGCACCCACCCTGCGTCCCGATGCCTGAGGGACTGGGCATTGCCGTCGGGCCTGGCGCCGCCGCCGTCGGGCCTGGCGCCGCCGCCGGGCCGGGAGTCGCCGCCGAACTGGCCGACGGCCTCGGCAGCGGCGAAGCGATAACGAGGCCGGGACTGCTGAGCTGGGACAGATGCGCAAGTAAAAGTAGCAATCATTCTTCTCGCATAGATCGGCCGCCCTCACGCGCCTGCGCGGCGACAGCTACCCTGACCGCGCAGGTGAAAGCTGCGCCTCGCGACCTAATCCGATGATACGCCCGCCCGTGATTCGAAGCGGCACGTACAGCCGATCGCCTGCCGGGCCGATCGTCGAGGTGAGCGGTTCAAGTGAGATGATCATTCGGCAGACCGGTGTACACGAGTACGCGCGCAATAGATAGTCTCGCATTTCCGTTGCGTGCGCTTAAACGCTGACCTCGTCCAGATACGGCATGCGTGACCCGCGCCCCTCATCGACAATCCGACCACTGTTCATGGCGGACCGGAAGCGTCCCGGGGTTACGCCCACATGTCGGACGAACTGTCGCGTGAAATAACACAGATCGTTGAACCCGACGGCCTCAGCGGCATCTGCGACGTTGGCGTTAAACTCACCGAGCAGCCGCTGTGCGGCGATAATGCGGCGCTCGATGATCCACGCCGTGATGGGGATGCCGGTGCTCTCGCGAAAAGTGTGTGCCAGGTGGCATGGCGAGTAGCCAAGCGCCTCGGCGACGTCGCGGAGACTGATCGGCGCGGAGTAATGGGTTTCGATGAAGTCGATCACCTGATCGGTTACGGATCTCGGAGGAAGCGCTGCCATCTGAGCTTCACGTGCCGGCCGCTTTTCCAAGCGGCTTCCGCGTTGCGCAATCATCGCTCGGGTCCTCCCCCTTCCACCAGGGGTGCGCGCCGTCGCCGGCTGAGTCGATATCTGCTTGAGCATATCGAATAGTCAACTCCGTCATTGGCGTTCGGGAACGTGTGCGGCATGCGGGATCCCGGCCGGGCCGCGCTGCCGCGAATCTGATCTGCCTCTATCCTAGCCGCAGTGCCGTCCGTCCACCAGAACCATTCCATACACTAATCCGCACAGTTAGCGAGTCCCGGCTGGCCGGCTCCCGAGGACGGGCGCCGATCTCCTCGATGAGCGCCCGTTCTTTAGTGATAGCGGCTCTGCGCCCGTGCGACGGCGCGGTAGGCGGCAAATGAGCGCACACGCCCGAGCTCGCGAGCGACTTTGACGATGCGCTCCCTGAGGTGAGCGACCCGCGCCGGCAACGGACGTGGGATGTACCGCAACACGTCGCTCTTACCGCGCACGCGGCGGTTTAGCCAGCCGCGGCTGCGCGCGATCAGCGAACGGCCGGCGACCGAAACGGCGAACATCTGCACCGTGCGTTCGGCGTGGTTGCCAAAAACGAGCTGGTGATCGAAGAACTGCGCGAGGTTGCGCGCCTCGCCCCGGGCCGCTGCGTTCATCGTGTGCTCGATGGCCGCGATCCCATGCGCGGCCGGATGCGCGGGATCGCGGCGGCACAAGATTCGCCATAGCGCGCACAGGGAAGTGGCGATCTCCGCTTCGTGGCTGGCGACGATGAGATCGGCGAGCTTCCATTGCGCTCGGCCGAGGGTCCACCACACGGCCAGATCGCACAAATCTTTGACCGTTTCACGCGGCACGAAATAGCCGCGCAGCGCGTGATGCGTGCCGATCAATATCGCATCGATCGGGCTTGCGACGCGAATCTCGAACTTTCCAAGCGATACGCGGTGCGAACGCCGGATGATGTGCTCGGTTGCGAGCACCGCCGGCGGGTTCGGACCGAACTGCCAATGCGCGTCAACCTCCAAGCCGTCCCGAACGAAGGTGCGGGCATAGTTGTGAAGCCGCTCGCTCGCGCCGATGTCGGCGACGTGGCGCTCGAACTCCGGCGAGCGGTCCTCGTACCCGGCCGCTTCGAGCGCGGCCTTCAGCGTCGCGAACTCGCGCTCGCGCACGATAATATCGAGGTCGCTCACCATGCGCGTCGCGCGACCGTCGTAGAGTCCCGCGATCAGCGCGATCCCCTTGATGGC
The DNA here is from genome assembly GCA_003134035.1 of Candidatus Velthaea versatilis. GTDB lineage: Bacteria > Vulcanimicrobiota > Vulcanimicrobiia > Vulcanimicrobiales > Vulcanimicrobiaceae > Velthaea > Velthaea versatilis. The sequence continues at coordinate 4,194 of PLAE01000195.1, forward strand.
AATCGCCTCGCAGCCCGCACCTTCGAGGATCCCCAGCGCCGCGCGGCTGCGCTGCAGCACCAGCGTCGTTTGGGCCGCTGCGATGACGGCCAAGCGCCGGAGTTGCGCGCGCGATTCGGCGTCGATCACAACCGCCGTCCCGCCGGCGGCGAGCGTTTCGAGTTTTCCGTGCAGGGCCGTGGAGATGCGCCACTGGCCCGACAAGGCCACCGCGGTGCTCCAGCCGCTTCCGGCGGCGAGGCGTGCCGCCGCGGCGTTCGCGCACGCCGCATCGCCCAGCATGAGATCGGCAAGATCGGTGCGGATGTGCGCTCCCGTCATTTCAGCCACGGCGCGCTAGCTCCCGGATGCGTCCGGCAAGCACAGCATCGGGACCCTCGAGGATCGCGCGATCGGCCGTGACCCAGGCGTGGCCGTGCAGCCGTTGTTGGCCCGCTTCGGGCAGCTCGACGCCGAAGTGGAGGCGAACTTCGCGCTGCCCCGGATCGAGAAAGCGATACAGCGTAAGCGCTCGGACATAACACGAGTCACGCCGCCATAGCGCGGGCATCCTCAAACACGCGCCGCGCAAGCGTTTGATGCGCTCTGTCCCGGCCGTCAGATCGTTGGCCTTGGGACGCGGTCCGTTGCGCAACCGTTCGACGAACGTCGCGAGGTCCGTATTTGCGAGATCGCGCGGCGCGCGGACGATGAACAGCGCGATCCGAATCAACCAGCCGACGTCGCTCGGCTCGCGGATCGCGCCGCGCAGTAGTGCGGCCGTACGATTGAGTTTTGCTACCATTTAGCGCGCTCCGCGGGGTTCCAATAGAACGAGCAAAAGCCGATGCGTTGGGCGAGTTGCTTGACGAAGGTGCCTCGTCGGGCAAGCCGCTCGTCGCCGCGCGCGGGTCCCAGCGCACGAATGCCGGCCTTCGCCGTGCCGCCCCACGCGCCCAGCTCATGACCGATCGACCAGCGAATCTCGCTTGACCGGTGATGCGTGAACTGCGCAAGCCCAAAGCCGTAAGCGACCTGCTGGCGCCAGTAAGCCTTCCAGCTTGCGCGGTGCCGGTGCAGCACGACCGCGGCCGGCGCGAACGTGAAGCGCCCGGCGTCGGCCCGGATCAAGCGGCCGTGCAGATCGCACGCTTCATACGTGCGGTAGCGTTCGTCGAAGCCGTTGACCGCGGCGAGCGCATCGCGGCGATACATCATGTTGGCCGACGGCGCGAACGGAAACCGCGGATGCGTGAGATGACGCTGCGCGTCAAGCCCGCCCGTCACGTCGACGAAGCGCGCAGCGGGCGTCGTCGAAGCCAATCCGATCGTTGCGCCGGCGGCACCCAGCGGCATCGCCACGCCGGTCTCCGCGCGCACGGCGGCGAGCAGTGCCCGCAGCCAGCCGCGCGCCGGAACGCAATCCGCGTCGGTGAACGCGATCCAGCATCCGACTGCCGCACGCCAGCCCGCGTTGCGCGCGCTTGCCGCTCCGGCGTTGATTTGCCCTATCACGCGAACGCCGTAGCGATGAGCAATGGCGGCCGTGTCGTCGGTCGAACCGTCGTCGACGACGATCACCTCGAACTGCTCGCGCGGCAGCGATTGCGACGTTAGTGCGCGTAGACAATCGCCCAACGTCGCGGCCGAATTGTACGCGGGCACGACGACCGAAACGCACAGCTCGGCGCTCACGGCCGCTGTCCGAAGGTCGGGTTGGCGTAATAGAAGCGAAAAAAGCCGCACCAGAACCACCAGGTCCACAGCCGGTGATACACGCTGTACTCCAATTTCTCGGCCGTCGTCACGGCGAGGCGCCGCCCGAGCATCAACCCCAGCGGCGCGACGGCACGGCCGAGGGTGCGCGCGGCGACCAGCGCGATCTTGCCGACGTTCCAGGGCAAAATGTCGGGATAGCGCCGATACATGCGCGCGACGCCTTCCCCATAAACCCAGGCCTGACGACGCAGCGAAGCGTCGTCGGGACGATTGCGGTGGAAGAGCAGCGCGGCCGGACGATACGCGATCGCCCCCGGATACACGCTTAAAATTCGATGGCAGAAGTCGGCGTCTTCGGCAGTGATCATCATTTCCGCGAAGCCGCCGACGGCGAGTGCCGCCGCGCGGCGAACCGCCATGTTTCCTGAGGGCGCGAGCGGGAACGGATTGCGCACCGACGCGCGCTCCACGTCATACACTCCGCAGGCGGCGAGATACCGTTCCGCGCCAGTTTTCGGAGGATAGCTCACGATGCGTCCGGCTGCCAGCGTGACGGCCGGATCGTCGAAGGCCGCGACGAGTTCGGCCAGCCAGCGGCGGGTCGGAATCGTGTCGCCGTCGCAGTGCGCGATGATCTCGCCGCGCGCGGCGCGGATCCCGCAATTGCGCGCGGCGGCCGCACCGCGCGTGGTTTCGTGCAGCAGGGTGACGCCGAATTGGGCGACGAGCTCGGGCGTCCCGTCGGTCGAGCCGTTGTCGACGACGATGATCTCGTGCGGCGGCGCGCCGGTCTGCGTCTGCAACGCGCGCAGTGTGCCGGCGATCGTGCCGGCCCCGTTGAGCACCGGGATGATGACGCTGACGCGCGGGCCGTTCATCGCAGCGCCGTCTCGAGCGCATCGAGCGCGTCCGCGCGCCGGTAGGCATCGTTGCCCACGGCCAAATCGAGGCCTTGCACGCGGCGCAGCGTCGGCGCAACCGTGCGCAGAATCAAGCTGGCTGCCGCGCGCTCCGTCGGAACGGCGATCTGCCGGATCAGCGTCGGGAACAGATCGGCCGGCGGGAGCTCGCGCACGCACAGCGCCGACGATGACGGATCGCGCCGCACGCGAATCACGTGCGTCGGCGTCGCGGTCGCGACCACGGCGTCCGCCCAGATGCTGTCGACGCGCACCTTGCGCTTCTGCGTCCAGGTCGAGTAGAGCGGGAGCTTTTCGAGTTCACCCACTTCGGGGAACCATGCCTGCGTCTGGGGATGGAGATTGAACGTCCCTTGCAGCGCCGCCAGCTCCGGGCCCTCGGACGTGACGCGCAGCAACAGTTTGTCGTCCCCGACCGCGTGCCAGCCGCGGCGAATGAACGCCGCCGTCAGCGTGCTCTTGCCAACGCCGGACGCGGCGCACAAGATCGCGCAGACGCCGTCCTTGGCGACGGCCGCGCCGTGAATCGGCACCCAACCCGCCTTGCGCCAACCCGAGGTTAAGGCCAGGACGACCAGGTCCTCAACGTCGTTGAACGCCGCCGTGCCGAGCGCCGCGTTCGGCACGTCGATCGACCAGTGCTCGGTGCCGGCGTTCGTGCGCGAGCGCGCCTGCGAGCCCGAGATCGTGGTCGCGTGCAGTCCGTCGCCGGCCGAGTCGACGACCATCCGCGCGCAGCGCAGAAACGTGCCGCGGCCCAGCGCCGGCGCGGAACCGTTCGCTTCGACGACGGTCAGCGCGACGGGCTGCTCGGCCGCCGGCCAACGACGGTCGTAGAGCCGCAATGTTTCGGCGACCTTCTCGTGCAGGACGTGCGTCTGCGCGTCGACCGAAACGCGCAGCGGTCCGCAAAAGTAGTGCCTCATTCGGCGAGCGGGATGCTGGGATCGAAAGCGCTGACGATAACGCGCTCGAGCGGTTCGGCTTGCTGCTCGATGACCGGTGCGATCCACGGACCGTGATACGCCGGCGGCTCGACCGTGACGGCTCCCGCCGCTGCGGCTTCGAGCAAATCATAGCGCATAAGCTGCGCGATGAACGCCGCGGCCTCGTCACCGCCCCACGCGGCGCACTGCCGCTCGGCGTCGGCGGCCGATGCGCCGGTCTCGAACAGCTGCACGATCGCCCACGCGCTGCCGTTGAGCGAGTAGAAGTATTTGCTGGTGAGGTCGAGCAGCACGGCACCGTCGTCGAGAACGGCCGCAGCGATGGTCGGGCGTAAGGTCAGCATCTGCGTCGCTGCGACGCGGTCGAACATTTGCACGAAAGACTCCTTAGTATTGCGCGAGGGTGCCGTCGAATTTCGCGCGGTTGACCGCACCGCCGAAGACCCACAACGACAGCGGAAGCAGCATGAGGCTCGCGAGGAAGAGCCACCACAGGTCGGGGGCAACGTCGCCCGGCAACGCGCCGGCGACGCCGGCCCGGATACCGTTGAGGGCGTGGGTGATTGGCAGCAGCCACGAGCAATACTGCAACCACACCGGCAAGACGGAGATCGGAAAGAGCACGCCCGCTAAGATCGACGTGGCCGTGTTGAGCAAGAACTGAACCGGCGCACCCTGCTTGAGCGCCATGACCGCGGCTGCGCTCATGATGCCCAGCGGCGCCGTCGCCGTGATGGTAAGCACCAAGAACACCAGGCACGTCAACACATTGAGATGGTCGAGCCGCATGCCGAACAGCATTCCAAAGAGCAGATACGCGATCGACGTGACGAGCGTGAGCGCGAATGTCCAGGCGGCCGATCCCAACACGACGAGCCCGACGCTCGTCGGTGTCGCAAAGGTGGCTTCGAGCGTACCGAAGACCTGACTGTCGCGAATCGATCGCTCGAAGCTGCTCAGCGCCGTCGCCTGAAACGCCAAGAACGCGACGTTGATGACGGCGAAGTTGAAATACGACGTCGGCTCACCGTGAAAGCCGAAACTCGACGACGGCGGGACGATGTGCGACACGAACCACAAGCTGGTCACGCTGGCGGCGACGGTAAGGATCTGCGTGACGAACCACAGGCGGTACGAGAACGCCAGCCGCGCGTCGCGAACGAACGTCGCACGTATTTTAGCGAGCATGGACGCCTGCTCCGATGACTTCTGCGAACACCTCGGCAGGACGCGGATCTCTGGGCCGCACCGAGGCGACCGAGATGCCGTTCGCGCTGACCGCTTGCAGCAGGTGGGTCAAGGTGCGCGGGTGCGCGTCGAGCGCGACGCGCAGCGCGACGCCGCCCGGCTCGTCGGTCATGCGGAGTTCGAGCAGTCCGGGCACGGCTCGCGTGCGTTCGAGCAGCGACTCGTCAACCCGGTCGACGACGATCACATAGTTTCGGCCGGTGTCGATGGTGCGGTTCAACTCCGCGGGCGCACCGATTGCCGCGAGCGCACCCGCACGCAAAACAGCGATCCGGTCGCACAACTCCCAGGCTTCATCGAGGAGGTTCGTCGCCAAGATAACGGTCTTGCCGCGCCGGCCAACCAACTCGTCGCGCACGAAAGTCCGGATCGCTTGGGCATGGATCGGGTCGACGGCGCGGGTGGGCTCATCGAGCAGCAGCACCGCGGGATCGGCCAGCAGTGCCCGCGCGACCGCCAGCCGCTGGCGCATTCCCGACGAGAAGTAGTCGAAACGCGTATCGATATCGGCGCCTAAGTCCACCAGCTCGATGACGTCGAGGATGCAACGGCCCAGTTCGCGGCCGCGCAGGCCAGCCAGCGCGCCGAAGTACTCGAGATTCTCGCGCGCCGTCAGCCGAAAATAAAACGCGCGCTCTTCGCTGGTGCACAATCCCAAGTGACGACGCATCGTGAGCGGCTGCTCGCGTCCGTCGACGCCGTTGATGATGATCGACCCGCAGTCGGGGACGACAAGTCCGGCCAACATCCGCAGCGTCGTGCTCTTACCGGCGCCGTTCGCGCCCAGCAAGCCCAACAGTTCGCCTGGGGCGACGCGGAAGCTGATGTCCGAGATGACGGTCTTGCGCGGCGGCCGGCCGCGATGTTTGAGCCACGTAACGTAGCCGAACTGCTTCGGAAACGTCTTGCTGACGCGCTCGACGACGACGCTATCACGCGTGTCCTGCAAACCATAACCCCCAAACGAAGGCGCGCTCATGGAGTATGGCGTGCACCATCGATAGTAAAGGGCGCCGCGTAAGGCGGCTAGGGGCTTCCTGAGAGGGAACAGAGTCCTTTGGGCCTCCCATTCCGTGCCGCCGCATTTCCGGTTCCCAACACTATGGCGTGCCCGCCGGCCGGCGATCGCGCCCTGACTACGTCGTCGCTTCGCCGAAAGAAACGCCCAGAAGATGCGCAACGAGCCGCGCGCGCGAAGGCACGCCGGTCTTGCGGTGGATGGCGCTCAGGTGCTTCTCCACGCCTTTGGGACTGAGCGCGAGCAGCGCTGCGATCTCGAGGTTCGATAAACCGCGCGTGACGAGCGTCGCGACTTCGCGTTGGCGCGGCGCCAGCCCGATTCACGCCGCCGCGCGATTCGTGGGCGACGTCAGGCTTCTCTTCATCGGCGGTGTGGAGGACCCGATCGCCCCGATCGCCATGAGCCGGCAACTGTTCGAGGCGTGCAATGTACCGCGCGCGGCACGCGCGATCTGGTATGCCGAGGGTGCCGGCCATCTGCGCGCCTTCGAGACGGCGCCGCACGAATACGAGGCGCGCGTGTCCCACTTTTTCGCTCACGCAGCCCTGGGGTCGGAAAGCCTTCGCTGATGCGGCTTTGCTAAGAAACCATCCTCGCCGGGCGAGCGCTTCTGCGCATCGACGCACGGCTGGCTGACCTTCGCCGACCCGCGGTGCGCATCGCGCAATCGGCTAGCCGAGGCAATCGCGCCGGAACCATAGTGGATCGACTTCGTGGATCCTTCAGGCCCTGCGATCCCCGCCGTTCGGTACGCCGATCGCCTCACGAATCTCGGCGTTGGTTATGTCAGCTTCGTTGCTCACCATGCCGGTGTCATCCGCTGCGATGACCGCGTTCTCGATATCATCTCGCGCGGGTTCTTCTTCAGCATTGTCCCGTTTACGTTCGCTCATGCGATACGATGGTTCTCTAGCCCCCGTGCGATCCCGCTTCCGCCAGCGTACGTAAATGAGACCGCGTCGGTGTCTAGGCAATGGCGTACCAGGGAGCGTACGGCGGTGCGAAGACGAGGCGACTTGCGCGACTGAGAATTGGCGGTTGGCCCCTGACCGTGGACGCCGCCGTCGAATTCCGGGAACCGCTTATGTCCCTTGCGACTTTCCGGTGAAGAGCGTTTTGGTGACGGCGTACGTTCAGATGACCACGACGATTTTTCGGGAACCGTCCTGAAATTGCGGCTCCGCGCCGATCACTCTCTTTACGACCCGCATAGAACCAATGCGCGGAGAAAACTGAACGGGAAAGACGTGCCCTTCTTTCTCGTCCGCGGAGCATCCGATTGGATCCTGACGTCACGCCCGAACCCGAGAAGACGAAGCCCTCGCTCAAGAATCTCGTGACTCGGNNCGTGACTCGGCTCAAGAATCTCTTGACTCCGCTCGAGAATCTCTTGACTCCGCTCAAGAATCTCTTGACTCCGCTCAAGAATCTCCCGATTCCCAAGAAGCTCGTGATTCCAGCAAGCGCCGCGGCTGTGCTCCTCACCGCCGGTCTGTCGGCATTCGGCCTGTTGCACGCCAAGCATGCGACGGCGCCGCAGGTGAAAGCTGTGGCATCCGCGCCAGTGGGATCCGCGCCGGCGGCATCTGCGCCAGCAGGATCGGCGAAAGCGACATCCGCGCCGCTGGGATCCGCGACAGCGACATCGGCGCCAGTGGGATCCGAGACAGCGACGTCTGCGCCAGCGGCCGCTGCGACAACGGCGCCCGCGGCAGCGGCATCAGCGACAGTCGCCTCCACGACGGGGTCCTCTGGGGCCTGTAGCGGGGTTGTGCGCGACATCTACCGCCAAACCGTTGCTGAGGATCCAAGTGTCACGCTAGCGGAGGTGCAGTCGGAGGTTGTGCAATCCGGAGTCAGTTGTGTGCCTGACCCAGAGATTGCGGCGGACCTCAAAGATCTGTCACCCGCCTGCCGCGACATGGTGCAGTATACGTTCCTGGGAGTGCGCGAGGGTCACACGAATATCCAAGTGACCGACGTACGCGAGAAGGTTGTCGAGAAATCCGTGGCATGCGAGCACGATCGCCGGCCAAATATTGCTTCCGTCGCCGGGCACAAGGCAAAATAAGAGCGAGTCGACCGCGGCGTCGCGTATCCGTGCATGCGGCTTTCGAGCACCAGCGAGGCTCGGATGGTAACCGGAGCAGCGCCTACTTCTGAGGTCCGCTCGCAAAAGTGCTCAGCGCGAAGCGGACGATAAGAACCGCGAAACTTGCACTGAAACAGACGACGGCTCCCGCAGCACTGGTCAATTTCAAGAGCGGCACCAGCGAAAAATCGAGCTGGGGCAGAACGATGACACCGGCGGAGCATACGACTGCCAAAAGGGCCAGCACGGCTGCCAAAATGGTCGATGCTCTTGGAATAGCGGAATTGGTAGCGCTGGATTTCATGCTGCGCGCTTCGGGGCCTCGTTGCGCGGCCCTCTTGCTCGTCGTCCATGGACGCCTTCGGCTTGATTCTAAAGGTCGACGCGCTGCTTTCGAGCTGGCATTCGGGTGAAGCTCGTCACTCGCGCACGACCGTCATGCGCAGGCAGTGGGTAGCGCACGAGATGCACGGATCGTAGTTGCGGATCGTTTGCTCGCAGCGCCAGCGCAGTTCGTCGTCGGGCAGCGTGAGGTTGGCCGAAACGACGCCGAAGAGATCGCGTTCGATCTGCTTTTGATTCTGCGAGGTCGGCGGGACGATGGTCGCGGCCAGGATGCGGCCCTCGTCGTCGAGATCGTAGCGGTGATAGCACAGACCGCGCGGCGCTTCGGTCACGCCGAAGCCGCGGCCCACGCGCGGAACGACGTTAGCTGCCGGCGGGTGGGGTTCAACATAACCGCCGATGAGCGCGAGCGCTTCCTCGAAGACCTGCACGACCTCGAGCGCACGTACGACGATGCTCTTGAACGGGTTGCGAACGACGGTTTCCAAACCCGCTTCTTGCGCCAAACTTTTGACCAGCGGCGACAACTGCTCGTAGTTCAGCGCGTAGCGCGCGAGCGGACCGAGGAGATACGGGCGCGACGCGCCCTTCATCACGCCCTGCAACGCCGTCGAGCGCGCGACGTGCTCCTCGCTGAAATGCCGCTCGAAGTCGGCGACGTCGATGTCGAGACCCGTGTTCGAAACGATCCGGCCGCGGTCGATGGCGTATTCGGCGGGATGATGGAGGGCAACGAAAACGTAGTCGTCCTCATACTGCGGAAAGGTGAAGCGCGAGTAAAAGCGGACCGAGTCGATCGCACCGTCGAGCGCATCCTGCAGCGGCCCGGCCAGCGCGCGAATCTCCGCCGTCGACGGCGCCTTGTAGAAGCCGCCGACGCGCGTGTTCACCGGATGCACCGCCCGGCCACCGATCGTCTCCATGAGCAGGTTGCCGACCTTCTTCACCTGCAGCGCGGTCGCGACGACACTCGGGTGATCGACGGCCATGGCGAACGCGTCGGCATATCCCAAAAAGTCGGGCGCGTGCAGCATGCTGGTGTGCAGCGTGTGGCTCTGCGCCCACTCGCCGCAATAAATTAGTCGCCGCAGCTTGCGGATCGATTCATCGACCACCGTGCCGAAGGCGTTCTCCATCGCTTGGCTCGCACCCAGAATGTACGCGATGGGGCAGATGCCGCAGATCCGGGACGTGATATCCGGCGCGTCGCTGTACGGTCGGCCGCGCAAGAGCGCCTCGAAGAACCGCGGCGGCTCGAAAATGCGGAACGAGAGGTCCTCGACCTTTCCCGCCTTGATGCGCACGTGCAGCGCGCCCTCACCCTCGACGCGGGCCAGCGCATTGACCCGAATCGTCCGGTTGCGGATGTCACTCATTGTCATGGGCGGCGCCTTCCTTGCGGAACGGCTCGGCATTGGCGTTGAACGACCGGTAGAGTTCGGCCAACTCGCGCTCGCCCAGGCCCAGCTGCGCGAGATGCCGGGACAGGCTCGCGGGATTGGCGCCTTCCGCCGGGCCGAAGCAGCCGTAACAGCCGCGGTCGTGCCGCGGGCACAACGCCCCGCAGCCGGCATGCGTCACCGGGCCCAGACACGGCGTGCCGTGCGCCACCATCACACAGATCGCCCCGCCCAGCTTGCACTCCACGCAGACGCTGTGCGGTGCGACCCGCGGCGCGCGCTTGTTGAGGAACGCCGAGAGTACCTCGAGTAGTTGGCGTTTGTCGACCGGGCAGCCGCGCAGTTCGTAGTCGACCTTGACGTGGTCGGCGATCCCCGTCGACGTGGCCAAACCCTCGATGAAGTCCGGCCGCGCGTACACGGCGCGCACGAAGGCCTCGTAGTTGCCGAAGTTGCGCAGCGCTTGGATCCCGCCCGACGTCGCGCACGCGCCGATGGTGATGAGCGCCTTGGACTCGGCCCGAATCTTCTTGATCCGCTCGATATCGTGGAGGTTGGCGATCGAGCCCTCGACGACGGAGACGTCGTAGGGGCCGCGGGTTTGCGCGCGCGTCGCTTCGAGGAAGTACGCGATCTCGAAAGCGCCGGCGACCGCCAAGAGTTCATCTTCGCAATCGAGCAGGCTTAGTTGGCAGCCGTCGCATGACGAGAATTTCCAGACCGCGAGTTTGGGTTTGACTTTTGTGCGCTGCACGCTCACAGCTCCCGGATCGCGAAGAGCCGCTCGATCGTATCGAAGCGATAGACCGGGCCCTCTTTGCACATGAACGTCGGACCGAATTGGCAGTGGCCGCAAAAACCGATGCCGCACTTCATGCTGCGTTCGAGCGTCGTGTACATGCAGTCGGTCGTCATTCCGCGCTGCTGCAGCGCGCGCACCGCGGCCAGCGTCAGGGCTTCGGAGCGGCAGACGAACGCGATCGCGTTCCCGCCCTCGAACGTCGAGCGATTGACGGCCTCCGCCACGCTTCCGACGAGGCCGCGATAGCCGGTCGGCGCCGTATGCACCGTCACGTTCACGTCCATGTCGAAACGCCCGCGCCAAGTGTGCAGGTCGCGCTCGTACAGGATGTCGTCGACGCCGCGCGAGCCGTAGGTGATGATCACCTTGCCGTATTTCTCGCGGCGTTTGAGTACTTCGTAGATGAGCGGCCGCAGCGGCGCGAGGCCGACGGTGCCGGTGATGAAGACGACGTCCTTGCCGTAGCCGGCTTCGATCGGCCAGGCCGATCCGAACGGCCCGCGCACGCCAACCATCGCGCCGGCCTGCAGTTGGGCCATCGCACGGGTCACGGTGCCGACGGCGCGGATCGTGTGGACGAGCGCGGAGTCATCGCTGCAGTCGCCGCTCACGCTGATGGCGACTTCACCAACACCGGGCGCGTAGAGCATGTTGAACTGGCCCGGCGCGATCTGCACCGCCGCGCCGTCGAGCGGCCGCAGCTGCCAGCTAAAGACGTCCTTCACTTCGCGCCGGACGTGCTCGACGCGAAATGCGCGCGGCACCATCGGATCGAGCGCGGACGCCGGCTGCGTGACGGCGCCCGGCACGGCTTGCACCGCGCTAACCGTTTCGGGCGGACTCACGAGCGGTCGATCTCGCACTCGGCCATGCGTTCGCGCGCGCTCGAGAGGCGCCGCGCCATCACCGGGACGAATCGCCGCAACACTTCGTATCCCAAGGCCGGATCGACCTCGAACCGGGCGCGCAGACCGGCCGCGTCGATATCGATGAGCGTCGACGGCTCGACCGCTCGCGCGTCGAAACTCCAGCGGTAGGGCGGGCAGAGCCACGACCAGCCCACGACGTCGCCGGCGCCCAGCCCCTCGACGACGACCGGATCGCGCCCAGGCGCGTACAGTTCGACCGATACCAATCCGCTGCACACGAGATACACATTGTCGGCCGGCTCCCCTTGGCGCAGAATCATCTCTTCCATGGCGTATTTGCGTTCGAGCGCGAACTCACCGATCGTCACCGCCATGCGCTCGGGAATCCCGGCGAAGAAACGGTGCCGCTCGAGCAGCGCGGTGACGGTCGACGTGCTCATCGTTTGTCCTTTGGCGCTGCGGGCGCCGCCGCAGCGATCGCCGCGACCTCCGCGGTGATGTCGATGCCGACCGGACACCAGGCCACGCAGCGCCCGCAGCCGGTGCAGCCGCTGCTGCCGAATTGATCGTGCCAGTGCGCGAGTTTGTGGGTCAGCCACTGGCGATAGCGCGACGCCCCTTCGCGGCGCACGCTGCCGCCGTGAATGTAGCTGTGATCGAGCGTGAAGCAGCTGTCCCAGCGGCGTTCGCGCGAGAAATGGTCGCCGCCCAGATCCGTGACGTCTTCGACGGTGCTGCAGAAACACGTCGGGCAAACCAGCGTGCAGTTCGTGCAGTTCAAGCAGCGCGACGCGACCTCGTTCCAGTGCGTGCTCTCGAGGTTGGCCTTGAGGATGCCCTCGGCGTCGGGCGGCATCGCGCGCGTTTGGGTCGACGCGGCACGTTCGACGGCGGCCGCCGCCGCCGCGAGGTCCTCGGGCCCGGCCGCCCGCCGTTCGAGCCGCTCGATCACTTCCGCGCCCCGCTCGGTGCCGGCTTCGATCACGAAATCGTGCCGGCCGCCGCCGCACAACTCGGTTAACGCCAAGTCGTAGCCGGTGCGCGCTTTGGGTCCCGTCTGCATCGATACGCAAAAGCACGTCGAGGTCGAACGCGCGCAATTCACGGCGATGATGAAGAGCGCGGCGCGACGCGCGGCGTAGCCGGCGTCGACGTAGGCGCCTTCGAGGAACACCCGGTCCTGGATCGCGATCGCCGCCAGCTCGCAGGCGCGCACCCCGAGCAGCACGGTCGGAGGCGCTTCGATTTCGGCCGGTTCGATCGAGAACTGCGAGCCGTCGCGTTCGCCTTCCCACAACGTCTGTCGCGGCGGAAACAGCACGCGCTTCCAGCCCTGCGGGCCGACGGTGTGCGCGAACACCGCCGCGTCAGGTCCGCGCACGAGGCGGTAGTGTCCGGGCGACTGTTCGTCGAGCCAGCCCGCGGGCAGATCGTCGGCCGACGCGAGCGTTTCGTAGACGATCGCGCCGTCGCCGACTTGGGGCCCGATGACGCGGTAGCCATCGCTCTGCAGCAGGCTGATGAGCGCGCCCAGACCGGCGCGATCGATGACCTCCGCGGGCCGCTGGGCAACCTTCGCCGCGACGCCGTTTGATTGTGTCAGCATAGCTGCTTCCTCATTTCGCCGGCGCGCCGAAACACGGCGCGTCAGCGATCGCGCACACCGTTGACCGCACCGCCGTTGCTGGGCGAACCGCTCTCGGCGAACCCGGCGACGCGGCCGAGCGCGTCGGCCGTTTCGTGGGCCGGATGATCGTCGATGAAGTCCTCGTTCACGGCTTCGGCAGCCGGATGGAACCGGCTTCCGTCGGTCCGCGCGAGTTCCTCGTACCGGCGATAGCGCTCCTGCGCGACGGCCTGGGCCATAGCGCTGAGCTCGGCGGCTTCTTGCGGCCGTGCATCGGCCAGCGAACGGTAGCGCAGCTCGGTCAACTGATAGTCTTTGAGCGGAATGGTCGGCCGCGGCGAATCCAGCCGGAACGGGTTGGCGCCGACGCGCCGCAGGCCGGGGTTGAAGCGAATCAGCGGCCAGTGACCGCTAGCCACCGCGAGTTGTTGCTGATGCATCCCCTTGCTCATGTCGATTCCGTGCGCGATGCAGTGGCTGTAGGCCAAGATGAGCGAGGGGCCGTCGTAGGCTTCGGCTTCGCGGAACGCATCGAGCGTCTGCTGCGCGTTCGCGCCCAGCGCGACGGTGGCGACGTAGACGCTGCCGTAGGAGATCGCCTGCATCGCGAGATCCTTGCGCGCGGTGCGCTTTCCCGCTTTGGCGAACAGCGCGACCGCGCCGAGCGGCGTCGCTTTGGACGCCTGGCCGCCCGTGTTCGAGTAGACTTCGGTGTCGAGCACGAGCACGTTGACGTTGCGGCCCGATGCCAGCACGTGATCGAGCCCGCCGTACCCGATGTCGTACGCCCAGCCGTCACCGCCGACGATCCAGACGCTGCGCCGCACGAGGTGATCGACGACCGACAGCAGATCACGGGCCTTCTCGTTGTCGAGTTTGAGCAGCTTGAGTTTGAGTTCGGCGACGCGGATGCGCTGCGCGCGAATCTCCGATTCTTGAATCTGCGGTGCGTTGATGATCGATACCGCAAGGTCGATGCCGATCTCGGGCGCCAGTTCGCTCAGCAGCGCGTGCGCCATCTCGACGTGCTGGTCGGCCGCCAGCCGGAAACCCAGCCCGAACTCCGCGTTGTCTTCGAAGAGCGAGTTGGACCAAGCCGGCCCGCGGCCTTCGGCGTCCTTCGTCCACGGCGTCACCGGTAAGTTGGCGCCGTAGATCGAGGAGCAGCCGGTCGCGTTCGCCACTTGCAGCCGGTCTCCGAAGAGCTGCGACATCAGCTTGATGTACGGCGTCTCGCCGCAGCCCGCGCAGGCACCGGGGAACTCAAAGAGCGGCTGCAAGAACTGAACGCCGCGCACGTTCGCAAAGTCGACGCGCGCGCGGTCGTTCATCGGCAAGTGCTCGAAGAACGTGATGTTCTCACGCTCCGACTCGATGATCGGCGCCTTTTCGGCCAGGTTGATCGCGCGCCGGTTGAGATCGAAGGGATCGACGGCCGGGCAAGCTTCGATGCACAGTCCGCAGCTCGTGCAGTCTTCGGGATAGAACTGCAGCGTGAACTTGACTTCGGGGAACCCGCGCACGTTGATCGGCGCCGATTTAAACGTCTGCGGAGCACCGGCGAGCTTGTCCTCGTTGTAGTACTTGGCGCGGATCACGCTGTGCGGGCAGACGAAGCCGCACTGGCCGCACTGGATGCACGAATCCGGTTCCCAGACCGGCACGAAGTCGCCGACGTTGCGCTTCTCGAACGCTGCGGTACCCGAGGGGAACGTCCCATCGATCGGCATGAAGCTGACCGGGATCTCATCGCCGCGGCCGGCCATCATTTTCGCGGTGAACTGCTGGACGAATGCGGGCGCGGCGGCGGGCACCAGCGGCGGCCGGTCGAACGTGCTCGTCGCGGCGGCCGGAACGCTGACCTCGAAGAGGTTGGCCAGCGTGCCGTCCACGGCGGCATAGTTGAGCGCGACGACGTCGTCGCCTTTCTTCGAGTAGCTCTTGCGGATCGATTCCTTAATCTGGTGGATGGCCTCGTCGCGCGGCAGCACGCCGGAGATCGCGAAGAAGCAGGTCTGCAGGATCGTGTTCGTATGCGATCCCAAACCGACGTCGCGGGCAACTTTCGAGGCGTCGATCACGTAGAAGCGCAGCTTCTTTTCAATGATCGGCTCTTGCACCGAGCGCGGCAGACGATCCCAAATCTCATCGGCGCCGTACGGACTATTGAGTAAGAACACCGCGCCCGGCGCCGCTAAGCGCAGCACGTCCGACTTGGCGATGAAACCAAATTGATGGCAGGCCACGAAGCTCGCCGACGAGATCAGAAACGGCGCGTGAATCGGTTCGGGGCCGAAACGCAGATGCGAGATCGTTTGCGCGCCCGACTTGTGCGAGTCATAAACGAAATAGCCCTGGGCGTACATGCCGGCGTCTTGGGCGATGATTTTCACGCTGTTCTTGTTCGCGCCCACGGTGCCGTCGGCGCCCAACCCGTAGAAGACGCAGCGCGTGACCGAATCGGGCTCGATCGTGAACGACGTATCGACCGCGAGACTGCGGTGCGTCACGTCGTCGTTGATGCCGACCGAGAAGCTATTCTTCGGATCGGGTTTGAGAAGCTCGTCGAAGACCGCCTTGACCATCGCCGGCGTGAAGTCTTTGGACGAGATGCCGTAGCGGCCGCCGATCACGCGCGGCATGCTCGCGCGGCCGCCGTGCGCCACGGCTTGCGCCAGCGTCGTCGTCGTGTCGAGGTAGAGCGGCTCGCCCGTCGCGCCCGGCTCTTTGGTTTCCTCGAGGACGGCGATCGAACGCACCGACGCCGGAATGGCCGCGATGAAATCCGCGGCGGAGAACGGCCGGTAGAGGCGAACCTGCAGCACGCCGACCTTGGCACCGCCGGCGCTGAGCACGCGCGCCGTCGCCCGCGCGGTCTCCGCACCCGAGCCCATGAGGATGATGATCCGTTCGGCGTCGGCTGCGCCTTCGTACTCGAAGAGATGATACTGGCGGCCCGAAATTTGCCCGAACTTGTCCATCGCCGCCTGGACGATTGCCGGGACGCGATCGTAGTAAATGTTCGAGGCTTCGCGGGCTTGAAAATAGGTGTCGGGATTGTGGGCGGTACCGCGAATGAAGGGGTGCTCGGGGCTCAGCGAGCGGTCGCGATGCGCGCGCACGAGATGGTCGTCGATCATCGCGCGAATCTGCGCGTCGGTCAGCAGGTCGAGCGTGTTGAGCTCGTGCGAGGTGCGAAAACCATCGAAGAAGTGCAGGAACGGTACGCGCGATTCGAGCGTTGCGGCTTGCGCGATGAGCGCCGTGTCGTGCGCTTCCTGCACGTTGCCCGAGGAGAGCAGCGCGAACCCCGTGCTGCGCACGGCCATCACATCGGAGTGATCGCCGAAGATCGACAGCGCCGACGTGGCCAGCGCCCGCGCCGCAACGTGAAACACCGCCGACGTGAGTTCGCCCGCGATCTTGTACATGTTGGGGATCATCAAGAGCAGGCCTTGCGAGGCCGTAAACGTGGTCGTCAGTGCGCCCGATTGCAGCGCACCGTGCAGTACGCCGGCGGCGCCGCCCTCACTCTGCATCTCCTGCACGACGGGAACGCGGCCCCAGATGTTCTTGACGCCTTTGGACGACCATTCGTCGGCGAGTTCGGCCATGGTCGACGACGGCGTGATCGGGTAGATCGCGCACAGTTCGTTGACCCGGTAGGCGACGTGGACGACGGCCGTGTTGCCGTCCATGGTAACGCGGTTCGATGTCGCGCTTTTGCCCGCGGTCGGGCTGCCCTTCACGCCGGGCACGGTGGTACTCATGCTCATGCAACCGTCTCCTCAACCATCTCCATCGCGTGGCACGGACACTGGTCGACGCATACCGCGCAACCCGTGCAGCGCTCGAAATCAACGTCGTAGCCGCGGTCCGCGCCGAGCTTGACGATCGCGTCTTCGGGACACGCCGCCAAGCAGTTGTCGCATTCATAACAATTGCCGCACGAGAGGCAGCGCTTGGCTTCACTGCGCGCTTCGTTCTCATCCAAACCGGCGACGATTTCCTCGAAGGCGGCGGTCCGCGCTTGGGGCGCGCGCTCGCGCTGCAGATGCGGCAGCACGTCGGTGAAAAGCGGGAGGTTGAGCATGTCGAAGTGCACGATCTCGTGCTTGGGTAACGGCGCATACACCGCCGAACGCAGCCACGCATCGATATTGCGCGCGGCTTTCTTGCCGTGACCGACTGCGATCGTCACGGTGCGTTCGCTGGGAACCAGATCGCCGCCGGCAAAGATCCCCGGCCGCCCGGTCATCATGCTCGGGCTGACGAGGACCGTTCCGTCCGGCTCGAATTTGATCTCCGGGATCTTGTGCAGAAAGCCACTTTCGGCGTCTTGCCCCAGCGCCAGCACGACGGCGTCGGCCTGCAGCGTCTCGAATTTGCCGGTCGGCTGCGGCCGGCCGGAGTCGTCGAGTTCCATCACCTCGACGGTCAGATCGCTGCCGTCGATCTCTTTGATCGTCCGCAGCCATTGGATCTTGACGCCTTCGGTGAGCGCTTCGTCGGCCTCGAATTGATGCGCCGGCATGTGTTCGCGGTCGCGCCGGTACACGATGAGCGCTTCGGTCGCGCCCAATCGCTTGACGGTGCGGGCGGTATCCATCGCGGTGTTGCCGCCGCCGTATACGACGACCCGGCGGCCCAGCATGGGCCGGCCGCCCGTACCGACGTCGCGCAGCAGCGACACGGCGTCATACACTTTGACGGCATCGCGCGCCGGGATGTCGACGTGCTTGGCGAGGTGCGCGCCGATGGCGATGAAGACCGCGTCGAAGCTGCCGGCGGCCTGCGCGTGCAGCACGTCCTCGATCTTGCTGTTGCGCACGATCTTCACGCCGAAGTTCTCGATGCGCTCGATTTCCTCGATAAGCACGACGCGCGGCAGGCGGTACGCCGGAATGCCGAAATGCAGCATGCCGCCGGGCAGCGGTCCCGCATCGTGAATCTCGACGTCGTGGCCGAGCCGCTTGAGATGATAGCCCGCCGAGAGGCCGCTGGGCCCCGCGCCGACGATGAGAACGCGCTTCCCCGACGGCGGCGCCGTTATCGGGATCTGCCAGCCGTCGCGCAGCGCCTGTTCGCCCAGAAAACGCTCGACGGCGTGGATGCTGACGGCGCCGTCGAGTTCCTTGCGGTTGCAATTCGACTCGCACGGATGATAGCACACGCGGCCGTGAACGGCCGGCAGCGGGTTGTCGCCGATCAATTGCTCCCAAGCCGCCTTCCAATGCCCGGCCTGCGCCAGCGACAGCCAAGCCTGGATGTTTTCGCCGGCCGGGCACGCGGAATTGCAGGGCGGCAGCAGATCGACGTACTGCGGCCGCTGAGTGCGCACGGCTCCGGTTCCGCGTTCACGCGTCAGGTCGATGACCGGAGTACTATCTCGTTTGTGCTCAATCATCATTCGCTCCTCGTTGTGAGTCGCGTCTCCGGCGCGCAGGTGCGATCGCGTCGGCCCCGCCGCGGCCCGGAATTGCGGGCGCAGCGGGTCGCAAAACTGCAAGCGCTGTGAAGATGCTTGTCTCACAGAGTAATGGGCCGGACGACGGTGCGCTATCCCCGGTTTTACTATGGCCGCTGCCCGGTTTCGCAGCTATACTTCCAACACTAGGCCGCTTAGCGGCAGGCAATTTTTCTTGCGCGATGGAGGCTTTGCCGATGGATGTGATCGCGGCGGGGATCGTGCGCGACACCTACGTTGCTCCGGCGATCGCCGATCCGCAGCAGGCCGCGCGCGATGCACTTGCTCGTGTTTTGAGCGGACGCATCGCGCGCGGCGCGCGGGTCGCGATTACCGCCGGCAGCCGCGGCATCGCCAACGGCCCAACGTTGCTGCGCGGCTTGGCGGCCGCCGTGCGCGACGCCGGCGGCGAGCCGTTCTTCGTGCCCGCGATGGGCTCGCACGGCGGCGGGACCGCGGACGGCCAGCTCGCGATGCTGATGTCGCTGGGCATCACCCCCGAGACGGTCGGAGCGCCAATCGTTAGCGCGATGGACGTCGTCGACGTGGGGGTGACGCCGGCCGGTGTGCCCGTCTATTGCGACGCGCGCGCCGCGCGCGCCGACGCGATCGTCATCGCCAACCGGATAAAGCCGCACACGCATTTCGCGGGAACGATCGAAAGCGGCATGCTCAAGATGTCGGCGATCGGTTTGGGCAAAGCGGTCGGCGCCGCTACGTATCACGCGGCTTTTACGTCGCACGGCTACGAACAGACGATCCGCGAAGTGGCGGCCGTGATGTTCGCGCGGCTGCCGGTCGTGGCCGGCGTCGGTTTCGTCGACGATCATCGCGGCAGCACGCACGCAGTCGAAGCCTTCGCCGCCGATGAGATCGTCGCGGGCGAAGAACGCCTGCTCGTCGAGGCGCGGGCGTTTCTTTCCGTGCTGCCCTTCGACGAACTCGATCTGCTCGTGGTCGACGAGATGGGCAAGGAGTTGTCGGGCGCCGGAATGGACACCAACGTCACCGCGCGCTCGATGGACGGTCGGACGCAGAAAGTAGCGCGGCCGCTCATCCGCCAATTGTTCGTGCGCGACCTTACCATGGAGTCGCACGGCAACGCCAACGGCGTCGGCATCGCCGACTTCTGCTCGCGCCGCTTAGCGGACAAGATCGATTGGCAAGCGACCTATCTCAACGCGATGACCTCGGCGGCGCCGGCCGGAGCGCGGCTTCCGGTGGTCTGCGCGAACGACCGCGAAGCGGTGAACTACGCGCTGACGGCCGCCGGCGTCGAACGGCTCGCCGATGCGCGCGTCGCGCGCATCAAGAACACGCTGCATATCGACGCCATGGTCGTTTCCGCGGCCGCTCTCGCGACGCTGCGCAACGCCGAGCGATATGTCGTGGCCGGCGATTCCGACGCGCTGACCTTCGGCCCGGGAGACGATTTTGCCGGCTTTCCGCCAGTGGCTTAGCAACCTTCCCACGCCGCGCCGCCAAGCGGCTTGCGGCAAAGCCGCAAACGCCACAGCGGCTTGCAGCAAAGCCGCAAACGCCACAGCGGCTTGCAGCAAAGCCGCAAACGCCAAAGCGGCTTGCGGCGAAGCCGCANNGCCCCCCCCCAATCCTGATCCCCCATTTCACTATGCCTTTGCACCGTCGCCGGCGCGTATAATGAAAGCGCAGCGTGCTTTACTTTGACGGCACGCCGATCAGTGTTTCGTGTGTCTGTCGAACGGCGTGCGCGTTGACGCGCCTCTTTAACTTCATGTCAGTCGAGGGAATCGTATGAGCACTTACCGAGCCCCGTTGCGGGACATGCAATTCGTCTTGCGCGAACTGGCCGGCGTCGCAAACATCGCTGCAATGCCTGGTTTTGAGGACACGCCGGATGTCCTGGATGCCATTCTCGAAGAAGCATCCTCGTTCGCGAGCGAAGTGCTCGATCCGATCAATCGCAGCGCCGACGTCGAAGGCTGCCATTGGAAGGACGGCACGGTCACCACACCGGNNCGGCTTCAAAGAGGCATACGCGCAGTTCGCCAAATCGGGTTGGATCGGGCTCCCGGTATCAGCCGACTACGGCGGCCAAGATCTGCCGCACTTGCTGCTCGGGCCGACACTCGAGATGTGGAACGCCGCCA
>PLAE01000079.1 GCA_003134035.1 Candidatus Velthaea versatilis
GGATTGACTCCTGCATCGGCGAACACGACTCAGCCGACGAACGACAAGCCAGGCCGCACTGTTGCTGCATTCCTTCGTTCTCCGACGTTTTCAGCATTCAACCCTCGCTTACGGTCGCGAGGCTCCCGTAGCGCTCGTGGCCTGCTTCCGTCAGTCTCCCTGGGTACTCAGCGACGGCAACGATTCGCGAGCGATACTCCGCCGCTACGCGGCGGTCTTGACATACGCCTATCGCTTCGCCGCCGGGAATGCGCCATTTTACGCAGCCATCAACATCTGCGATCAGCGCGGTGAGGCCTACGACGAAGCAGCCGCGGAAGATTCCTGGCGGCGCAGCATTGCCTTCCTTCGCTCGCATATGAAAGCACGTTGATCGGGCCAACGGATGCTCCCTCGTCCTGCACATGAGACGCTTACTGCGATCACGTCGGTGGCTGCTCGCCGATCATCGAGGCGATGCCGGTTCATAGGACAGGTGCTCGAACACACCGCAGCTGGCAAGCGATTCAAAGGGCAAAGGCTCTGTTGGGTTCGATGTTAGTGGCGGAGGTACATCGGGACCCGGATGTTCTTCCGAGAAAACCGTGCTGGCCCGAGGCCGGCAGCGCGTTAGCCTTATCCCAGAACGTGTCTCAAAAACCTGAGCCGGCGCCATATGCTGCCGCGTGCTCGGCGTACGCGATCTCATGGCCGTCGGCGATCATCGCTTCGTTCTTGCTCGCCGGAGCCGCCTCGTCTTCGCCGCTCTCTGCAATGCCGAACTCGATTCTGACGAACTCGGCCCCATGGTGCCTTGCCCGCAGCGCGGGTACTTACGACGGGCTCGTGAAGAGCGATCGGGTCAAGGTCGAAGCGTAATCATCGCCGCCCTGGAGAGACCGGCCAACGTTGAAATAGTAAATTCCGAGTCACGCGAAAAAACCCGGAAAACGAGCTTGCGGAACTGATTAAGGATAGCGACGAGCTGCTCTCCGAGGATGTCGCGGGTCAGCAGCGGATGCCGCATTGGTGCGGCGGTAAAAGCGTCTTCGAGAATCCTAGCCTTCTTCGGCAAGATGTTCATCATCGCAAAATCGTGTCGAGGTGCGCTCGCGGTCAACTCGTTCCGGGGCCAAGCGGTCAGCGCTTCTGAATCATCTCGTCGAGTGCTTCGATCGGCGATCGCGCTGCGCGGCGCAGGGCACAAATCTCGCGCTCCAGTCGCTGCGCGGGCTCCGAGGTCTTGGGGCCAAGCGGGTTGATCTTGATGTCATGAATCTTTTTCGAGTTGCACTAGCGTTGGCTCTGCGTTCAGCTTTGTCGGGTCATGCTCGGCGTCGATCGCCCACTGCCCGATGATACCGCGCAAATTCAGATCAGCTAGCGCGGCGCGGGGTTTTGGTCGGAAAGTTCGCAGCTCTTTTGTGTCACTGCCGCAGAGATCGCGCAGGCTTTCGACCTCGTATTGATATTTGTCCGGCTGTGTCTGCGTGCTTAAAAAACCGTGAAGCCATTGAGCGTGAACTGGTCTGGGGCAAAAATGCTGACTAGATCGACACAGGCCGAACGGTCCCGTCGTTATCGCCGGAGATGCAGGAGCGTGACTGAGCAGAGTTCCTTAGCGGTCCCCGAACTTGACGTACGCAGCGCGAGCGTGACGGGCGAGTGTCGACGCCATCATCGGCTCAGGTGACGGCAACGACACTCCTGAGGGAATCGAGAAATCGCTCACGTTCGGCTCGCACTCGAGAACGCCGGCTGGTCGCCGTACGTAAGGGCCGGGGGTAATCGCCCAGCGACGACGTACCGCCCGTTATGGCAACTCGCTCCGTGTCGTTTATCGGCCGGCTCTTTGCAACGACGTCGCTCGAGCGGCTCAAAAACGAGAGCCGGCGCCAGACGCTGCGCCGCGCGCTCGGCGCGCGCGATCTCATGGCCGTCGGCCTCGGAACGATGATCGGCGGCGGCATCTTCACCACGATCGGGCCGGGCGTGAAGATCGCCGGCCCGGCGATCATCGCCTCGTTCTTGCTCGCCGGAACCGCGTCGTTCTTCGCCGCGCTCTGCTATGCTGAACTCGGTGCCATGGTGCCGATTGCCGGCAGTGCGTATACGTATGCGTATGCGACGCTGGGCAAGCTTGTCGCGTGGATCATCGGCTTCGCGCTCCTGTTCGAATACGGAATCAGTGCCGCGCCGGTCGCGCAACAGTTCAGCGGCACGTTCCAAACGCTGCTGCGCAGCTTCGGCGTCGTGCTGCCGGCGTGGGCGCAAACGTCGCACTTCGTTGCGGGCGGCCCGTGGTGGGCGTTTTGGCAGTGGGACTTTCTGCATTCGCAATACGACATCATCGGCGCGCTCTTCGTTCTGCTGCTCTCAGCGCTGCTGGTAGTCGGCATCCGCGAAACGGCGACGACCAACAACATTTTCGTCGTGCTCAAAATCGGGGCGCTCGTCGTGTTCGTCATCTTCGGCGTCTCGCTCTTTCATGCGAGCAACCTCGTGCCGTTCGCGCCGCTGGGCTGGGGCTCGCTCCAGCCGTTCTCGGGCGGCAACGGCGCGGGGATCATCCCCGCTGCCGCCTTGGTCTTTTTTAGCTATATCGGTTTCGATACGGCAACGACGACGGCCCAAGAATGCGGAAATCCGCAGCGCGACATCCCCGTCGGCGTGATCGGCGCGCTCGTCGTCGGTACGATCATCTATTGCGTGGTCGCGGTGGTGCTGGTGGGTGTCGTTCCTTGGCAGCACGTCGATCAAAATGCCGCGCTGGCGGCGGCGCTAGCGCCGCTGCACAATCCGTTCGTCGATTGGACGATCACGGCGGGTGTGCTGGCCGGCACCACCAGCGTGGCACTGACCTCGATGCTGGGACAAACGCGCATCTTCTACGTCATGTCCAAAGACGGCATGCTGCCGCCGTTCGTCGCGACGATCCATCCGCGCTTCAAAACGCCGGCGCTCATGACGATGATCACCGGCGTCGGCATCGCCGTGCTCACGCTCGTCGTTCCGCTCGATGCGCTGCTTAGCCTGGTCAACGTCGGCACGCTGCTGGCGTTCATCGTCGTGTCGGTCGGCGTGATTTACCTGCGCGTGAAGCGGCCCGACATTGAGCGCCCCTTCCGCTCGCCGTTCGTGCCGCTGTTTCCGCTGCTCGGAATAGCAATCGATCTAGTGCTCGTGGTCTTCGGCTTATCGCCGCAAACCTTGATTTGGTTTCTCTCGTCAATGGCCGTCGGACTGCTGATCTTTTTCGCGTACGGTTATCGCAAATCGAATCCGGCAACGATCGGCGCGGCGAGCGAAGAGTTTTGATTTACGTGCGGCAACCGGGAGCCGACCGCTTACCCGGCGTATTCGCAGGGCGGGACGATCGAACCAGGCACACCGCTCGGTATTGAGGGAGGAACGATGCGACTTTTACCTATCGCCATTATTTTGGCGCTCGCCGGAGTGCTGTTCACGGGCGCCGGCTCGAGCGCCGATGTCCTCGTCACCATCGATGGAGCGCCGGTCAGCGGTGCGATTGTCAAGAGCGGTCACATCTTGGTCCCGTTCCGCGCGCCGATGGAGCAACTCGGCGCGACCGTCGTGTGGACGGACGCCACACAAACCGGCGTCGCGAATTTGTCGGGTCAAGAGATCGTGCGCGCCGCGGTCGGCTCGACGACGGCGTATATCAGCGGCAACGCCAAAGTTCTCGATGTCGCGCCGGTGCTCGTCGAGCCCCAGCATCTCGAATACGTTCCCGTTGAAATGTTGCCGGAAATCTCGAATGCCGCGCTGGTCGTGGCCCCGGACTTGAGCTCGGCCACGATCACCAACTTCGATTTGGCCGGCGTGAACGCGGTCGGCTCGAGCGCCGGAAGTCAGGATCCGCGAGGAAAGCTCCTCTACCTGTGGGTTTGGCTACTGCCGATCAGCGGAATCGTCTCTCTCATCGCCTATGTCTACGTGAACGGTCTGGTCAATCGGAGTTTCGCATTGGCGAAGCGCCGGCGAACGACGCCCACTTAGGCGTCTGGTTTCGCCGCTTTTAGGCGGCGTTGCGGGTCGAGCCGCCCCCCGAAATCGGCAGCCAGACACCGGCCGAACCGGCGGCGCCCAAACGGATCTCGAAAGCCGTAGCTCCGCGCCCCTCTGCTCGGCCGGTGAGATCGATTGGCGCGCTTATGTTCGTCGGCGGGTCTACTGAGCGGTTAGCGCAAAGTACCTAAGTGCTGTCCGGCTTCTGCTGTCCAGCTTGTGCCGCGCGGCCGCCAATAGGTAGCCATCCGGCGCTCCGCTCGACGCGCTTAGATTATAAAGGAACAACGCTTGCAAATCGCCCGCAGCGCCGTCTGCTTCGCTATTCTCTGTGCTGCTGCGTTGGCGACAACCGGAACGGCTCGCGCCGGCAGCGTAACGATCGACGGCGTACCGGTCAGCGGTGCCATCGCGCGTGACGGTCATCTGCTGGTCCCCTTCCGCGCACCGATGCAGCAGCTCGGCGCGACGGTTAGGTGGTCCGATGCGGACAAGACCGGGATCGCCAGCGCGGCGGGGCACGAATTGGTCCGCACGGCGATCGGCGTGCCGACGGCCTATATTGACGGCAATGCCAAGCAACTCGACACGGCGCCGGTTCTCATCGATCATCTCGAATACGTGCCCGTCGAGATGCTGCCCGAGATCTCGCACGCCGAATTATCGGTATCGGCGGACGGCAACAGTGCCGCGATCACCGGTTTTGATCTCGCCGGGGTCAACGCGGTCGGATCCGATGCGGTGAGCGGCGATCCGCAGGGGCAGATCCTCTACCTTTGGCTGTGGCTGCTGCCGATCAGCGCGGCCGTGTGCTTCGCGGCCTACATGGTGCTCACCGCACAACTGCAGCTCGACCACACCCGCCCGCGCAAATAACCCCCGCAAACGCCACCGCGGCTCGCGGCGCAGCCGCAAACGCNNTGGACTCGACTGCGTCGAGTCCTGCTAGGCCCGCGCGGGCGTCGCCGCCGGCCCGAGCGTCTCGGCGCCGCCGGATGCGGCCGGTTCGCTCGCCGCTCCGCCGTGGGTAGGGACGAAGTGCTCAGGCGCGAGCCACATGTACATGATCGGTACCAGCACCAGCGTGAGGATCAGCGAGCTGGTGATGCCGCCGATCACGACGACGCCCAAACTCGAGCGCACGCTCGAACCGGGTTCGAGCGCGAGCGCGAGCGG
>PLAE01000063.1 GCA_003134035.1 Candidatus Velthaea versatilis
GGCCCGCGTTGTCGCTGCGCCAAACGCCGCCGCCGACGGCGCCGAAATAGAATCGCTCGGGGTGTCCGGGAACGCCGGTGACGGCGACGGAACGCCCGCCGCGGAACGGCCCGATGCAGCGCCAGTGCATGGCCGCCGTGCGCGCGGTTCCTGGGCTGGGAAGAAACGCGGGAGCGTCGGCATAAGCGGCCGACGGGAGCAGCAGCAGCAGTGCAATCGTCCGCCGACACCACGTGTGCATCCGGCCCGGTTCGGTCTGCGCGGTGCCGCAGCCTCGGACGTCGGATGCGCGCGTTACAGCGTGCCTTCGAGGAAACGCAGCCTGTCGATTCCGCCCTTCGTCGAGCGTCGTTTGCGTTTGTACGTACCATCGAAACGGGTAGGACAGGGTTGGGTGCGGCGCTCGCTGCCGCGAGCCGGAAGGAAACGCCGATGCCCGACACCGCAACGCTGCATGCAGGAGATCCGATCGCGAAAACGCTCACGTTCACGCTATTGGCGGGTGAGGAAGCGTCGTGCATCAGTCTGCTCTTGACGCGCCGTCGTGCGCAGAGCGAACATTCGGCGGCCGGGCGCGCGCGCTGCATCGTGCTCGAAGCGGAAGCCCTCGGCGCGGCGGAGCCGGCGCCGGCCATCGTCCCGGCTGCCGCGGCGCCGTCGCCGCGCGGCNNGAGATCGATGCCGATCAGCGTTTCACGCTTGAAGTCGCCGACGACGCTTCCGCCGTCGATGCCGGACCGTCGATCACCGGGTTTGATTAAACACTCGCGACAACACCGGTGACGAACCGAGCTCCGCTCGCGTTCTATCCGCTCGCTAAGAGCCGTCTTGGTTGCGGACCGTCCGTATCCGCCCAGGTGGCGAACGTGCGTTCCAGCGCGGCCGAAGCGATGACGTAGCGACTGGGCGCCGCGATCAGCCGCTCGACCTGCGGCGCTTCACCGGTCATGCCTGCGAGCACGACCTTGTCGATCTCGCGGTGGAATGCGGCGTGAATACGGGCCGCCCGCGTATAGTGGGCGTCGCGCCGCCGGGCGGGCGCGAGGTCGTCGTGCAGCCACAGGCCGATCGGACAGCTGGCTTCGTCCAGATGCGGCTCGAGCAGATCGATCGTACCGTGCATGAGCGCCGAGTAAATTCGAATCTTGAGCGACCGGTGCGCGCGCAGCACGAGGCCGATTTCGTCCTCGAACGTCTCGGCTGCGATCCGCGCGCCCGACAGCAGTTCGAGTTCGGGCAGCACGCCCTCGAGTGCCCCCAATGCATCGAACGCCAGCGCGAACACGTAGGCCCGTTCGAGCGCGTTGAGCGCGAGAATTTCCGCCAGCCGTCCGATTAGCGCGGGTGACACGCTAATTAGAGCGCCGGACTCGAGCTGCGTATACCAGGCGACGCTGATGCCGGCCAACAGTGCGACTTCTTCGCGCCGCAATCCTGGAACGCGCCGGCGGCGAAAGATCGGCAACTCGAAACGTTCGGGTGAGATCGTCGCCCGCTTCGCTCGCAGAAATGCACCCAGTCGTGCCCGGCGGCCCGGCTCGTCGACGTCCCCGCGACCGTTTGTGTCGATGGCCAAAGCGCTTGCGTTTTCTCCTGACATTGGATGTATGACTGAAAGTGAATCAAGTCCAACTGGACTGTTTCGCCCTTGAACGCGATGCTATTCTCGGCGTGATCCGTCCCCCTAGCGTCCCGCGCCGCATGAGAACTGTCACGGGCCATACGTCAAGACAGGCCGGAATGACGGTAGCCGTTTGTTGCACGGGGTGCAGTCCGTAAAAAGGTTTAAACGCATGCCCGTCGTCGAACACCCCAAGCACCAAAGCGGCGATTTTTTCGTCGACTACGAGAACAAGGTCTTTGAGGACGTCAAAGCCGAGCCCGGTGAAAAGGCGCTCGTCACCTTTCATACCGTCGCCTTCGAGGGCTCGATCGGTTTCGTGAATCTGCTGCAGGCCACGCGCTTGATGCGCAAAGGCTTCGAGACCTCGATTCTGCTCTACGGTCCCGGCGTGACGCTGGGCGTGCAGCGCGGATTTCCGACGCTGGGCGATGAGGCGTTTCCCGGCCATCAGAATTTCAACAAGCAACTGATGACGTTCATGAAAGAAGGCGGCAAGATCTACGCCTGCCGCTTCGCGCTGCAGGCGCTCTACGGGCACGGCGAACCGTCGCTCATCGAAGGCATCATCCCGATCAGCCCGCTCGACGTGCTCGACGTGATCCTGCTCCACCGCAAATCCAACGCGTTCATCCTCGACACCTGGACGGTGTGAGCGGATGATTGTGCGCGCGGCGGCTGTGCAGATCGCGCCCGATCTGCACAGCCGCGCCGCCACGATGGAGAAGGTCACGGCGGCGATCGAAGCCGCCGCGAAGGCCGGCGCGACACTGGCCGTGTTCCCCGAAACCGTGGTGCCGTACTACCCCTATTTTTCGTTCGTGACGCCGGCGGCGCAGATGGGCGCCGAGCATTTGCGGCTCTATGCTGAAGCAGTCAGCGTGCCGGGCCCCGAAACGGCGGCCGTCGGCGCACTCGCGCAGAAGCTGGGAATCGTGGTTGTGCTAGGCGTGAACGAACGTGACCACGGCA
The DNA here is from genome assembly GCA_003134035.1 of Candidatus Velthaea versatilis. Taxonomy (GTDB): domain Bacteria; phylum Vulcanimicrobiota; class Vulcanimicrobiia; order Vulcanimicrobiales; family Vulcanimicrobiaceae; genus Velthaea; species Velthaea versatilis. The sequence continues at coordinate 2,594 of PLAE01000063.1, forward strand.
CGCTCTACAATGCGCAGCTCATCTTCGATACGGACGGCACGCTGGCGCTAAAGCGGCGCAAGATCACGCCGACCTATCACGAGCGCATGGTGTGGGGCATGGGTGACGGCAGCGGCTTGCGCGTCGTCGACACGGCGGCCGGGCGAATCGGCGCGCTCGCCTGCTGGGAGCATTACAATCCGCTCGCGCGCTACGCGCTCATGGCGCAGCACGAACAGATACACTGCAGTCAATTTCCGGGTTCGCTCGTCGGTCAGATTTTCGCCGACCAAATCGAAGTGACGATTCGCCATCACGCGCTTGAATCGGGCTGCTTCGTGGTGAATGCCACGGCCTGGCTGACCGACGAGCAGATCGAATCGGTCGTGCCGGGCGGACCGCTGCAGAACGCTTTACGCGGCGGTTGTTTTACCGCGATCGTGTCGCCCGAGGGACGGCATCTGGGGACGCCGCTTACCCAAGGCGAGGGTATGGTGATCGCCGATCTCGATTTCGCGCTGATCGACAAACGCAAACGCATGATGGATTCGGTCGGGCACTACGCGCGGCCCGAGCTGCTCAGCTTGCTCGTCGACGCGCGTCCCAAACCGCCGATGCAGGCGCTGTTTCCCCGAGGAGAACCCGATGACCGTGACCGTGATGCCCTCGATGACTTCGTCGACGCTGATCAGCGAACTGCAGTCGCTTGGGCTGCGGCTCGATGATGTGAACGCCGGCGCGCTCAGCCGCCGCGGCGGTGCGGGGCCCTCGGATCACAAGGCGGTCACGATCGACGGTTACACGGTGATGGTGCCGGTGCACACCGGCGGCGCGGCGCGCTCGCCGTTCTTCGCGCGGCGCCCCGAGCGTAACGGAATGTCGGTGCTCGAACGCGACGGCGTGGCGATCGCGCGGGTCGCGTTTCCGCGCCAGCCGCGCTTCTACGCGCTCTCGACCCTCGACGGCATCCCGTACTGGAAAATCGCCACGCTGCACGGCCGCGACGTGCTCGCGACGACCGTCCTGCAAGACTGCATTCGCTACACCAATCGCCGCACGCAGTGCCAGTTCTGCGCGATCGGCGAATCGCTCAAGGCCAACCGCACGATCGCGCGCAAAACGCCCGAGCAGCTCGCCGAAGTCGCGCGCGCGGCGGTCTTGCTCGACGGCGTGAAGCACGCGGTGCTGACGACCGGCACGCCGAACGTCACCGATCGCGGCGCGGCGGTGTTGTGCGAGAGCGCCGCGGCGATCAAAGCCGCCGTTGACCTGCCGCTCCAGGCCCAGTGCGAGCCGCCCGACGATTTCGGGTGGTTCGAGCGGCTGCGCGCGGCCGGCGTCGATGCGTTGGGCATGCACCTCGAAGCCGTCGAACCCGCGGTCCGCGCGCGCGCAATGCCCGGCAAAGCGAAGGTGCCGGTGAGCTACTATCTCGCCGCGTTCGAGCGCGCCGCGGCGGTCTTCGGCCGCGGCCAGGTCAGCACGTACATCTTGGCCGGCCTGGGCGACGCGCCCGAATCGATCTTGACGATGTGCCGCACGCTCGTCGCGCTGGGCGTGTACCCGTTCGTCGTACCGCTCGTGCCCAACAGCGGCACACCGCTCGAACACGCGCCGCCGCCCAGCGCGGACTTCATGCGCGGCATCCTCGAGCCGCTCGGCGCGATGCTGCGCGAGGCGCGCCTGGTGTCGGCGGATATCAAAGCGGGCTGTGGCAAGTGCGGCGCGTGCTCGTCGCTATCGGTTTTCGAGCGCGCCTGATGTTCGAGCCGTTCGCGCCGTTCGTTCCGCCGCAGTTCGGCATCAAACTCGCCTCAGAGCGCTGGGAGCGCGCGGAGTCGGCGGCGCTGCGCGAGCTCGTGTTCTGCCGCGAACAGCGACTCTTCGAGGGCAGCGACCGCGACCGGCTCGACGCCGTGGCGCAAACGATCGTCGCGGTCGATTACGTGATGGGCATGGGGCACCGCGTGGTCGGCACGGTGCGCATCCACGCCGACCCCGCGCAAGCGGACACGTGGTTCGGGTCGCGGCTCGCGATCGCGCCCGACTACCGCTGCGTCTACGGTTTGGGCCGGGGCCTCGTGTATCGGGCGGTCACGACCGCGCATGCGCGCGGCTGCCGCACGTTTTTGGCGCACGTGCAGAAGCAGAACGTCAACTTCTTCGCGCGCATGGCCTGGGAACCGCAGCGCGAACTCACGCTGCACGGTCGCCCGCACGTCCTGATGCGCGCCGATCTCGCTGCCTATCCGCCGGCGCTCGACGATGCCGCCGTCGCGCTCGTTAACGGCCGGCGCGCATCGTGAATGCGACGGCGCTGGGCGACTTGTGCGAACGTTTGCGCGCCGCTAAGGGCATGCAGCACAAAACGGACATCAGCCTTGCGTATCGGGGCCTCGCCGGCGGTGCGGCCGTCTGCCGCGTCGGCGACGATTGCGCCGCGATCCCCGACGGCGACGGCTATTTACTGTTCGCGATCGAAGGTCTGCTCGACGAGTTCGTGCGGCGCGAACCGTGGTTCGCCGGCTACTGCTCGGTAATGGTCAACCTCAGCGACGTCGCGGCGATGGGCGGCCGCCCGACCGCGGTCGTCGACGCGCTCTGGACGGCCAGTCACGAGCGCGGCGCGGAGATCTTCGCCGGCATGCGCGCCGCGGCCGATGCGTACGGCGTGCCGATCGTCGGCGGCCACATCAATGCGCGCAGCGACGGCGATCGGCTGGCGGTCGCCGTGGTCGGGCGCGCGCGGCGGCTGCTCACGAGCTTCGACGCGCGGCCGGGCGACGCGTTGCTGGCGGCCATCGATCTGCGCGGCGCCTACTACGAACCCTACCCGTATTGGAATTGCAGCACCGCGGCGCCGTCCGAGCGGCTGCGCGGCGATCTCGCGGTGCTCGCCGAACTCGCCGACGACGGGCTGTGTCGCGCGGCCAAGGACATCAGCATGGGTGGCGTGCTCGGAACGCTGCTCATGCTCATGGAATGTTCGGAGATCGCCGCGAACGTGCGCCTCGATCGCATTCCGATCGCCACGCAGGCGAGTCTGGAGCGCTGGCTGGTGAGTTTCCCCAGCTTTGGCTATCTGCTCGCGGTCGCGCCCGAGTTCGTCGACGCGGTTCGGCAGCGGTTCGGGCGGCGCGGCATCGCGTGCGCGGCGTTCGGAACGTGTCTGCCGGGGAGCGCGCTGACGGTCGAGCTCGCCGGCGAACGCGAGGTGTTTTGGGACCTTGCCGGATCACCATTCACCGGGGCCGCCGCCGATGCGCTCGTCTGACGCGCTGCGCATCGCGCTTTTCACCTACGGCGTGCAGCCGCGCGGCGGCGTTCGCCACGCGCTCGCGTTAGGCGAGGCGCTGCACGCCGCGGGGCACGCGGTCGTGCTGCATGCGCTCGACGACGCCGGCCGCGGATTCGGCCAAACGCCGCGCTGTCCGTCGGTGCTCGTTCCGCTCGAAGCGCGATCCGAAACGATCCTCCCGTTCGTGCAGCGGCGCATCGCAGCGTATGTCGATGCGGTGTCCGGCGGACCGGCCTTCGATATCTACCATGCGCACGACGGTATCTCGGGCAACGCCCTCGCGACGCTCGTCGAGCGCGGCGCGATCGCGCGCTTCGTGCGCACGGTGCATCATCTCGATGACTTCGGCCCCGGCGAGTTGGCCGCGCTGCAAGATCGTTCAGTACGCTGCGCGGACGACGTCTTTACCGTCAGCCGGGTTTGGGCCGAGCGCGTCGCGCGGACGTACGGCCGCGCGGCCGTCGTCGTGCGCAACGGCGTCGACCGCGAGCGGTTCTCGCCGGTCGGGCTCGCCGGGCGCCAGCGGCTGCGCGCGGCGCTCGGCCACGGAGCGGGTCCGCTGTTCGTGACGATCGGCGGGATCGAAGCACGCAAGAACACGCTCGCGACGCTCGAGGCGTTCGCGCGTGTTCATGCCGTGCTGCCCGGCGCGCGCCTGGTGATCGCGGGCGGCGCGAGCATTTTCAATCATTCCGAATATCGTCGCGCGTTCGATGCGCGGGCCGCCGAACTTGGATTGGCCGACGGCACCGCGCTTGCCGTGCAAGGCGTCGTCTCGGACGATGACGTCGTCACGCTGCTGCGCGCCGCGCACGCGCTGGTGTTTCCCTCGCTCGTCGAGGGATTCGGGCTCGTCGTGCTCGAGGCGTTGGCCTGCGGCACGCCGGTCGTCACGTCGGCCAGCGCGCCGTTCACCGAATACCTCGGCGCCGGCGACGCGCTGTTGGTCGATCCGCGCGACCCGGCGGCGATCGCCGCCGCCATGCGGCACGTCCTCGACCCGCTCGTCGCCGCGCGGTTGCGGCGGCGCGGTCCGGAACTTGCCCGCGCGTTCGATTGGGCCGCGAGCGCTCGCGCTCACGTGGTGGCGTACCGCGGTTGCAGATCGCGCGAACGGGAGGCCGTCCGTGCCTGAAATGCAGTTTGCCGCGCGCTGGCCCGACGGCAGCGTGCAGACCTATTATTCGCCCTCGCTCGTCGTGCGCGAATATCTCGAGCCGGGCGCCGCCTATGCGCTGCCCGACTTTCTCGAGCGTGTGCGGACCGCGTTGCGGATCGCGTCCGAACGCGTCGAGAGGAAATACGGCTTCGCCTGTTCGCGCGCGGCGGCGACGCTGGCGCAAATCGAATCGCACGCGCACCGTTTTGCGGACGCTGCAGATCCGACCGTGCGGATCGAAGCGTATCGCGACCTCTTCAACACCGCCGGCTCAGCGAGCTCGGGCGGAGGAATAACGTCATGACAACACACGTTCCGGTCATCATCGTCGGCGGCGGTCAGGCCGGCTTGGCGCTCAGTTATTGTCTCAAAGAACGCGGCATCGACCATCTGGTCTTCGAGAAAGACCGCGCCGGCAGCGCCTGGCGTTCGAGCCGCTGGGATTCATTTTGTTTGGTGACGCCCAATTGGCAGTGCACGCTGCCCGGTTTCCCCTATCGCGGCGACGACCCGTACGGCTTCATGCTCAAGGACGAGATCGTGCGCTACATCGACGACTACATCGCGTTCTTCGAACCCCCGCTGCGCGAAGGGGTCGAGGTGCGGCGGCTGGCGCATCTCGAGGGCGGCCGCGGCTTTACCGTCGAGACATCGGACGGCGACTTCACCGCCGATAGTGTGGTCGTGGCGGTCGGCGGCTACCACACCGTCACGCTGCCGCGCATGGCCGAGCGCCTCCCGCGCGACATCCTGCAGCTGCATTCCTCGCAGTACAAAAATCCCGAATCGCTGCCGGCGGGCGACGTGCTCGTCGTCGGCACCGGCCAATCCGGCTGCCAGATCGCTGAGGATCTGCATCTCGCGGGGCGGCGCGTTCACTTGTGCGTCGGCGGGGCGCCGCGCGTCGCCCGGCGGTACCGCGGCAAAGACGTCGTCGAGTGGCTCGACCAGCTCGGCTACTACGACTTGCCCGTGCACGATCACCCACTCAAAGAAGCAATTCGCGGCCGGCCCAATCATTATGTCACCGGGCGCGACGGCGGTCACGACATCGATCTGCGTGCGTTCGCGCTCGAAGGCATGCAGCTCTACGGGCGGCTGCGCGACATTGCGGACGGCCGGTGCGTGTTCGGCGACGATCTCGCGCGCAATCTCGATAGTGCCGACCAAGTGTCGGAAAACATCAAAAACACGATCGACGCGCACATCGCGAAAAATAGCATCGACGCGCCGCATGAGGCGCGCTATGTGGCGGTGTGGCGCCCGGCGGGCGAGCCGCGCGACCTCGATTATCGCGCGGCGGGAATCACCAGCGTCATCTGGTCGACGGGTTTCGCCTCCAATTTCCGCTGGATCGAACTGCCCGCGTTCGACGGCAAAGGTTATCCGACGCATCAGCGCGGTGTGACGACCGTGCCGGGCCTGTATTTTCTGGGTCTGCCGTGGCTGCATACGTGGGGTTCGGGTCGCTTCAGCGGGATCGCGCGCGACGCCGGTTTCGTTGCCGATCACATCGAACGCGGCATGCGCAACGTTCGGCGGCTCGACCTCACGTTCCGCGCCGACGAACGCGAACGCTTCGAAACGCTGGCGGCTGGTTCATAAGCGCGCAACGTTTAGCGGGGGCTGCGCGGTTGGCGGCCGAATTGCGAGGTTGTGATTTCCTTGCGGCATGCCGAGCCGACGGACGAACAGATCGTGCAGTGGTCGCTCGACAATCCGGGCATCGGCCACATCGTCATGCTCGATCCTTGCGCCGTCGATCCGGCCGAGTCGGTGATGACGTGGGGCACACCGCCGGCGGATTTCCCGACCAATTGGGATGACGTATTCAATCCATAACGCGCGGTGTTAGGCGAACGCCGCACGCTCGAGGCAACTCCGGCGCCGCCGCCGTGAAGTTGCGGACATTCTGGGTAACGCTTTTCATTCTAGGGATGATGCACGTCGCGCTTGCGTTGCCGGTCTCTGCTCAGTCGGAGGCGCAGCACACTGAGCGCTATCTGCAATCGATCGCCGGCGATCAAGCGCTGCTGGTCGACTTTTTGACCCGCATGCCCAAGGGCGGCGATCTGCACCATCATCTCACGGGTGCCGTGTACGCCGAGAGTTACATCGACTACGCGGTTGAGGACGGCGACTGCATCGATCGCGCGTCGCTGCGCATCGTCGCGCCGCCCTGCGATCCCGAGCGCGGGACCGTCCCCGCGACACAGGCGCTCGACGACTTCGTGTTTCGCAACCGGGTGATCGACGCCTGGTCGATCCGGGATTTCGTTCCGAGCGCCGACGATCCGGATGTGCGGCGGCACTTTTTCGCGACGTTCGGCAAATTCGATTTGGTGACGAATGGTCACTGGGGCGAGATGCTCGCCGAGGTCGTCGCGCGCGCCGGGCAACAGCACGAAGTCTATCTCGAAACGATGCTGACGCCCGATCAAGGCGCGGCTCTGGGCCTCGTTCAGGCCGTTCCCTGGACGCCGGATTTCGGTCAGTTGCGAGCGCGCTTCGATGCCGCGGGAATGTCCGCCGTTGTTGCCAGTGCGCGCCGCAACTTGGATCTTGCTGAAGCCAAAATGCGTCGCGTGCTGGGATGCGGCAGTGCCGTGGCCGATCCGGGTTGCGGCGTCGTGCTGCGCTATCAGAATCAAGTCCTGCGCGCGCTGTCACCCGAACAAGTCTTCGCGCAGATGCTGGCTGGTTTCGAGCTGGGTACCGTGGATCCGCGCGTGGTCGCCGTGAATCTCGTCCAATCGCAGGACGAGTATCACGCGCTGCAGGACTTCGCGCTCCAGATGCGGATGCTCGACTATCTGCATCGCGTGTATCCGCGCGTGCACATCAGCCTGCACGCCGGCGAACTCACACCGGGCGAGGTGCCGCCGGCCGAACTGTACGGCTCGCATATTCGCGATTCGATTGAGATCGGGCACGCCGAACGCATCGGGCACGGCCTCGACATCGCGTACGAGCGCGATGCGCCCGCGCTGCTCGCCGAAATGGCCCGCCGGCATATTCTCGTTGAAGACTGCTTGTTCAGTCACGAGGTGGTGCGCGGGATGCGTGGCCGCGATAATGTCTTACCGATCTATCTGCGCGCGCACGTTCCGGTCGCGCTTGCGACCGACGACGAAGCGATCGTCCGCTCCGAGCTGACATGGTACTTCAAACGCGCGGTCGAGGGCTATCACGTCGATTACTTCACGCTCAAAGGCATGGTGCGCGACAGCCTCGATCACGCCTTCTTGCCGGGACGCGGTCTGTGGCGCCGTCCCGAGCAATTCGTCGCCGTGCCCGAATGCGGCGAAAGCCCGTTGCAACGGTCCCCGCGTTCGGCGGCCTGTCGTGCCTTTCTCGCTCACAGCGAACGAGCCGCGCTCGAATGGCGCGAAGAAGTCGAGTTCGCTCGCTTCGAACGGCGCGCGTCCGGCGGTTTATCGCAACGAGAAGCACACCGGTCACGAGTGTCTGCCGGCAGTAAAAGCCCTCGCGGTTCCTCAACGGATAGTTCCTACTCATACAATTGTGTCGTCGCCAGTCGCGATGCGTCGGCGGGGACGTACGAACACGTTTGCCGGCAGCGGTAGGGAAGCGCAATCGATCCGACTTCGGTTAGCGCCGGGGTCCGGAATCGGACAAAATAGAGATCGCTCGAGCGCTTGCGTGCGGCGGCGGAACTCGCCGGAGCAACGCTGACAATCGGGCCCGACGAATCCGCGCCGCATCGCGGCGCCGTCGAGTCCGTCGTTTGCTGCGAGGTAAACGGACGGAGGATTGTTTTCTAACCGCGCCTGAATCTCGACTGGAATGTTCAGATCGTACCCGCGGGCTTGCCGGTGACGGCAGCGCCCGCGCTGCTCCAGGCTCGTTCGCTCTCCAAGAGCTTTCCCGGCGTGCAAGCCCTGGCCAACGTGAGCATAACGGTCGCCAGCGGCGAGGTGCACTGCCTGCTGGGCCAAAATGGCGCGGGAAAAAGCACGCTGATCAAAGTTCTGGCCGGGGCCCAGCCGCCGGATTCGGGCGAGTTGCTGTGGCGCGGCGAACTGGTCGCCTTCAAGCATCCGACGGCGGCCCTCGCCCGCGGGATCGCAACCATCTACCAAGAGCTCGACCTCATCGGCGGCTTGTCGGTCGCCGATAACATTTTTTTGGGCCACGAACCGCAATCGCTGGGTTTTTCGATGCGGCGCACGATCCGCGATGAGGCCCGCGCGCTGCTCGACCGGCTCGGCTGCGCCGATATCGATGCCGGCTCGATCGTCGAGATGCTCTCGGCCGCCCAGCAGCAACTCGTCAGCGTCGCGCGCGCCTTGTCGTATGATGCACGGCTGCTCATCATGGACGAGCCGACCGCGGTTCTCGACCGGGCCGAGACCGAGACGCTCTTTCGCGTCATTCGCGAACTAGTCGCCGGCGGAGTCGCGATCGTCTACATCTCGCATCGGCTCGACGAGATCCGCGAAATCGGCAGCGTCGTCACCGTCCTCAAAGACGGCCGCAGCGTCGCCGAACGCCTTCCGGCGCAGTCGACGCCAACCTCCGCGCTCGTCCAGCTCATGACCGGCCGCAGCGTCGAATATCCGTTTCCGCCGCGGCCCGCGCCGCCGGCCGTCGACACCCGGCCGAAGGTTCTCGAGGTGAGCGGCCTCTCACGCAGCGGCGCGTTCGCGGACGTCTCGTTTGCGGTCCGCGCCGGCGAGATCGTGGGGCTCGCCGGGCTGGTGGGTTCGGGCCGCTCGGAACTGCTCGAAACCATTTATGGTGCCGCGCGGGCCAGCGCCGGCAGCGTGCGCATGGGCGGGCAGACGCTGCCGGGCGGGTCGACGGAGACGGCGGTGGCGCGCGGCATGGGCCTCGCGCCCGAAGAACGCAAGCGCCAAGCGCTGCTGCTCGACGACAGCGTCTTTCACAACGTGTCGCTGCCGTCGCTGGACCGCTTCGCGCGCGCCGGCCTGATCGACGCGCGGCGCGAACTTGCCGCCGCCGCCGAGGTCTTGGGTTCGCTCGATGTGCGGCCGGCCGACCCTGAACGGATCGTGCGCGAACTCTCGGGCGGCAATCAGCAGAAGGTCGTCGTCGCGCGCTGGCTGCTGCGCAACTGCGCGCTGCTCATGCTCGACGAACCGACGCGCGGGGTCGACGTCGGCGCGCGCGCCGATCTCTACGCGCTCGTGCGCGCGCTCGCCGCCGACGGGATCGGCATCCTGCTCGTGTCGAGCGAGATTCCGGAGGTCTTGGGGTTGGCCGATCGCGTGCTGGTGCTGCGCGAGGGCCGCGTCATCCATGAAGCCGCGGCGGCCGAGCTCGATGAGGCGCGCGTGCTCGATTTGATCATGGCCGGTCAGGCGTGAGCCGGCCGATCGTCGCGGCCGCTGCGCCGCCGCCGCTGCGCAAGCGGCTGTTCGCGGCGCACAACATCGGCCTGTTGGCCGCCTTCGCGGCGATCATCGTCGCGGGCTCGCTGCTCTCACCCTATTTTCTGACCGCCTCGAATGTGCTCACGATCCTGACCAGCGCGTCGGTGATCGGCGTGATCTCCGTGGGCATGACGTTCATCATCTTGGCCGGCGGGATCGATTTGTCGGTCGGCGCGATCGTCGCGCTGGCTGGCGTTTGCGCGACGACACCCGGCGCGCAGGGTCTGGGCTGGCTTGCGATGACGGCGATCTGCACCGGCGTCGCGGCCCTCGTCGGCCTGCTCAACGGCGTGCTCATCGCGTACGGCCGCATGGTGCCGTTCATCGCAACGCTCGCGATGCTCGTCGCCGCGCGCGGCCTCGCGCAGCACATCTCGGGCGGCGTGCCGCAGACGGTCAACGACGCGACGTTCAACACCATCGGCTCGGCGCTGGTGCTGGGTGTGCCGCTGCCGGTCTGGGTTTTCGCCGCGGTGGTCGTGGTCGGCTGGATCGTCCTCAACCGCACGACCTTCGGACGGCGCACGATCGCCATCGGCGGCAACGCCGAGGCGTCGCGGCTGGCCGGCATCAACGTCGCGCGCCAAACGCTGGTGCTCTACGTCATTTCGGGCGTCTGCGCGGGCATCGCCGGCGTGCTGCTCACCGCGCGGCTCACCTCCGGTTCGAACGATGTCGGAAACTTGTACGAACTCGACGCGATCGCCGCCGTCATTATCGGCGGCACGCGGCTGTCGGGCGGTCGCGGAACGCTGGCCGGATCGATCGTCGGCGTGCTGATCTTCACGCTCATCAGCAATATCTTCGTGCTCGAAAATTTGCCGTCCGACATTCAGAGCATCGCCAAGGGTGTGATCATCGTCGCCGCCGTGTTGCTGCAAGGCCGCAGCGCCTCGTCAAAGTAACCTCCAAATCCGAAAGGTTCGAATCGTGAAAAGAGCAGAACTCGTTCAAGCTGCCGCGGTCGCTGCGGCCGGGGCCGCGTTCGCCGGGACGTCGACGCTTGCTGTGACGCAAGCCGCCTTCGCCCAAAGCGGGAAAAAGATCAACATCGGGTTCTCGGCACCCGGCGCCAATCACGGTTGGCTGGCCGCGATCACCAAAAACGCCAAGGCGCAGGCGGCGAAGTATCCCGACGTCGAGCTTGCGCTGACCGAAGGCAACTCGACGTCCGCCGAACAGATCGGGCAGATCGAAACGCTCATCAACCGCAAAGTCGATGTGCTCGTGATTCTGCCGCAAGAAGGTCAGGCGTTGACGGCGGTCGCGACCAAAGCGATGCGCGCCGGCATTCCGGTCGTCAATCTCGATCGCATCTTCAGTTCGCCCCTGGCCTACCGGACCTGGATCGGTGGCGACAATTACGGCATGGGCGTTTCGGCGGGCAACTACATCGGCCAAACGCTCAAGGCGGGCAAGGTCGTCGAAATCGCCGGGCTCGATTCGCTCGAACTCACCAAACAGCGCAGCGCCGGCTTCGCCGACGCGCTTAAAGGTTATCCCGGCATCACGCTCGTCGCGCGCCAGGCGGCCGACTTCACCCCCGATACGGGCGAACGCGTCATGGCGAACGTGCTGCAGGCCCAGCCGCACATCGACGCGGTGTGGAACCATGACGACGACCAAGGCATCGGCGTCGAAGCCGCGATCCGCAACGCGCACCGCTCGGAGTTCTTCATGGTCGGCGGCGCCGGTTCAAAGCACGCGATGGACGTCATTCGCGCGGGCGGCATCATCAAAGCGACGGTCTTGTATTCGCCTTCGATGTCGGCATCGGCGGTCAATCTCGCGCGCCTCATCGGCCTGGGCCGCGGGTTGTCGGAAACGGTTGAGAAGGCCGTGCCGTCGTCGATCACGCTGTATTCGGCGGTCGTCACCAAAGAGAACGTCGCGCGGTACGCCGATGTCGGCTTCTGATGGCTCGCACGTGAGCGTATGCGTCGTCGGTTCGACGATGGTCGATCTCGTCTCGCGCGTCGCGCGCATGCCGGCGCCGGGCGAGACGCTGGCGGGCTCGTCGTTCGCGCTGGGCTTCGGCGGGAAAGGCGGGAACCAGGCCGTCACGGCGGCCCGCTTGGGCGCCGAGGTCACGCTGGTGACGCGGCTGGGCGGCGACGCGTTCGGCGACGGTGCGCTTGAGAATTATCGCGGCGCGGGCATCGACCCGCGGCACGTGCTGCAGCAAGCCGGCCTCGTGACGGGCGTCGCGACGATCCTGGTCGACGACACGGCGCAAAACTGCATCGTGATCGTCCCCGGCGCCAACGGCGCGCTCACGGCCGATGACGTGCGCGCGGCGTCGGCGGCGATCGAAGCCGCCGCCGTCGTCGTCGCGCAGCTCGAAGTGCCGCTCGCGGCGGCCCTCGCGGCGTTCGAGATCGCGCGGCCGGCGGGCGTGACGACGATTTTCAACCCGGCGCCGGCGGCGGCGGTTCCCGACGAGCTCTGGCGGCTCACCGACGTCGCGGTGCCGAACGAGACCGAATCCGAATTGCTGACCGGCATCGCGGTGACCGACGACGTGCAGGCCGAGCGGGCCGCCCGTGCGCTCATGGCGCGCGGCGCGCGGGCGGTCATCCTCACGATGGGCCGGCGCGGTTCGCTCGTCGTCACCGCCGACACCGTCGACCGCGTCGAGCCGGTCAGCGTCGACGCGGTCGATACGACCGGCGCCGGCGATGCGTACGTCGGAACGCTCGCCGTGTGTTTGGCCGCCGGCATGACGCTGGTCGAATCCGCTCGGCGTGCGAATCTCGTTGCGGCGCTCTCGGTGACGCGCGCGGGCACGCAGACGTCGTTTCCCGAGTACGACGAAGCGGATCAATTTGCCGCCGAACACAACGTCGTTTTGTTTCCCGCAGCCGGCCGCCGGATCAGCAGCTCGATCGTTCTTCGGAGCAAAAGAATAAATGGGAAGTAGCTCGCGCGAAATCGGCATCGGCATGATCGGGTACGCGTTCATGGGTGCCGCGCACTCGCAGGCCTGGCGCAACGTGGCGCGGTTCTTCGATGTTCCGCTCGTTCCGCGCCTGCGCGCCATCGGCGGCCGTGACCCGGTGAAGCTCAGCGCCGCCGCACGGCGTTTCGGTTGGGAAAGCACCGAAACCGATTGGCACCGGCTCATCGCTCGAGATGACGTCGAACTCGTCGATATTTGCACGCCGGGTTCGTCGCACGCCGAAATCGCCATCGCCGCATTGCGCGCCGGTAAGCACGTGCTGTGTGAAAAGCCGTTGGCCAATACCGTCGCCGAAGCCGAAACGATGGCCGACGAGGCCGACGCTGCCGCGCGGCACGGCGTGCGCGCGATGGTCGGCTTCAATTACCGGCGCGTGCCCGCGATCGCGTTCGCCCGCCAATTGATCGCCGCGGGCAAGCTGGGCGCGATCCGGCACGTGCGCGCGGTGTATTTGCAAGACTGGATCGTCGATCCCGACTTCCCGCTGGTGTGGCGCTTGCGGATCGAAGAAGCGGGTTCCGGCGCGATCGGAGACATCGGCGCGCACATTGTGGACGCCACGCAGTACCTCTTGGGCGATCACATCGCGGGCGTCAGCGCGCTTAGCCAGACGTTTATCAAGGAGCGGCCGCTGCCGGCCCACGGCGCGGGCGGCGGTCTGGCGGCGACCGGGACGGCCGCCGGACGGGGCAGCGTGACGGTCGACGATGCGGTGGTGTTTCTCGCGCGCTTCGCGGGCGGGGCGCTCGCGACGTTCGAGGCGACGCGCTTTGCGACCGGGCGCAAAAACGCCCTGCGCATCGAGATCAACGGCGAGCATGGTTCGCTGGCCTTCGATCTTGAGTCGCTCAACGAACTCGAATACTTCGACCGTACCGCGGCGAGCGCGACGCAGGGCTTCACGCGCATCCTGGTGACCGAGGCCGAGCATCCCTACATCGCGGCGTGGTGGCCGCCGGGCCACCTTATCGGCTACGAGCACAGCTTCACCCACGAAGTCCGCGACCTGCTCGTCGCGATCGCCGCCGGCGAGGATCCCGCTCCGTCATTTCGCGATGGGCTGCAGGTACAGCGCGTGCTCGACGCCGTAGCGCGCAGCGCCGCGGCCGATGCGCGCTGGACGCCGATTCCAGCCGACCACGTCGTCGCCGCCCAAGGAGAAAACGTACGATGAGACCGATGACGCTCTTTACCGGTCAGTGGGCCGATTTACCGTTGCGCGTGGTTTGCGAGAAGGCGTCGGCGTGGGGTTACGACGGGCTCGAACTCGCTTGTTGGGGCGATCACTTCGAGGTCGATAAGGCGCTCGCCGACGACGCCTACGTCAGCGAGAAACGGCGACTGCTCGAATCGTACGGTTTAGGCTGCTGGATCATCTCGAATCATCTCGTCGGCCAGGCCGTGTGCGATCATCCGATCGACCTGCGGCACAAAAACATCTTGCCGCCCCGTATTTGGGGCGACGGCGATCCCGAGGGCGTGCGCCGGCGTGCCGCCGAGGAAATGAAAGACACCGCACGTGCCGCTGCCAAGTTCGGCGTGAAGACCGTCGTCGGTTTTACCGGCTCGAAGATTTGGATCACGCTGGCCGGCTTCCCGCCCGTGCCGCCCGAGATGATCGAAGACGGCTACCGGGACTTTGCCGATCGCTGGAATCCGATCATCGATGTATTCGATTCGGTCGGCGTGCGCTTCGCGCACGAAGTGCATCCATCGGAGATCGCGTACGACTATTGGACGACGAAACGCGCGCTCGAAGCGGTCGGCCATCGGCCCGGCTTCGGTTTGAATTTCGACCCGAGCCACTTCATTTGGCAAGACCTCGATCCGGTCGGCTTCTTGCGCGATTTCGCCGATCGCATCTATCACGTCGACTGCAAGGAGTCGGTCCGTCATCTCGACGGCCGCAACGGCCGCCTATCCTCGCACTTGCCGTTCGGCGATCTGCGGCGCGGCTGGGACTTCGTCTCGGTCGGCCACGGCGATGTGCCCTGGGAGCACTGCTTCCGCCAGCTCAACGCGATCGGCTACGACGGCCCGATTTCGGTCGAGTGGGAAGACTCCGGCATGGATCGCGAGCTCGGCGCGCCTGAAGCGCTGGCCTTTCTGCGCAAGCTCAATTTCAGTCCGCCGACAGCCGCCTTCGATGCGGCGTTCGCGAGTTCGAGCACGTAGGGACGCGGCCGGCTGACATCCGTCCTGATCGGCGCTCCCTTGAAGCGATTAGCTTAGCTAATCTTCAAGGTCAGTCGCATCCGCAAGGTCATTCATATTCGCATTCATGCTGCCGTGAACAACAGCGACGAGCGTGATGACTTCACTGACTTCGTTTACCTCGTAGTGCAGGATGTACGGAAAGACGGTGTATTTTCGAGAGGTTGGGGATATCGACGTTTTTTGGCCAGCCGTGGGAAACGTTTTGAGTATTCCAAAACGCTGCGAAAGTCGCGAAGGAACCGCTTCTTGCCGCTGGGAGTCCGCACACCATTGAGCAACCGCGACAACCGCTAGGATGCGGTCTTGAGGCTGCCCAGGCGCTTGAGAATGGCTTGTCGACGCGAGTCGCCACCGTCGCGGCTGTTGAGTTCGGCGCGACGCGCTTCAACTTCGGCCCAGTCGGCGGCAACTTTGGGGTCGATGTCTTTATGCGAATTCGACGATTCGTTTTTCGCGTTCATGCGGGATCTCCGGCCACGACCTGCGCGACGAGCAACGCGATGAGGTCCGCGAAGCAGTTGGCGAAAAATTCATGGTCGGAATCGAAGTATCCTGGAGCCTCCGCATCGACGCACAGCGCGGCGATGGTAGCGCCCAGCGGATTTTTCACCGGGACGGCTAGCAGCGAACGATACGCCTGTCCGGAGCGTGGCTTGGGTGAAAACGCGGCGTCGGCTTCGACGTCGGCCGAGTTATAACTCGTGCCGGTTTTCAGCACGTTGCCGGCGATCGATACCGGCGGCAGGGTCGCGAAATCTACGGCCTCCTGCCGAAAGCCCATCCCGTCGTACATCCGCAGGGAGCCGCCGCGCCGGATCCAGAGGGACGCGCGATGCCGGTCATGACCGCCTTCGCTCAATGCCGTGATGATGTCGGTGAGCACGCCGCGGCACCAACTCGTGACGGCCGGCTCTTCGATCCCATTGTTGATGATGTAGCTTGCTTCGTTGAGCCGCTCGCGAAAGGCCCACAGCACGTTCTTCTTGAGCCGGTCATCCTTGCTGATCGCTTCGAGCGAGGTTTGCAGTTCGGTGATGATCTCGGGTCGCTCGACTTTGATGAAGCCGATCTCGAACCGGTCGCCGCGCCAGAACCGTACGACTGCTGTCGCCATTGCGGCCAGGACGAGCATGGCCGCGACGCACGCAACAATGACCAGGAGCGGGTGCGGAACGCTGAACACCAGGTCGTACACCAGTGCCCAGGGGTCTTTCTTGTCCGGCTGCGCTGCTTCCACGAGTTGGAACGAGCATAGCAGCTCCCCGTGCCACCTGTCTGACACACAACTTCAAACATCGTGCGCTCGGGCTCACGCGAACGAGCGGCGGCGCTGAACGCGCACCGGCGTGCTCATTCGCAACGTCGGCGCAGCGCTTAGGCCGAAACGGTGTCGGCCAGCTTGAGCCCCGCAGCGGTGTCCGCGCGCACCTGGCGGCACAGGTCGGCGTCGTCGGCGATCGACCGGCCGTAGGACGGAATGAGTTCTTTGAGCCGCGGCGTCCAGCCGGGAAGCTCACCCTTGAAACAGCGTCCGATGATATCGAGCATCATCGCGACGGCGACCGATGCGCCCGGCGATGCTCCCAACACGGCGACGATTGAGCCGTCCGCGCTCGCTACGACTTCGGTGCCGAATTGCAGCACGCCGCCCTTCTTTTTATCGGGCATGATGACCTGAACGCGTTGGCCGGCGACGGCCAGTTCCCAGTCCGACGATTTCGCATTGGGAAAGTATTCGAGCAGTGCGGCAAAGCGCTGCGCTTCGGACTGCACGACCTGGCCGATGAGATACTTGGTGAGATCCCAATTGTCGCGGCCGGCGGCCAGCAGCGGCCCGATGTTGTCCGACTTTACCGACAGAAACAGATCCGCGACCGAACCGTTCTTGAGGAACTTCGTCGAAAAACCAGCATACGGGCCGAACAGGAGCGCGCGCTTGCCGTCGATGACCCGTGAATCGAGGTGCGGCACCGACATCGGCGGCGCTCCGACCGACGCTTTCCCGTACACTTTCGCGTCGTGCCGTTCGGCCAGCGACGGGTTGTCGCAGCGCAGCCACAAGCCGCTGACCGGGAAGCCGCCGTAGCCTTTGGCCTCGGAGATGCCGCTCTTTTGCAGCAACGGCAATGCGCCACCGCCCGCGCCGAGGAACACGAACTTTCCGGATAGCGTTTCGCGCCCGCCGCTTTTCACGTCGGCGACGACGGTCCAGCGGTCGCCCGAGCGCTGAACATCCCGAACTTCGCGCCCGTATGCGACGCGGAAACCCGGCAGGGTTTGCAAATGCGCGATAAGCATCGTCGTGAGCGCGCCGTAGTCGACGTCGGTCCCCTGCGTCATGCGCGTTGCCGCGACGGGTTCGCCGGGGTCGCGGCCCTCCATCACGAGCGGCATCCAGGCTGCGAGTTCGACCGGATCCTCCGTATATTCCATGCCGGCGAAGCAATGGTGCGCGCTCATCGCGGCGTGGCGTTTGCGCAGGAACGCGACGTTATCGGCCCCGTGGACGAAACTGATGTGCGGCACCGGGTGGATGAACGAATCGGGCGCCGGAATCGAGCCCTCGCGCACCAAGCTCGTCCAGAGCTGACGCGAGAGGTCGAATTGGGTGTTCACCTTGAGCGCGCGTGAAATGTCGACCGTGCCGTCGGGCCGCGGGGACGTGTAGTTCAGCTCGCATAGCGCCGCGTGACCCGTTCCAGCGTTGTTCCAGCCGTTCGAGCTCTCTTGCGCCGGGCCGTCGCGTCCTTCGAGCAACACGATTTCAAGATCGGGCTGCAGCTCTTTGAGCAGCACGGCCAGCGTCGCGCTCATGATGCCGGCGCCGACGAGGACCGCACCGGGTTGCGTTGATATCGAAGGTAAGGTGGTCACGTCTTCCCTTGTGTGATTACGTTGTGCTGCGACTTGTGTCGTAGTTTCTGTCGTCGACGGGGCGCAGCCGGTGCCGAGGTGTGGTTGTTGTTTCTCTCCGGCGATTCATTCGGATTGTCGACCGTTTCAAACGGGAGCTGTACCCAATCGGTCAAGGCGCGAGTCCGTTTGCCTGGTCGCTCGACTGAATGGACGCGACATAAGCTCCAATCCGTTCCATTTTCACACTCAATAGTGCGTTCGACCAGCCGCTAAAACAGTGCGTGCCACTTTAGTCGGAATCGAACTCCATGCGTCGCCAAGATTACCGTGTGCGAGCGGTTCGTTTCGAGTTGCGCCGCTGGGAACCGTGCGGGGCGCAAAGCTTGGGTCAAGGTTCCTCTGCAGCCGACCGATACGACCTAAGAAGCGCTTGTAAAGCGTCGGTAAATTTCTGGCTGGAGGCACTCGATCCATGCGGCTGACCCTTTCTTCCCAGGCGATTGCGCGTCTCGGTACCCTCTCTCTAGCTGCTAGTCTGGCGGCATGTTCGGGCGGCGGCGGAGGGGGTGCCCTGGCAGCGTCGGCGGCGATCGCTGCGCCTGGCGCTGGCAGCCAATTTTCGCTCGGTCTGATCAAAGCTGATCCGACTGCGATCGCCCAACTCGCACGTATCCGGTACGGTCAGAGCACGACTCCGCTGCCGGCGTCCGTCGATCTTTCGGCCAAGATGCCGACGGTCGGTAATCAAGGTCAGGAAGGCTCGTGCGTAGCGTGGGCTTCGGCGTATGCGATGCGCGGCTACGAGGCTCGACGCGACGTGTGGTCGAGCATCGCGCCGAAAAGCGCCGACCCCACGCTGAATTTCAGTCCGTCGTTTGTCTACAATCAACTCGACGGCGGGCGAGACGGCGGTTTGGCCATTCCGACCGCATTGACGCTTCTGCAGCAAAAGGGTGCCGCGACGCTCGCCGACATGCCGTACGTCGCGGGTCAATTCACGACCCAGCCGTCAGCCGCGGCGCTCAGCGACGCCGCTCACTACAAGCTCTCGACGTACGGCTACATCGCGCCCACCGATATCATCTCGATGAAAACGCAACTCGCCGCGGGCATCCCGGTTATCCTGGCGATCAACGTGTACAGCAATTTTTTCGCGCTGGGCGCGAATCAAGTCTATTCCGGACCATCAGGTACGTATCAGGGCGGCCACGCGATCACGGCGGTCGGTTACGACGACGCGAAGCAGGCTGTCGAGATCATCAATTCCTGGGGCCCGTCTTGGGGAACCGCGGGTTATGGCTGGATCGGTTATTCGGCGTTGAACCAGATCGCCGTCGAGGCCTACTCAGCGATCGACGACCACGGGGCGCCCGGAACGTTGCCGACGCCGACACCGCAGCCGACGGCAA
Organism: Candidatus Velthaea versatilis; assembly: GCA_003134035.1. GTDB lineage: Bacteria > Vulcanimicrobiota > Vulcanimicrobiia > Vulcanimicrobiales > Vulcanimicrobiaceae > Velthaea > Velthaea versatilis. The sequence goes on from PLAE01000063.1 coordinate 21,888, forward strand.
CGCCGACACCGCAGCCGACGGCAACGCCGACGCCGCAGCCGACAGCCAAGCCGACGCCGACGCCGCAGCCGACGGCAACACCGACCGCCAAGCCGACGCCGACGGCAACACCGACCGCCAAGCCGACGCCAACGCCGCAGCCGACGGCAACGCCGACGGCCAAGCCGACACCCACTCCAACCGCGACGCCGAAATCAACCGCGACGTCGACGCCTAAACCCTAAGCCGACGTAGACCACCCAAACCCAAGCCGAAACGCGGGTCGCATCCGGTAGCGGATGCGGCCCGCGCCGTAATTTCGAGCGACCGCTAAAGCAGCGTCTTGCGCAGGTCCGCCAACACGCCGGCGAGGTGCGCGCAGAACCGTGCCGCCGCCGCACCGTCGATCACGCGATGGTCGTAGGACAGCGAGAGCGGCAAGATCAGCCGGGGCGCGAACGCGCTGCCGTTCCAAACCGGCTTGGTGACGGTGCGCGTTACCCCCAGAATCGCGACTTCGGGCGCGTTGATGATCGGGGTGAATGACGTGCCGCCGATCCCGCCCAAGCTCGAGATCGTGAATCCGGCGCCGCTCATGTCGGCCGGTCCGAGCTTGCCGTCGCGGGCTTTCTTCGCCAGCGCGGACGTCTCGGCGGCGATCTCGAGCACGCCCTTCTTGTCGACGTCGCGAATGACCGGAACGACGAGCCCACCCGGCGTGTCGGCGGCGAAACCGAGATTGATGTACTGCTTGAGAATCAAGTCGTCGCCGTCGAGCGAACTGTTGAATGTCGGGAATCGGCGCAGCACCGCCACGAGCGCTTTCATGAGCAGCGCGAGCATCGTTACCTTGACGTCCTTGTGCTCGACGTTGACGGCCTTGCGAAACTCCTCGAGTTCGGTTACGTCCGCGTCCTCGTTATGCGTGACGTGCGGGATGAGCACCCAGTTGCGCGCGAGGTTCGCACCCGAAATCTTCGCGATGCGCGAGAGCGGCTTGCGTTCGATCGGGCCGAACTTCTCGAAGTCGATTTTTGGCCAGGGCAGCAACTGCAGTCCGGCGCCGCCGCCGCCGGGGGTCTGCGGAGCGGGTGCGGCCGGCGGGTTCGTAAGGGTGCGTTTCACGTAGTTTTGCACGTCGTCGCGAGTCACGCGGCCGTTGGGTCCGCTGCCTTTGACGTTGCTCAGCGCGACGCCGAGTTCGCGCGCGAAGCGCCGGATCGCCGGGCTCGCGTGCAGCGGTCCGCCCGACACGCCGTTGCTGCTGCCGTTCGTGGACGGCGGTGACGGCGCGACGATCGCCGCGAACGCGGGTGCGGCCGGCGTCGGGGCGGGAGGCGATGGTGTGCCCGGCGCCGCCGGGGTGGAGTTCGCGGTTGGCGCCGGCGCCGCGCCCGCGGCTGCACCGATGCGCGCGAGCACCGTCCCTTGGGAAACTTTATCGCCGACTTTGACGAGCACGTCGCTGAGCACGCCGCCGAAGAGCGCCGGAACTTCCATGGTGGCTTTGTCGGACTCGAGTTCGACCAGCGCCGTATCTTTGCTGATCGTGTCGCCGGCTTTGACGAAGACCGAGATGACCGGGATGTTCTCGAAGTCGCCGATGTCGGGAACCACGAGGTCGGCTGCCGCGCCGCCGCCGGCCGTGGCGGGTTCGGCAATCTTCGCCGCTTCGTTCGCGGTGCCGGGGGACGCCGGACCACCGGCGCCGGCCGCGGCCGACACCGGCGCGGCGGCGACGTTCACCGCCGCCGCGTCCTCGGCCACCTCGACGTTCGCCAGCACGCTGCCCGGCGAAACGCGGTCGCCGATCTTCACTCGGACTTCGCGGACGACGCCGGCCGCCGTCGCCGGCACTTCCATAGTCGCCTTATCCGACTCGAGCGTCACCAGCGGCGCATCCAGGACGATCGTGTCGCCGCTGGCGATGAGGACTTCAATGATCGGCACATCCTCGAAACCGCCCAGATCGGGCACGGTGAGTTCGATCGTCTTGGCCATCGCGAACCGTCCTTACACCGTTGTCGGGTTGGGCTTCTGGGGATCGATGCCGTATTTCGCGATCGCGTCGGCGACCGTTTGCGGTTTGATCTTGCCGTCGGCCGCAAGTTCGCGCAGTGCCGCGACGCTGACCCAGTACCGGTCGACCTCGAAGAACGAACGCAGTTTGGCCCGCGCGTCGCTGCGACCGAAGCCTTCGGTGCCCAGGGCGTGGAAAGGCCGGTCGACGAACGGCCGGATTTGTTCGGTGAACATTTTTACATAGTCGCTCGCCGCGATGACCGGACCCGCATGACCGTCGAGTTGGCGGGTCACGAACGGCACCTTGGGCGGGGCGAGCGGATGCAGCAAGTTCTGCCGGTGGGTCTCGGCGCCGTCGCGGCCCAGCAGCGTGAAGCTCGTCACGCTCCACACGTCCGCCGTGACGCCGAAATCTTTTTCGAGCAGGTCGGCGGCGGCCTCGACTTCGCGCAAGATCGTGCCCGAGCCCAGCAGCTGCACGCGCGGCGCGCCGTTCTTGGATGCGGCGCCCGCGCGCAGCAGGTACATGCCGCGCAGGATGTCGTCCTCGACGCCCTTGGGCATCGCGGGATGATGGTAATTTTCGTTCATCACCGTGATGTAATANNCTCGGCGAGCATCCGCCGCAGCCCGTCTTGAATGATGACCGCCACTTCGTAGCCGTAGGTCGGATCGTAAGGGATGCAGTTCGGAATCGCGGCCGCGAACAGATGGCTGTGGCCGTCTTCGTGCTGCAGACCCTCACCGTTGAGCGTCGTCCGGCCGGCGGTGCCGCCGATGAGAAACCCGCGCGACCGCATGTCGGCCCCGGCCCAGGCGAAATCGCCGATGCGTTGGAAACCGAACATCGAGTAG
>PLAE01000187.1:0-39285 GCA_003134035.1 Candidatus Velthaea versatilis
CGACGCCCCTCCTACCCGATTTTTCAGTGCGCCCGTCGTCACGCGTAAGGACGCGACGGAGAAACGCGTGTGTTGCATATCCGTAATGTCGCGGGCGCGCAGAAATTTAGTGCGCTACTTCGTGCAAGAACGTCGAACTCGGCGTCGTCGCTTCAACCGTCAGGCCGATCGTTACGTCGTATCCGACAAGCAAGACACCCGTGGCGCTGAGCCGGTTGTCGACTATCCCGAAGTCCCGCCGGTCGATATGAAGTTCTCCGGTGAAGCCAACGCGCGTTCCGCCGCCCACCTCCGGGATCCGGCCGACGACGTGGATCGGAAACGTGATTCGCTTGTTCACGCCTTTGATGGTGATTTCGCCGCTTACGGTTGCATCGTCGGGACCTTGCGCGGTGATGCTCGTCGACTGAAACGTGATCGTCGGATACCGCGCTATATCGAAATACGTCTCCGAACGCAGGTCGGTGTCTCGGTCGTGGTTGTCGGTGTCTTCGTGCGTCACGTCGAGAACGGCGACAATGTGCTCGGGGATGACACTGTCGGGCGGCGTTTCGATCGCCAGCGAACGGATCGGCACGTGGCCCCAGACCTTTGAGAGCACGAGGTGCGAAACGGTGAACTCGGCACGCGAGTGCACGAGGTCCGGACTCCAAGTGACGGGCCCCGGCGCGGCGGCGAGCGTAACGCTCCCGACGGCGCCCAGCGCGGCGACGCGGATCCCGTCAAGCATAACGTTAAGCCTCACCTTAGCGCGTGAACAGCGCGTAGTTGAAGAAGATCGTGCGGTACGGGAGACCGAATTGCTCGGTCGCCGCCGCTCCGAGATAGGGCGCGTAATCCGCCGCGGTTGCGTATTTATTGAGCGCCAGCGGTACCCCGACGTTGCGCAAGCCTTCGATGCTGCCCCATTGATTGAACACATTGTTCAGCGTTGCCGAAAAGAGCCCGGCGCCGATCGGAACGCTCACCCGCAAGTCGCTGTAGTTGTAGGCCGGCAGCGACTTGGTGTTGCCGCTCGAGAACGCGTGGACCGTGTAGCGCAGATCGACGGCGCGTCCAAAAACGTGGTCGAAGGCGCCGGCGAAGGTGTGCAGCGGAAGACGGGCGAGCTGAGCGCCCGGGACCAGCGTTACGTTCGATTCGAGTAGCTGCAGCGGCGCCGAGATGAGCGCCGTCGAGTCGAGCGTCCAATCGTAGTCGATGAAGGTGCTCGGATTCAGGCGCTGGCGGCCGGTCAACATCGCGCCGCGCGCGCGCTCTTGCGCGACGTTGAAGGTTCCGCTGACTTGCTCCGTGGCGAGGGCGTTGGCCGTTCCTCCGCAAACCGCGGCGATCGTCGCCGTCGCCTCAGCCAAATAAGCGGGGCTGATGAAGCCGGTTCCCGAGACACTCAGCGGAATCGCTGTAGTGAACAGTTTGTTGTAAATGTTGTCGTTATAGAGGGTGAACTGGATCTGAGAGTCGCCGCCCAGCCGGCGCCCGTACGCGAGTTCCGTGTCCACGGCGCGCTCGGGTTTGAGCACCGAGGACGGTGCGCTGCCGATCGTGTTGGCCGAACAATTGATGGAAGCGCCGCCGCCCGCGCCGCCCGGCGGTGATTCGACGAACGGCTGGTCGAGTTCGTTGCCCGACGGCTGAGTCGTCGTCGCTCCCGCCGAGAGGCGCAACACACCCGCGTTCGGGGCCGAATAAACCAGTGACAGGCGCGGATCGACGTTGGTGGTGTTGGTCGCTGTGGCACGCTTGACGGTGCTGTCGAAATATGCACTGAGCGGTCCGCCGCTCGGATGATAGATGTCGTGCAGAACGATGCCTGCTTCGTTAACGATCGGCGCTCCGATCGAAGCACCGCCGGGCGTCGTGAAGTTCAGGTCATAGGCCGTATTGATGTAGGTGAAGCCGAGGCCGAGGTCATTGTTGCGTCCGCGCAGCGTGTCACTTACCGACGCGCCGGTTTCTTGGACGTTCGTCGAGGCGTAGAAAGCGCCGCTCGAATCGCCCGGCTCGCTCACGAACGGCAACGCGTCCAGTCGACTGATGTTGTTGAGATAACGGTTGGTAAAGACATCGGCGCGCACGACCTGATTCGCTCCCGTCGATGCGAAGCCCAGATGATAGTCGCCGAAGTTGAATGTTTGCCAAGCCGTTCCGGCGCCGAAATACCCGGTGTTGAATTGCGCGTATTGCTGCGGCGTTTGGCAGGTGACCCCGCCGTCGCGCGGCCCGAGCGTGCCGGCCGGCGAGCCCTTTGGCGGCGGTCCGTAACCGTTGGGTTGCCCGTTCGCGTTGGTCGCGACGAACGTGCCCGCCGGACAAGCGGCCAGCGTCGGATACGTCGCCGCGACGGCGGCCGGAGAATAACCGGCGAGATCGGCTTCACCTTGGGCGAGCGCCAGCGGATAGGTGGTGTAGTCGCCGTCGCCGTTGCCGGTCTTGTCGTTCCAGTAGGAACTGACGAGCGACGTGAACGTCAAGCTGCTCGCCGAACTCAGCGCGTACCGGATCTTGGCCAAGCCGTTGCGCGAGACCGCGCGACTATCGTCCTTATAGACGCCGAGATCGCGCACCGCGGGATTCGCACCGGGAACGACGGCGGACTGATCGAACGCCGCGCCCGGCTGGTATTGGTAGTCGTCCTTGAGCGGTCCGTCAAGCGAACCCACGCCGTAGGCGAATGCATACCCCAGCCGGTCGAAGGTTCCCGTCAACTGCAGCTGCGTCGAGGCCTTGTCGTACTGTCCGTATCCCTGTGAGATCGTAACTCGTTCATCCGGCGTCGGCTCGAGCGTTTGAAAGTCGACCGTCCCGCCGATCGCGCTATAGCCGGCAAGATTCGTGCCCGAACCGTACACGACGGTGATGTTGCGCAGGCCGGCGACGGGCGAGAGCTGATCGTTGTAGCCGCCCGGAACGCCGTACGCAATCGGATGTCCGTCGAGCGTGGCGAGGGTTTCGAGCGTCCCGATCCCGCGAAAGTCGAGCTGCAGATCGTCGCCCAGCGCCGCCGTGTCCCCGGTGATGCCGTTGTTGATGTCGGGCAAACCGCGCAGCGCGTCGCCGGCTCGATAGGTGCCGCTTTCGATCAACGCTTCGGGATCGAGTGAGCGAGAGATCGTTGATGCCTTCTGCAGCGCGGCAACCGCGGTCGTTGAGCTTTGGCCGATCGTGGTCAGCCGGCTCGCGGTCGGGGCTGCCTGCAGCGAGAGCGTGATGCCGGCCGCGACGCCCGACAGGACACCGAAGCTGTCGGTATTTACCGGTTGATAGCCGGTGCGCGTCGCACTCAGCGTATACGTGCGCGGCAACAGTCCGAGAATCCGAAAGTTGCCGTTTTTGTCGCTGACCGTCGAGATCGGCTGGCCGACGATCGAGACAACGGCGCCCGCCAGCGGCAAGCCGGTCTGGGCGTCGACGACGTGTCCGTCGATTTCTGTTGGAGCGGGTCGTGACTGGGCGAGCGCCGGCGCCGTCGATACGGCGAACGCAGCCACGAGCGCCGGCGCGCAAAGCGCCCAGCGGTGGATGAAGTTCATGTTGAAAGAATCCTCGGGGAGCACGAGCGACGGAAGTGCCCGCGTCAGCGGGCGGTCTGCTACGCCGAGGGGTGAGGCGGTCCGCGCCGGGAGGCGTTGCGCGACAGCGCCATCACATGCACGGGCTGCCGGCGGCCGGCGCGTTGTGAAAGCCGGATACACCGCGAAGTGCGCGGCCGTGATTCCAGCAACGCGTCGAGGATTCGAAGTGCGGCGATTTCGGCCGTCGTCGCCCAACGGGCGGCTTGCCGCACCGCGAACGCGCTGCCGAGCGCGGTGGGGATCGTCACGCTCAGGCCGAGCCAGATCGAGCCGCCCAACAAGTCGTCGAGATCGCCGATGGATTGCCCCGCCAGGAGCACGTCGCCGGCTTCCATCGCGATCAGCAGCCCCACCGCCGTTGCGGCAACGAGCACGAGAAACGTAGCGGTGTCCCGCGGTCCGGTGGCAGCCGGTAAACCCGCGTCTGAGCCCTGCCGGGCCGCTCGGCGTCGTTTGACTGCCGAACGCAGCAGCACGAGGAGCGCCACAGCAAGCGCGGCGACCAGCGTGCCGCTCATGATCGTGCGCGAGCCGTGAGCGATCGTGTCGTAGATGTCGTGGGCGAGCAGAACGTCGCCCAGCTCGTCGATTCCGATATGCGCGGCGAGCGCTGCAAGTGCGGCGCTCAGAAGCACGAGCATGGCCGTGAAGGCCCGCCCGCAGGAAACCACGCGCGTGAACGGACGATTGTCCAGCGACATCGCTGCTCTTGCCTTCGCACTGCGCGCGCCGGACGCTCTCGCCTTAGGCGAAATTTAAGCCAAACGGATTCGGACCGGCGCGAAGGGGTAGGAGCTAGGCCGGGATGAGCGGACGGATCGAAAACTACGCGCTGATCGGCGACCGCCATTCGGCGGCGCTCGTCGGCAAGGACGGCTCGATCGATTGGCTGTGTTTGCCGCGCTTCGACGGGCCGGCCGTCTTCGCGGCGCTGCTCGGCGACTCCGCGAACGGCCGCTGGAAAATCGCGCCGGCGGACGGCGGCGCGACCGTCAGCCGCCGCTACCGCCCCGCCACGCTCGTGCTCGAAACGACGTTTACCGTCGCGGGCGGAACCGTGCGGCTCACCGACGCGATGATCGCCGGGCGCAATCGCCCGCGCATCGTGCGCTGCGTCGACGGGCTGGCGGGCGAGGTCGCGATGCACCTGGAGTACATCGTGCGCTTCGATTATGGCGCGATCGTGCCGTGGGTGCAACGGCGCGACGGCGGTCTCGAAGCGATCGCGGGAAGCGACGGATTGCTGTTGGCCACGGACGTCGAGTTGCGCTCCGAAGGCTTCGTGACTTCGGCGGATTTTCGGATCGTCGCCGGTGGGCGCGAAGTGTTCGAGTTGACGCATTACCCGTCGTTCAGCGTCACCCCGGTCGCGCGGCCGGATGTCGCGGCCGTCGAGCAGACCGCGGCGCACTGGCGAACGTGGAGCGAGCGCTGCACCTACGCCGGACCGTATCGCGATCTCGTTCTGCGCTCGCTGATCACCCTGGGCGCCCTGACCTACGAGCCGACGGGCGGGATCGTCGCCGCGCCGACGTCGTCGCTGCCCGAACGGATCGGCGGTCAACGCAACTGGGACTATCGCTACTGCTGGCTGCGCGATGCGACGTTCACGCTCGAAGCGCTGTTAGCGGCCGGATTCACGGAGGTCGCGGTTGCTTGGCGCAATTGGCTGTTTCGCGCAATCGCCGGAGAACCGCGCGATCTGCAGATCGTGTACGACATTCGCGCGAATCGCCGCATGCCTGAAATCGAATTGCCCTGGCTTGCGGGGTATGAAGGATCGAAGCCCGTCCGGCTCGGCAACGATGCCCACGGGCAGTTCCAGCTCGACGTGTACGGCGAAGTGGTCGATCTGCTGTATACGGCCTGCCACTACGGGATCGCGGCGAGCGAAAATGATTGGGCACTGTTTCGCGCGATGGTCGGAGAGGTCGAACGGCGTTGGCGTGAGCCCGATCGCGGACTGTGGGAGATTCGCGGCGCGCCGCAACACTTTACCCACTCGAAGGTGATGGCCTGGGTCGCGCTCGACCGCGCCGTCAAGTCGGTCGAGGCGTTCGGCATCGACGGTCCCGTTGAGCGCTGGCGCGAGACGCGCGCCGCGATCTTCGCCGACGTCTGCGCGAACGGCTACGATAAGGAGCGGGGTTCGTTCGTTCAAGCCTATGGATCGCCCGCGCTCGATGCGAGCACGCTGCTCATTGCGGTCTGCGGATTCTTGCCGGCCGACGATCCGCGCGTCATTGGGACGATCGCCGCGATCGAGCGCGATCTGCTATGCGACGGTTTGGTATACCGCTACTCCGACGACGGTCGTCGCGTGCCCAACGTCGACGGCTTACCGCCCGGCGAGGGCGCCTTTTTAGCCTGCAGTTTTTGGCTCGTCGATAACTACGTCCTGGCCGGGCGCCGGGTCGAGGCGGAACGCCTGTTCGAGCGGCTCGTCGGACTCTGCAACGACGTCGGTCTGCTGGCCGAGGAATACGATCCGCAAGCGCGGCGTTTTGTCGGAAACTTCCCGCAGGCGTTTTCGCATGTTGGTCTGATTAACAGCGCGTTCAACCTGTGGCACGATATCGCTCCGGCGACGCGCCGCAGTGAGGACCCTGTCGAGCACGCACCGGAGCGGCCCGCAAGGAGTGCGAGCGCGCTTTGAATGGCGGGCGGACGCTTCAGCGGGTCATCGCCTAGAGCAGAACCCGCGCGACTTCGACTCGGCAGCCGTCGCCGTGACCTTGAATGATGGCGTCGCCGTTGAGGTTGCGCTCAGGATAACGCGATATCGGCGCTGATCTCGTCGCTGGACTTGGAGCACGTTACGCGAAAGACAACGTCGACCAGCTCGCTTGGCGCCTTGCGGTGCGCGTTATCGAATGGTTCGAGCAAAATTGCGCTCATCGGGGCGTTCCATTTCTGCGGTCTTACGGCGCGAACGCCTTAGAGGCACGGAAAGATCGAGATCGCGGCAGCGGCGGAGACAAAAGTTGTAAATAATTGTCCGATAAGAACATGGTGCCGTTCGTCCCTAACGTGAGAGGACCTCGGAAAGCATGTTAGCCGGAGCCGAATTAGCGACGATGATGCTGCTTTTGGAATTCCAGCAGCAACGTCGTTTCTTTCGTTCGGAGGTGGTGTTCTTATGACTATGGTGCAACCGGTTCATGCTCAACCATTCGGCGCACCCGCACCGATCTGCAGCGTCGAACAGATCGCTGCGAGAGGCGTCGCCGAGAAGCCGCGGTTTTCGGTTCCTTGGCGACCGGCGCTCATGCAATATAGCAATTCATTTTCGCGCGCCGCCGCGGCAACCAAACTGGTGCAGCCGTGCATGCTCGCGGCGATCGTCGCGCGCGAAACCGGCGGTCAGAACATTTTCCAAATCGGCGTGCCGCCGGGCGCGGGCTGCGGTGTCGGGTTATGCCAGGTCACCTCCGGGGTGGATTGGGGCGTGCTCGCCGCGCCGACGTATCCGGGATACGGTCCGCTCCTCGACCCGAACGTCAACTTGCTCGTTGCCGCAAAAGAGTTCCTCGAGCCGCTCCTCGAGCAGTTTCCGGATAGTCACTTAGCGGCGTTTGCGGCCTACAACGCCGGACCGGGCAGCGTCGACAAGGCGCTGGCCGAGGGTTTGAGTCCCGACGCCTGGACCACTAATCACGATTACGGCGCAGCCGTCTTCGATTCGTGGATCAATTTCACGGCAGCGTCGATCGGTGTCGGCGTCGACTGGTCCGCTTATCACCCGAGTTAGTATCACCCGAGTTAGACGGACGAGTTCGACGGAGAAATCGTCGCATTCGAACCGTTGCCGGCCGGCAGCTGCGGTACGAAGTACTGCCTTACCGGAGATTGCGCTGCTGGCCGGACGTCGCCCGAAGCCGCCTGCGGCGAGCTTGAATCGTCGGGCTTCGCTCCGGGTACCCGCATAGGCCCTTCACGCCGGTCAAAATGCGACCGCTTCAATGTGAGCATAATGTCATTTATGTGCGATGCACGCGATCGCCGATGGGAACGGAACGGATGCGCTGTTCAGGAATCCGGCGCGTGCCTGCGGCCGCGGAAGGTCGCGACTTTCGCGCGATTACCGCACCGCGCCATCGAACACCAGCGCCGTTCGCGGCGGCCGGCCGGCGTGAGAAAGATCGCGCCGCACGCTTGCGCACCGCAGCTCCGCAGCCGCGAACGTTCCTCGGGATCGGATAGCGACGCGATCGCGTCGGCGGCGATCCGCCCAAGCGCGGCCTGGACCGACGCCGGGCGCTCCGTTGCAAGCGTCAGCGTCGCGGCATCGAGTGCCGGCCGCGGCGCCCAGCGGCGCGCGACCGCGTTGATAATGGCAACGTCGTCGCGCGCGGGGCGAACGCCGGCAACCACGCTCTGGAACGTCCGCGAGATCGCTTCGCGCAGCTCGAGCGCGCGGCGATGGAGCGCCGCCGACGGTTGCGGTCCGCGCACCAGCAGTCCGGCTTGATCGAGCCAGTCAGCGAGCAAGGCTGGGGTGTGAATGCGCTCGGTCTTGTCCGATCCCCGGTCGCCGACGGTCCCGGCAAAACTCAACGCGATCCGCCCATGATGGAAAGGAAAACTCGCTTGTGACGCGCTCCGGGAATCGTTCATCGGCTTTAGTGTAACCGAAACAACGGTGTCGATCTAGCCTCGCCCCACTTGACGTCGGTAGGCGCAATGCCGTACGTTGTAACTATTAATACGGTTACAAAAGCGAGTTCCCGGGGCCACCGGGAGAAGAGGGATGCTTGTCCGATGCCATTCGTGCAGATTTTCGTTTCCGGAAGATTCGACGAGGCTCGCGTCGGCGCAATATCGGAGGGCGTGCAGCGCGCGCTGGTCGCGACGGTCGATGTCCCGCCCGACGATCGCTTCGAGGTCGTCTGCCGCAGCGAAGACGCGCGCCTCGTGTGGGATCGCCGTTTCCTGGGCGTCGAGCGATCCGATGAGGCCGTGTTCGTGCACGTTACGCTGAGCGCCGGCCGCGATGACGAAAAGAAACGCGCGCTCTATCGGACGATCGTGGAAAATCTCTCGAGTACGGCGCACGTGCGGCCGGCCGACGTGCTGATCGTCTTGAGCGAGACGACGCGCGTGAACTGGTCGTTCGGCAACGGCGAGGCACAGTACGCTCCCGCTGCGGTCCCGGCATGAAAGCACCGTCGAGCCCACGTGGCGGCGCGCACCGTCGTGCGGATCGTCCACAGTGTCGATGGCGGCTGGGGCATCGGCGGACACGCGTTCACCAATGACGAGATCGACGAGGGACCGGAATAGCGATACGGCCTCCGGAACGGACGGTCGTGACCCGAGGATGCCGCCGACCGTCCACGTCGCCCGCTACGGGTGGAGAGTGCGATCTGCTGGCCTGAGAAGCCGCTGACGATTCCTGCGGCGACGACCCGCACTCGGAGTTCCTTCGCTTCGGGCGCGAGCGGACGTAGGCTCAAGGTATGCACTCGATTCCAGCCGCTGGCACCGGACCGGTGAAATTCGAAAGCCACGAGGCGACGCCATGTGGTCGCCTCGTGGCGCTCGGCAGTCACTCCTGCGAAGCGCACTATCACGATACCTACGAACTTGTGGTCGTGCGGTCGGGCTCCGGGACCGTCGTCTGCGCAGGCCGGAACGTGGTTGTCACTCCGGGTACGTCCGTCCTGATCGCGCCCGGACTCGTCCACTCGCACGCGCGGCTCTCTTCCACGGAAGCCTGGTCCGTTCAATTCCGCGCCGCGGACGTCGACCTCATGATGCCGCTCGTGGATGCGCACGTCGGCCGTTTCGACGATACGGAACGCGAGGCGGTCGATGCGATCCTTGCCGCAACGCTCTGGGGCCGCAGTTCGCCGGGGATCGTCCGTTTGCAACTGACCGCTATTGTCGCGGCCTTCCTCGCCGGTCCGCATTCGGTGCCCAGAGCATGCGTCGGAAACCCGACGGTGAAAGCGGCTCTAGACGTCATCGATCGCGACTACGCGACGCTGCAGGGGCCATCCGATGTGGCCGGGATGCTTGGAAAGAGCCTTAGCTATCTGACCGATCTCCTGCGCCTGCAAACCGGTTACCCCATGGCGACGTGGTTGCGGGAAAAACGTCTGTTCGCCGCGAGTCTGCTCTTAGCCGACCCCACGCAGAGCATCATCGATGTTGCGCTCGCTGTCGGATTCGGCGATGCCGGACACTTTGCACGTCAGTTCGCGCGGCGTTTCGGTATCACGCCATCGGCCTGGAAAGCACACCTGGCGAGTGGTGCGTTCGCCGACGGAGAATCGGCAAGTGGGTGAAGGTAGATCCTCGCTGGGCCATGTCGTTTCCGTCAATACCGGCGCGGTCGAAAAGCTCGTTCTGCCGAACGGGGCGACCGACAGCGCAATCGTCAAGCGTCCGTGCCGCGGTCCCGTTTCGACCGTAGCGTTCGGGCTCGCGGGCGACGAGCAAGCCGATCACGTCGCGCATGGTGGCCCCGATCAGGCGCTGTACGCGTATTCGCTCGAAGATTACGCGCGGTGGGAAGTCGAACTTCAACGAACGTTGACGCCCGGCACCTTCGGCGAGAACCTGACGACGTTCGGCTTCGACCCCAATGACGCGCTTGTGGGCGAGCGATGGGCCGTCGGCAGCGCGCTCGTCGAGGTTTCGCAGCCGCGTCTGCCGTGCTTCAAGCTCGCGGCCCGGCTCGAGCTCCCGTCGTTCGTTCGAACCTTCGCGGAACGCTGTCGGCCGGGAAGCTATTTGCGCATCGTCAGTCACGGAACGGTCGCGTCCGGTGATGCGATCGACCTGGATTTCCGTCCCGCGCACGACGTTTCGATTCGGGAATTCTTTCGGATCTATCTCGACCATAGCGTCGATCCGTCGCCGCTGCTTGCCATCACGCGGCTCAGTACGGGGTGGCACGAATGGGCCGAACGTGCCCTGCATACTCGAATGCGCGGACGAGATGACGGCGCTCGATAGCACGCCGCAGGAGAGTACCCTGTGCCTTGACTATGTCGCGGACGTCGGCCGCTGCGTGCGAGCGCCGCTCGGCGACAAGCAGTACGAACTCATCGTGGTCGAGCGGGGAACCGTGCAGATCGACGTCGAGGGGCACCTGGCGTGCCTCGCCGCCGCAGACGCCACTCTCGTCGCTCCGAACCGATTTTACCGCGCCGTTTCCGGAATCGCTCCGGTGCTTTGGATCGCACGATTCAATGCATGCGAGGTCGATATCGCGCTGCCGTTGGACGGCGCGCGGGTGCACCGGCTCGACGCCCAACGGCACGCGGCCGTCTGCGCCGTCCTGCGACTGCTCTTGGCGACCGCCGCCGACCAATCCGCGTACCGCCGGCTCGTCCGCCGGTTGCATTTCACGGCGGTGGTCGCGAGCATTTTTGAAAGTACCAGCGTCCGTGAGTTGGTGCCGGCTGGTTCCAACGCGCTCGTCCGCAACGCCTTGGAAATCATTGATCGGCGCTATGCGGAATATATCGGACCCGCGGAAATCGCACGGGAGCTGGGGCGCCACCCGGCCTACCTTACAAATCTCGTGCGGGAGGCGACGGGAAAGTCGCTCGGCACCTGGTTGATCGAGCGGCGCCTCGGAGCAGCGCGCGTTCTGCTGAGCAAGACCAACGACTCGGTCGGCGACATCGCGGCGGCCGTCGGCTACGCTGATGTAAGCCACTTCGCGCGCTACTTCACGCGTCGCTACGGAACACCACCCGCGCGCTGGCGGCGCCGGCGCTCGATGTGACGCGTCCGCCGCCCAAGGCGTTCCGATTTGGGGAGAGCGGCAGTCGCATCGAGTCTTCGCCGCTCCCTTGCCGCTACCGCTCATGCCGCGTTCAGGTAAATGTCACCCATTGCGGCATAATTTTACACTGCGGACGCGCTGCTCGGCCGACTCGCTCGTCCCGGACGCATGATACCTGCCTGGGACGGGTGCGCGGTGCACCGAGAACCCGAAGAATCGGCGATTTCTTTCGGTGTTTGTGCCGTGCCGTTTGCGTTCGAGATAGCTATGCTCGATGGCGTACTCACTCACACGACGACGAGGAAACCGACATGACACGACTCCCGCTCATCAATCCGGACGCACCGGGCGAAGCGAAGCCGACGCTCGACGCCGTCAACGCGCAACTCAAGATGGTTCCGAACCTGTTTCGCCTTGCCGCGAACTCGCCGGCGGCGCTCAATGCCCTCGTCGGCATGGAGGCCGCGCTCGGCAAGGGTGCGCTGCGAGCCCGCGTCCGCGAACAGATCGCCATCGCGGTGGCGCAGGAAAACGGCTGCGACTATTGCCTGTCGGCTCATACTGCGATCGGTAAGATGATCGGTGTTTCCGAACCACAGCTCGCCGGCGCGCGGGCCGGCAAATCGGACGACGCCAAGGTCGACGCGATGCTGACACTCGCGCTGCGGATCCTGCGCGACCGTGGACGCATCCCCGCGACGGAGTTGGCCGAGGCAAAGGCTGCCGGCATTACCGACGCTGAGATCGTGGAAGTCGTGGCGGCCGTCGCGCTCAACATCTTCACCAACTATCTCAACATCGCCGCCGATACGGAGATCGACTTCCCAGTCCTTCGCACGGCGGAACTTACGGCGGTGTGATCGCGATGACGAGGTCCGTACTTCGTATCGACTCGACGGTGATGTCGGCGAGTTCGGCCACGTCGGTTTGGCGGACTCGCACGCCGGTGCGCTGCGCTAGTCGTTCGCGTGCATCGCGCAAGAGCGCGCCAAGCGTCGAAGAGCGTTCAGCGCGTCGTGGCGTGGTCGCTACGGAACCGGCTCGGTGATACGTCCCAGAACCGATCGCCATCAGTGACCTATGCGCCATCGTTTGGCGTGATCGTCGCGGGCGGTTCGTCCGGCGAAAAACTCAAGCCGCGCATGGTAAGAGCCAGTAGGCTGCTAATGGCCCCCAAGAAGAGGATATGATCCGTATCCGGTGCTCCTCGCTCCTTGCGGCAATACCCGAGGATTGCGTTGGTGAGCGGGAGACGAACGCCATAACCGGACCGAAGGTCGGTGTGGACGTCCCGATCGCGCAGGTGTGCAATCGACGCGGTCCCATAGTCGAACGAACCGACGAAGCTGAGACCCGCGTGTTCGAGTTTCGCTTTTTGAATGGTAGGATCGTCGATCGGCGCCAACTGATTTATCGCCTCCGCCAGGTCGGGATGAACCACGGATCGGTGACGCCAGCAATCATGCGTGGAGCTCTTGGACATGATGCTGGTGAACGCCACGTGCGGAAGTCCATCCAGAACGGTGGTTACCGCCATGTCGACGAGCTCGTGCGGCGTTGAAGCGGATTCGGCTCTTCGATGGAATCGGCGATACGCGCGTAGTTCGCGGGTCGCCTGTGCGGTGGGCTCGGCCGCCCGGTCAACGTCATCGCGACGTAGGAGTTCCGGAACGACGAACCGCAGCGCCTCGACGCGTTCCCGCGACGAAAGCGACAGCGCCGTTGCGATGCGCGAGAGTACGTCGAAGGAGGGAAGGACGCTGCCGCGTTCGATGCGAGCATACCACTCAACGGTGATGTCGGCGTGTTCGGCTACGTCGGCTTGGCGAACGCGGACGCCGTTGCTGCGCGCTAGTCGATCGCGCGCGTCCCGCAGCAGCGCACCGAGTGTCGAGGCGTCGTCATCCATAGGTCGTGGAACGACAGTAGCACGCCGCGGGCAGCGCCGTCTTGCGCCATCTTGCGATTCTCTGCAGAACCTGCCGTCGGGACGCGAGCGTCCCTGCGTCGGGTGATCGCGGCGGATCAGAGACGCGATCGCTGCCGGCAAAGGGCGTCGGGCGGCGCATGGGCTGTTGGCCGTTCTCAGTTCAGGAAGGGTGATCCTTCGCCTGACATCTGCCTAAAATTGTCACGCCGGTGCACCCCGATTCCTCCCAGCACGGTCCGGCGTCCGGCCCTACAATTTCACTATGAGCAAACTTCCCAGCCGCGGCGACTTCATCGGCAGCCTGGCGACATTGGCAATGTCCGCCGGGTGCGAAACGCTAGCTTTTGCGGCGACATCCAAGCTCGTGGCCCTAGCTCCGGGTATCGCCTACGTGCCGGGAGACATCGAACGATCGTTGACGTGCAATACCGGCGTGATAACGAGCAGCGGGCAAATCTCCATCGTCGACGCTGCGATACCCGATGGCGCAGCCGCCGCGTATGCAGCGATACGCGCGCAAACCGATCTTCCCATCGCTCGCGTCATCGACACGCACTATCATCTCGACCACACGTACGGCAACGCTTATTGGAGCGATCGCGGGGCGCGGCCCGTTGCCTACACCGGCTTGCGCGCGGAATTGGCGAAAGCGGAGCCCGAGCTCTTCGGCGGCGGTCCGGGCCTCTGGCAAAAGATGACCGGCGCGCTGCCGCAACTCCGCTCGTCGCGCCCCGTTTCGCCGTCGTACGTGAAGAGCGGAACGACGTTCGGATCGGGCCGCGATGCGATCACCATCATCCATCCAGGTACCGGGCATACGCACTCGGATGCCGTCGTCTGGGTGCCCGCGAAGCGCGCGCTCTTCACCGGCGACCTGGTTGTCAACGGACCGTATAATGCCGTGGCTGACAGCACGATCGGTCCCTGGATCCGCGTCCTCGACGATCTTCGCGCTCTACGACCCGAGTTCGTCGTGCCGGGACATGGACGGGCCGGCGGCCCCGAACTCATCGTCGCGCAGCAGCACTACTTCAAAAAGGTGACGCAGGAAGTCGACCGTGCGATCGAATCGGGTCGAGCCGTGGACGCCGAGATTCCCGCGATCCATCGGCGCATACTGGCAGATCCGGCGACCGCCTCGTTCGTGAACGATGGTCACTTGAAGTATTCGGGGTTTTTCCACTTTCATGATTTGGCCGCCAAAATTTACCACGAGCGTACGAGCAAGACGCTCGCGCGACATTCCGACGCCCCGCCGCCCGCGAGATGTTGCGGCGATCTCTACCGATACCGACTGGAGGAAACAACGTGAATGCTCTGTCTGGATTGAAGTCGCCGCGGGCCGGAATCACGGTCAATTGTCCGGTCGTCGCCTTTGCCGAAAAACGACCCTGATATCTTGGCGATTCGCCTAAAGCCGGTTAATTCGCCGGAACTCCGTCGGCGTGATGCCCAGCCGCCGCGAAAAGACGCGGCTGAAGTGACTGTGCGTCATGCCGACCTCACTGGCGATGTCCATGACGGACCGGTTCGTGGTGGACAGAAGGTTTCGGGCCCGGTCCAAGCGCCGCTGCGTCACGTAGTCGTGCGGGGACGTGCCGACGGTCTCCTCAAAGACGCGCAGAAAATACCAGCGGCTGAGTCCTGCCATCACGGCCAACTCCGATAGGTTTACGTGCCGCTCGAGGTTGTCGTCGATGTAGCGTTCGATGCGACGCAACAGAACCGGAGTTAGTCGGCGCACGACGAGGGACTTGCGAACCTCGCTCCGCGACGCGATCGTCACGACTCGGTGAGCAACGCCAATGGCCAGCGCTTCGGCGAAGACCGGTGAGATCGTCTCCTCGGTTTCCATCGCCGCGTAGAGTTCCGCGGCGGCGAGGGTGACGAATCGATCCTGGACCGCGAGAAAGTCGGGCAGCGTCAGGCGCGGAACGTCCAGCGTTTCCTGAACGAAACGTTCGGAGATTTGAAGCGAAACGATTCCAGCCCGACGCAGCCAGTGAACGGCATGCGGCTGTCCGGCGGGTACGAGCAGGATGTCCCGCGCTCCGAACTCCTGCTCCAAACGACCCCCGGTGTCCGCCTCGCGCGTCACCTTGTAACGAGCGCTGAACATCGGAACGCATATTTGAACGGCCGCATGGCTTTCTTGTGGGTACCGTGCAGCCGCGGATTCGTGCGCCACGATCTCGAAGCCGTCCCCGGCGAAGGCGATCGGGCGATCACTCATGGCTCACTCGCCACCGGCAAAGCACCAGGCACGCTCCGATAACCTCGAACCCGTGCAGACCGTCAGTCGTGCGATGCTTCACAATCAAGCCCAAGTTTTGAATAATCGACGTTCGTCGCCGAGATACCCGTTTTAGTGATGTCGCCCAAGCCGCGTGTGCCGGGCAATACGGGTCGGAAATAGGGCGATACCGGCGCTGATCGGGCCCCGGTCCTTGAGACGGCGGTCGCGATCAGCACGAGGAGAGCAAAGCGAAGGGAAAACTGACCGCAAAAAAGACGACAGATTCGAGGCGAAACGGGGAGTCTGATCGATTCTGCCTGGCTTTTTGCCGACAACGGGATGATGAACAGCGCGCTGGTTCCCGCGCGGCGAACCTTCCCGCTGGTGCTGGCATGGGCGATGTGTCTCGGAATGACCTTGGCTTGTTGCGGGGCCGGACTCGCTGCCGGCGCTGATGACTGGACGGCGCTGCGCACGACCATTTTCCGCACCGTCGGCGAAGTAAACGGAACGTCGGTCACGGCCATCGCCGAAGACGGCGACGGCTACCTGTGGGTGGGGGGCCAAAGCGGGCTCTCGCGCTGGGACGGCTATCGTTTTCGGTCGTATCGGCCCGATCCACAGGTCCCCGATTCCATCCCCGATACGGACATCAACGTGCTGCACACCGATCCTCGCGGCCGGCTCTGGATCGGGACGAGTACGGGCGGTTTGGCGCGCCACGACCGGGTCGATGACCACTTTGTTACCTACGCCGCCGGCGCGAACGGGCTTCGTTCCAATGCGGTCGTGGCGCTGGCTGACGACGGCACAGGCGGGTTATGGATCGGGACGAGCGGCGGTCTGGATCACCTCAACGATCGAACGGGGGGTTTCGAGCATTTTCGCCACGACCCGCGGCGGCCCGGTTCGCTTCCCGAGGATGCGGTTCGGACGCTGCTTCGAGACGCGCGCGGCACGCTCTGGGTCGGCACGACCGCCGGCCTAGCCCGGCGCGATCCCCGTACCGGCAGGTTTATCCCGGTGCGGCTGCCCGCCGCCGACGGCCAGCCTCCCATCCCGTCGAGCATGATTGAAGACGGCAGCGGTCAGTTGTGGATCGGGACCGATCGGCACGGAGTGTATGTCATTCGCCGTGCCCAGCGCGCAGCGCAACCGTTGCGCTTGAATTCGGACGACGATGCTACGGCACTCGCAGCGGGCGAAGTTCAAGCGATCAGCGAGGTCCGTCCGGGCGAAATCTGGTTCGGGACCAACGACCACGGAATCGCCGCGCTCGACGTCGCGACGCGGCGCTTGCGCTGGCTGCGAAACGACCCGGCCGTTCCGACGAGCCTGCCTCAGAATTTGGTGCTGGCAATCTATCGCGATCGAGCGGGCCTGGCGTGGGTTGGAACCTTGACCGGCTTGCGGCGCAGCGATCCCCAACAAAGCGCGATCTCAACGGTCGTCGTCGGCTCGAATCGCTCGGCCGGCATCGCCGATTCCGACGTCACGGCGATCTTCGCAGCGGCGGGAGATCGTGCTTGGCTCGGCTTTGTCGGTCAGGGCGTCGATATCGTGGACCCGACCCGTGGCCGCACCGGATCATTGCGCCCCAATCGTGCGTGGCCGCAGCGCACGTTGCCGGAAGTTACGGTCCGCGCCATCGCCGGGTATCCGCGCGGTCCGACGTTCATCGGCACGGCTCGCGGCCTGTACGAGACGGACGCCGACGGTCGCGGCCTGCGGCGCATCCCGATGCCTGGCACTTCCAGCGACCATATCGACAGTCTGTGCGTCATCGACGGCGTGCTTTGGATCGGAACCAATGCCAAAGGCGTGTGGCGGCTCGATCGCGGCGCGGCGAGCCCACGCCGGCTGGAGCACACGGGCCTAGCCAATAGCCGGATCACCGTTATCGCGCCGGCGTCGCCTGGGCACCTGTGGGTCGGCACCTACGGCGGGCTCAATCTGCTCGACGTCCGATCCGGCACGGTCGAACGTATCACCGCTGAAGGCTCCCGTCCGAACCGCCCCGGAACCGGGTTCATCGCCTCGCTGCTGACCGATCGGCAAGGTCGCCTCTGGGTAGGCACTTTCGGCGAAGGCATCTTGATCCTGGATCATCGCGGCCCGGACGGGCGGTCGCGTTTTCTGCACCTTGCTCAACGCGAGGGCTTGCCCAACGTCAACGTCGACTCCATGCTGGCCGACCGCGAGGGCAGGATATGGGTTGCCACCGACGATGGGATCGCCTGGATCGATCCGGCGTCCCTTGCGATCCATGCGCTGCGTCGCGCCGACGGTGTGGAGTTTTCGAACTACTATCTGGGCGCGCGGGCGATGCTCGGCAACGGCGACGTCCTGTTCGGTTCAACGGGTGGCCTGACGATCATCCGACCCGCGCTCGTGCGCGGCTGGACGTATGCGCCGCCCATCGTCGTTACCGACGTGCGCCTCGGAGGCCGGACGGAGCCCGCCGGATCGTTGGGCCGCGGGGCAGCCGGCCCGCCGATCGAGATTTCACCCGACGCCAATAGTCTGTCGGTGGAATTCGCGGCGCTCGACTTCTCGGCGTCCGAGCAAAACCAGTATGCCTACCGGCTCGACGGTTTTGATCGAGCTTGGAACGAAACGGACGCCGGACGCCGGCTCGCCGCCTACACGAATCTTCCGCCGGGCAAGTACACTCTCGAACTGCGCGGTTCAAATCGGAACGGTGCTTGGAGC
Organism: Candidatus Velthaea versatilis; assembly: GCA_003134035.1. GTDB lineage: Bacteria > Vulcanimicrobiota > Vulcanimicrobiia > Vulcanimicrobiales > Vulcanimicrobiaceae > Velthaea > Velthaea versatilis. Next base: position 18,195 of record PLAE01000187.1, read on the forward strand.
CCGACCTTGGTCGTCCCGATCCGCGTGCTGCCGGCATGGTACCAAACGCTGACTTTTCGGTTCGGTGAAGTCGTTGCGGCCGGTGCGGTCCTGGCCGGTTTGATCCATATCCGGACGGCGTATTTGCGCCGCCGAGAACGGGACTTGGAGCAGCAGGTCGACGAACGAACGGCCGAGCTGCGCGCGCTCGCGATTGAATTAAGCGAAAAGAAGGCGGCGCTCGAGCATATTGCCTACCGCGACGCGCTGACGGATTTGCCCAATCGACGGATGTTCAGCCACGTGTTCACGCGGCTCTTAGCGCCGGCCGGTGCGGACCGACGCGCGATCGTTCTCCTGCTGATCGATCTGGATCGCTTCAAGCTCGTCAACGACACCCTCGGACACGACGCCGGCGACGCGCTGCTGGTCGAAGCCGCAAACCGGTTGCAATCCGCGATTCGGAGCGACGATTGCGTGGCCCGGCTGGGCGGCGACGAGTTCGCGATCCTGCTGGCCGGTGGGCCGAGTGCCGCTGAGGTCGATCAGATCTGCGAACGGATCGCGGCGAGCTTGGCTTTGCCGATCGTCTTCAAAGGGGTCGAGATGCGAACGAGTGCGAGCATTGGAATCGCCGTGTGCCCGGAGCACGGGAGCACGCAAGACGATCTCTACAAGTCCGCCGACACGGCCCTCTACGAGGCGAAGCGCGGCGGTCGCGATACCTGGCGCCGATTCGCGATCGAGCTTACCTGATCGAGTAGCCGGCGCCGCCGCGCCGCGCGGTCCGCAGATCGTGCACCGGCTCGAGCAGCGTTTGAATCTTTCACGTTGCAGCCGGCGGAGAAGTTTTCGATAGACGCTCGAGCGAAAATCGGAGACGTTGCCATTTGTCGGAAACATGACCATGCCATACGCGGGCGAGATCAGCCGTAAAAATCCGTCGTGCTTTCTGTTCATCGTCGATCACTCAGCGTCGATGGAAGATCCGTTTGCGAGCGGCACGAAGCGCAAATGCGACGGGTTGGCCGAAGTGCTCAATCGCTTCCTGTACGAGTTGGCGATCAAGTGCGCAAAGGAAGAAGGGATCCGCAATTATTACGACGTCGGCGTGATCGGCTACGGGGCCACCGTCGAGTCGGCCTTTACCGGCAAGCTGGCGGCACGTTCGCTCGTGCCCATCGCCGACGTCGCGAACAATCCGATGCGGCTCGATGAACGTCCCAAAGAAACGGTTACGAGTTCCGGTGAAGCGGTGCGCCGGATCGTGCGCGTGCCGGTCTGGTTCGATCCGGTCGCCGCCGGCGGTACGCCGATGGTTAAGGCCTTCGGATTGGCGGCTTCCGTCCTGCGCGGGTGGATCGACGCGCACCCGGACGCGTATCCGCCGGCGGTCGTGCACATTACCGACGGTGAATCGACCGACGGCGACCCAACGGTCGCGATGCGCGGGGTGACGCAGATGCACACCTCGGACGGCAACGTGCTGCTCTTCAACGTCCACATTTCGAGTGATCCGCACGGAAAAGTGCTCAAATTCCCGAGCTCGGCCGATGGTTTGCCGGACGCCTATGCCCGCATGCTGTACGCCAGTTCGAGCTACTTGACGCCCTTCATGTGCGCGACGGCCCGGGCGCAGGGACTCGACGTCGGCGACGAAGCGAAAGGCTTCGTGCTCAACGCGGATCTCAATCTGCTCGTTGCGGCGCTCGACATCGGCACGCGCGCCAGCAATCCGCTGCGCTGAGACGCCCTGCCGTGCGCGTTGATTTCGCCGCTTTCTGGCTGCACAAAGATGGTGCCGAGCCGAGCCAATATGAAGATGCTTTTGCCCCGGCATGTGTTGACGACCGTCCGCGCACACGGCTGCGCTGCGCGGTCGCGGACGGTGCGACCGAGTCGGCGTATTCGCGTATCTGGGCACGTCAGCTGGTCAGCGAATTCGCCAGCGGGCGGCTCACCGCGCCCGACTTGACCGAACTGCCGCTGCTCGGCCGGCGCTGGGCGCGCTCGGTGGCCCAAGCTCTGGCGCGAAACGAATCGGCGGCTTGGTATCTCGAGCCCAAAGCCGCAGACGGTGCGTTTGCCGCCCTCATCGGGTTGGAACTTACCAACGTCGCGCACGCCGATGATCGCGGAGCGTACACAGCGGTCGCGCTCGGCGATAGCTGCTTCGTGCAGGTGCGCGAGGATCGGCCTCTGCGGGCGTTTCCGCTGGGCAGTTCGGCGGCATTCTCGGCGCGGCCGATCTTGCTGCCGAGCCGCCCGACGGCGGCTGACAATTTTGCGGGCGCGATCTCACACGACGCCGGGCAGTGGCAATCCGGAGATACCTTTTACGTCATGAGCGATGCGCTCGCGTGCTGGTTTCTCAGCGTGGCGGAGCGGGGCGAACGACCGTGGCGTGCCATCGATCAGTTTGCGCGCGCGGATCGCTCCGGCTTTCGAAAATGGATCCGCTTGCAGCAGCCGACGGCGCTCAAGAATGACGACGTCACGCTGCTTCGGATCGTGGTGCGGTGATGCGGGCGACGCACACGCCGTGGCCGGCTCAGGCGGATTACATCGAAGCCCTTCAGGATCCGGCAAGCGCATTCTTCGATCCGGCACTTCAGAACGGGACCGTCGAGTTGGACGACGTCCTCGGCTTGCCCAAGCCGCGCAGCGGCCAGATGGCCTCCGTATATAAGGTCTTTGACGGCCGAAAGACGTGGGCGGTGCGGTGTTTCAACTTCGCCTCCGCCGAACGAGCCGATCGATACCGCGCTATCTCCGATTTCCTCGCCCGGAGCAGCAACCGGTATACCGTTGATTTCGCCTATCTGCCGGACGGGATCGTCGTGGCTTCGCAGCCGTATCCGATCGTGAAGATGGAATGGGTCGAAGGCGATCTGTTTCACGCCTACATCGCCAAGCATCTGAATTCGCCGCGCGTGCTTCAGCGTTTGGCCTGGTCGTGGGTCGAGATGGTGCGCGATTTGCACGCGCTCGGGATGGCGCACGGCGATTTGCAGCACGGCAACGTGCTCGTGACGGACGCGGGCGAGCTCAAGCTCGTCGACTATGATGGTGTGTTCGTGCCGGCGCTTGCCGGCTTCGGCAGCCTCGAGGACGGTCACCCCAATTATCAACACCCGTGCCGCCAGTCGCGAAATTTTGGGCCGCAACTCGACAACTTTTCCGCTTGGTCGGTTTATCTGTCGATCGTCGCCGTCGCGCGCGACCGGACGGCGTGGCAAGCGCTAGGGTTCGGTGATGAGTGCCTGGCACTGCGACGCGCCGACTACGTTCGGCCGTCGACGTCCGCGACGTTCGCGCGACTCGCGGCTTCCAGCGACGCCGAGGTGCGGAAAATCAGCACGTTCGTGCGATCTTTGCTGGCGCACGAACCCGACGGTTTGCCGGCTCTCGAGAGCAGTGCGCGCTTCGACGCCATGCCGAGCGGGGGAACCGCAATCGACGAGCGGCTGTGGCCGTTTGCGCCATTCGAGCGCGAACCGCTGGCGGCCGGCACGTATGCCGAACCCTTCGAACCGCGGCCGATCCCAATTCCCGCCCCGCCGCCCGTGCCGCCGCAGACGCCGCTGCTCACGCGGGCCGGCGGCGGGCTCGCGGCGACGGCCGGCGGCTACTGGGTGTTTCACGCGCTGGGTTTCAGCCCGGCGCAGTTTGGTGCTGTCGCGTTGCTGGGTTGGGCGCTGGCGCTGATCCTGGTGTTCTCGTCGCGCGGGCCAGGCCCGCCGTAGCGTCCTGCGCATACACTTCGAACGCTATTGGACATATCTGCCACGGCGCGCCGACAGGAGGCACCACGTGAAACTCGCACCGAAATTCACCCTTATCTTCGTAGCGGCATTTGGAATCATGCTCCTCGTCGCGGGTGTCCTATGCTACGGATACCTTCAGCGCAGTGCGCGCAGCGAGGTCCTGGCGCAAGCGCAATTGATGATGGAAGCTGCCGCCGCTATGCGCAGCTATACCAACGAGCAGATCAAACCGCTGGTCGGAGTCCGCCGCACCAAGGAGTTCCACCCCCAATGGGTGCCGGCGTATGCGGCGACTCAAGTTTTCGGTTACCTTCGAGTGAAGTACCCGGCGTACTCGTATCGCGAAGCAACGCTCAACCCGACCAACCTGCGAGACCGCACGGTCGATTGGGAAGCCGATGTCGTGAACACGTTTCGCAACTCGCCGGACCTTCATGAGTACGTCGGCGAACGCGATACGCCCGAGGGCCATGCGCTCTTTTTGGCCCATCCGATCTCCGTCGCGCCGGCGTGTTTGGAGTGCCATAGCACGCCGGCCGCGGCCCCGCCGACGATGCTGGCTCAGTACGGAACGGTGAATGGGTTCGGCTGGAAACCGCACGAGATCGTCGGCGCCCAGTTCGTCTCCGTTCCGGCGGCCGTCGCATCGCACCTGACCGAAAACGCTGTTCGCGCGCTGGCGACCGCGCTTCTTTGCGTGGCGCTCATCTCGCTGATCATCCTCAACCTCCTTTTGACGAGGCTGGTCGTCCGGCCGCTCGGGCGCATTACGATCGCTGCAAATCAGACGCTTTCCGGAAGCTCTGAAGTCGCCGACGTCCCCGTGCAGGGGCACAGCGAGATTGCAGCGCTAAGTGATGCCTTCAATCGCCTTCGCGGGGCGGTGTCGCGCGGCGCAAGCCGACGCTGACCGCGCACGCTATCCTTTAAAGAGAGAATGGACCCCGGCACGAAAGCTGGTAAACTCCAAAAGCAACAGCTTCGTCGATCTCTAGCAAGTGTGGAGTTCGAGCGAACCGCGGTCCGTCGAGGGTGTACGGCAATGACCGTTCCAATTGAAAGGCAGCCCACGGAGGCAGCCACCATCGAGTTTCGCTTCTTGGGGGGGTTTGCCGTTCGCTCCGATGGTTGTTGGCATGCCGGGCCCGCCCAGAAAAAAGGCGGCGGCTTCATTCAGTACCTGGGCACCTACCCGCGGCGCGTTGCCACGCGCGATGAAATTGCAAGCGCCTTCTGGCCGGGTCTCGATTTAGAGGATGTCGAGCATCGCATCCATCTTGCGGCGAGCGGCGCACGCGTGTTTCTGCGTCGTCTCTTTGACGGGCTCGACCCGTTGCAGTGCGTCGGCAGCGGTTACGCCTGGAGGCCTAGCGTACGCGTTGTCTCCGATGCGGAGCGATTTCTGAACTGCACGCGGAGCGGCACGATGGAAAACCTGCGCGCAGCAGTGGAACTGTACGCCGGCGATTTTCTGGCCGGCGAAACCGCCGATTGGCTGCAACCGATGCGGGTGAAGATGGCCTCCGCTCGCGCGTGCGCGTTGGAGGCGATCGTCGAGGAGCTTCTCGTTCGCCGGGAGTTCGCCGCCGCGCTTTCCTTCGGCCTTGACCTGGTGAGCGCCGAGCGTGGGCACGAGAGTGGCACGCGCCAAGTAATGCGGTGTTTCGCCGCGCTCGGCCAACGAACGCGCGCGATCGAGCAGTACGATCTCCTGGCGACATATCTTGCGGAACAGATCGGCGTCCAACCGACCGACGAAACAACGGAACTCGCGAGCAGCATCTCCGCGGGACTCGTCGCATAGGGACGACATCCCCTTAGCCGCGGCGCTGGAGATCGAGGTGCAGAAGCCGCGCCATTTCGGCTAGCGGTTTTGCGCCTTGAAAATGGGCGACGGCGCCTGAGGCGTGTTTTATCGTGCCCCGGATGACGCTGGGGCCCTCGCGCCAGAGGCTGACGAAGACGGTCGAACGCTCGATGACCAGCATTTCGCTATCATCGATCGGCGTCGCGACGCCGGCAATGCCGCGTCCTGACGGCGATGCGTCGAGCGTCACCGCGAACGCGAGAATCGTTGACCGGTTGCGCGCAGCCACACATCATTTAATACGATTGTCCGTTCTCGCGGCGCTCTCTGGGGTTCGCACTCGAGCGAGAACGTGAGGAGAGCGCATCGATAGCTGCGCCGCCTATCGTCAGACTCACAGCTTGCTCGATGAACCGCTCGTCGCGTGGAGTGCTTATGCCCGTACCCGTATCGTATCCCGGGGTCTACATCGAAGAGATTCCCAGCGGAGTTCACACGATCACCGGTGTCGCGACATCGATTACGGCGTTCGTCGGTGCAGCGCCGCGCGGCCCGGTCAACGATCCGGTTTCCGTCTTTAGCTACGGAGAGTTTGCCCAGACCTTCGGCGGGCTGACATCGGATGTGCTGCCCGGCACGACCGTTCCGTTGTATTCCGTGGCGTTCGCCGTCAACGACTTCTTTTTGAACGGCGGGAGTCAGGCGGTCATCGTGCGCGTGGTGAACGACACGCCTCCTGCCGGTGCCGGCGCTGCTGCCGGACCACCGGCGGCTGCCGCGGCTCAGATCATTCTCACGGCAGCGCCGGCGCCGCCGGGCGGCGGTGCCGCGCCCGATCCCGGCGCGGGGGGCGGGGCCGCTGCTGGCGGGGCCGCGGCAAAAGCGGTTCCCGTGACGCTCACGGCGGCCAGCCCGGGTGCGTGGGGCAACAATCTGAGTGCCGTCGTCACGACCAATACGAAGCCGCCCGATCCGAGTAAGCCGCAGACGCTCAATCCGAATCTGTTCAATCTCAAGATCGTCGAAACCATCCCCGGGCCGCCGCCGCAAGTCGTGGCGACCGAAACATTCTTCAACCTGTCGATCTCGCCGTCGGATCCGACCTACGTCTACAGCTACTTAGCGCTGAACTCACAACTCGTCGTCCCGGTGAACTCGCCGCAACCGCCGCCGATCCCGACCGCCGCTCCGGCGGCCGGAACGTACAGCACGAACGGGGCGGGAAAAGACGGTCCGCCGGTTTCGGACGAGCACATCTTTGCGAGCAACCTTGCGGACGCAAAACAAGGCATCTACGCACTCGAGAAGACCGATCTCTTCAACATTCTCGTCATCCCGCCGTATAAGTCGCCGATGCAGAACACCGACGTCTCGTTGCTCGTCCAAAACGCCGCCGCGTATTGCCAGCAGCGCCGGGCGTTTCTGCTCGTGGATCCGCCGGATTCGTGGGATAATCCCAACGCCGCGACGACGTTCGCGCTGATCGAAACGGATCTGGGCACGTTCCGTTCGATTTCGAGCGCCCCCAGTAACGCGGCGATCTTCTATCCGAGATTGCTCAAGGCGAACCCGTTGATGGGAAATACGATTCAACCGTTCTTCTCGTCGGGTACGCTTGCCGGCGTCTTCGCGCGAACCGATGCGCAGCGCGGCGTGTGGAAGGCTCCGGCGGGAATCGAGGCGACGTTGGCCGGAGCGACGGGCCTGTCCGTCGCGCTCAACAACGGCGATAACGGACAGCTCAACGAGATCGGCGTCAACTGCTTACGAACCTTCCCGATCATCGGCTCGATCGTCTGGGGCTCGCGGACGCTCAACGGCGCGGATCTGCTGGCGGACGATTACAAATACATTCCGGTGCGGCGCTTCGTGCTGTTTCTCGAAGAGAGTTTGTATCGCGGAACGCAATGGGTCGTCTTCGAACCCAACGACGAGCCCTTATGGGCGTCGATCCGGCTCAACGTCGGCGCGTTCATGCAAACGCTGTTTCGGCAGGGCGCGTTTCAGGGCAGCTCCGCCAGCCAAGCGTACTTCGTCAAGTGCGATAAGGAAACCACGACCCAAAACGACATCAACAACGGCATCGTCAACATCCTCGTCGGCTTCGCACCGCTCAAACCGGCGGAGTTCGTCATCTTGCAGATCCAACAAATCGCCGGCGCGATCCAGACCTAGCGAGGAGTCATGGCACAATTCACCGTCAACGCCAAGCGTTTCGATCCGTACAAGAACTTCAAGTTCAAAGTGAAGTGGGATGGGAAATATGTCGCGGGCGTCAGCAAGGTCGGCGCGCTCAAGAAAACCACCGAGGTCGTCAAGCATCGCGAAGGCGGCGATGCGAGCAGCAGCCGCAAGTCGCCGGGGCGCACGGAATTCGAGGCGATCACTCTCGAACGCGGGGTGACGCACGATACCGAGTTCGAGAAGTGGGCCAACAAGGTCTGGCAGTATAACGGCGCGCCCTCGAACGAAGTGTCGCTGGCGGATTTTCGCAAAGACATCATCATCGAGGTCTACAACGAAGCCGGACAAAAGGTCATCGCCTACAACGTCTACCGCTGCTGGGTTTCCGAATTTCAGGCGGTGCCGGATTTCGATGCCAATGCGAACGCCGTTGCGATCCAGCACATCAAGCTTGAGAACGAAGGCTGGGAGCGCGACGTGTCGGTGACCGAGCCGACGGAACCGACGTTCACCGTGCCCTCGACGTAACGCGCCGTGGAGCCCTCGACGTCCGACATTTTGATCGCGTGGGAACGTGGGCTCCACCAGTCGCCCGGTGAACGGGCCCTGACGTTGCTTTCGCTGTCGGACGAAACGATGGATGCCAAGGAGCTGCTGCCCGCCGGTCGTCGCGACGCCGCGTTGCTGCGAATACGCCGCCGCCTCCTGGGCGATCGCATCGACGGTGTCGTCGCGTGCAAGGACTGTGGCGCATCCCTTGACGTAACGCTGTCGGTAGCGAGTTTGCTGCCCGACGAGACGATCGCGGCTTCGGCTTCGGCGTCGGTCGACGTTGACGGCTGGAAAATCGCCTTTCGCGTTCCGACCGCCGCCGATCTCGCCGCGTTGCGTGGTGTTTCCGGCGTCGAGCACGGCCTATCGCTGCTCTTGCGGCGGTGCGTGATCGCGGCCGAACGCGACGGGAGCGCGGTGGACATCGACGAGATCGAGCCCGCCGCCGCGGCGGCATTGGACGAAGCATTGGCGGCCGTCGATCCCGCCGGCGACACGACGCTGCTGCTCCGCTGCCCGGCATGCGGCGCCCAGAATGAGGCGATCTTCGACAGTCCGTCGTTCCTGTGGCGCGAAACGCAGTTGCTCGCACGCGGCGCTTTGCTCGAAGTCCACGATCTCGCATCCGCCTATGGATGGACCGAGCCGCAGATCCTCGCTTTGAACCCGGCGCGTCGCCGCTTTTATTTGGAAGCCGTCGGCGCGTGAGCGCGTACTTGCACAATCTGGTCGCGCGAACACTTGGAACAGCGACGGTCGTGCGCCCGAACAGCGGACCGCGCTCGTATGGGGGACCGGCAGAATTCGATGATGCGAGCGCATTCCAAGCACCACCGCTGCTCCCGTCGAGCTTTGAACGCACCGAGCGCCGATCGGGTTTACACGAGCTGAATGCAATAGGCGCTCCGCGCGCAGCCGCGCCGCTTGCGTCGACCGGTGAAGGGGTCCACCACGATCCGGATACGGCCGCGCGTCCGCCGGCGGTCGCCGGCTCACCCGCACCGGCGGCTCGACCGACCGAGCGCGCCGAGTTCGCCCAGGACCGCGCGCGTCTCACATTCGAGCCCCGTTCGCCCAATGCGTCGCCGAAGGTCATCTCCGCGGAGCCGAATCGCATGGCAGCGGATGCGATACCGGCATTGACCGCCGCGGAGCTTGGCTTGACGGACCAGCGTTCGCAGCAGGGCGGCCGCGTTGAGCGCGCGATCGCCGGTGAGCACACGAACGTGAAAAATGCCGCGAGCACCGCGGGCGAGCCGGGACTAGGCTCCGTCGAACGCGACACAGCGCTCCTCTCGCGCGCGGGCCGCGGTGAGGGACCCCATGTTCCTCTTCCTGCCGACGCGCGTGCTGCCGCACCGCACTCTGCCGTTACGTCAAACGCGGCGGACTTCACTCGAACCGCTGGACGCGAACGGAGCGGCCGGCGAGCCGACAAGCCCGCGGCGGCTGAGCCGCACGATGGCGACGAACCTGCGGATCGTTTCATGAGCAGGCGACGCGTACCGGAGGCGGCTGGCGTGCGGCACGCGCAGGATACGGTCGTCAACGTGACGATCGGGCGCATCGAAGTCCGCGCGCCCGCCGCACCCGTTCGAGCCAAGCCGGCGCCCGACGACGCCCGCAAGACGGTTTCCGCTGGCGCGCAACTCGCAGACTATCTGCGAAGCCGCAATCAGGCACGCCGGTGAGCAACGCGCTCGCGATTGCGGCGGTCACCGCGACGCTGCGCAATTTGCTCACGCAAGGCATTCAGCTCGAGCCGGATCTGGTCGATACGACGGTGACGACGACGGTTCCCGATCGCGCGCGAACGAGCGGTGCGACCGCCAATCAGGTCAATTTGTTTTTGTATCAAGCCGTGCCCAACGTCGCGTGGCGAAATCTCGATCTGCCGGCCGCGGTCCGCCCGGGAGAAACGGGCCATCCGCCGCTCGCGCTCAATCTGTATTATCTGCTGACGGCCTATGGCCGGGACGACGATCAGAGCCAGCCGTTCAGCCACGAATTGTTGGGACGAGCAATGTCGATCTTGCACGACCATCCCGTGCTCGGCGCCGCCGAGATCGAGGCGGCACTGGCGGGCAACGATCTCTTCACGCAAGTCGAACGCATTCGATTCACGCTTCAACCGCTGGGCGTCGAGGAAATCTATCGGTTGTGGACGGGATTTCAAACGCCGTATCGGACGTCGGTGTCGTACGAAGCGACCGTCGTTCTGATCGACAGCACGCTCCCGGCCATCGCGCCGCTGCCGGTCCTCACGCGCGGCCGGCCCGCAGCGTTCAACGGCCAAGTCGACGGCGGAGCGTTTGTGTTGCCGCGTGTTTTACCGCCCACACTTTCGGCCATACTGCCGACGGCCTCGGCTTCATTCGGTCAGACGCTGACGCTGCAGGGAACGCGGTTTTCCGGCGATGCGCTCACGGTTTCAATCGTATCCCCAACCCTGGCCGCTCCGGTCGTCGTCACCCCGTTGCCGGGAAGGACGGATCGTTCGGCAAGCTTCGTGGTTCCGACCGGAGCGCAGTCGCTTCCCGGCAGCACCGCAACGCAGCCCTTTCCGGCGGGACTTTACAGCATCGGCGTAACGGTCACACAAAACGGGACCCCATTCTCCTCGAACGCGCTGCCGCTAGCGCTCGGGCCGACCATTACGACCGGACTGCCGGCGACGGTGACCGCTTCAACGGCGACGGCGACGCTCACGCTTGGATGTGATCCGCCGCTTGCGCCCAATCAGCGCGTTTCGCTGCTGCTAGGCGGCACGCCGATTCCGGCAAATGCCTTTGCGGCACCGGCAAGCACCGTTTCGTTCACGCTCGCCGACATCCCGGCGGCCGTTTACCTGGCGCGGCTGCGCGTCGACGGCGCCGACAGCGCGCTCGTCGCCGACCTCACGAGAACGCCGCCGGTTTTCGACCCGACGAAGCAGCTTACCGTCAAGTGATGACGCCCCAAGAGTGGGAAGTGGCGAACGCCGAATTTTTGAGCGGCGCTTTGGCGTGGCTTCGAGCCCGCCTCGAAGGGTACGTCACGGCCATGCACGGGAACGAAGTCCCCACAGAGCGCAGAACTTCTAGGGCAAGGTCGGAGACCTGGGGCGCTAGACGGAAGTCGCGGCTAGACGGTGACCCAGCAGAGACGTTCATCAGTAGCGCAAGTGCCGAACACGTGCCGATCGACCCCGACTTGGACCCGCCGCCGGCGCTCGCGATCTTAGCTGCGCGTTTCGAGCTGACGTTCTTCGAGACCGACCTGTTACTGCTGTGCGTCGCTTTCGAGCTTGATGTTCGGATCGCCGATCTGTGCGCTCGTGCCCACGACGATAGCCAGCGGCCATACCCGACATTCGCACTCGCGCTCACGCTTTTCGACGATCCGGCCTGGGACGTTACTTCGGTCGAACGTCCGTTGCGCCACTGGCACTTGATCGACCTCGACCGTCGCTCGGCGCTGCCGATGTCGCTAAGCCCACTGCGCAGTGATGCGCGCACGGTCGATTTCGTCAAGGGGTTCAACCGCATTGACGAACGTCTAGCGACGTTGGTGTCGCCACTCCCGGACGCTGAGGCCAGCTCGCTGTCAGCATCGCAACTAGCGGTCGTCGACCGGCTCGTTTCCGCCTACTCGCAGAGCAGCTTGGGCAGACCTCTTACGATTCAACTCACAGGTCCCGACGAGCGGGCCAAACTGTTTATCGCCGCTGTAGCCGGCGTACGACTCCACCGCAGCGTGTGGCAGCTTCGGGCGGCGTGGTTCCCGCCCGGCGCCGCAGAAACGGACGAACTGGCGCGGCTTTGGCTGCGCGAAGCGGTTCTGGCTCCGACGCTCCTCGTTCTCGACATTCCGGACGGCGGCGACGAGCGTGACGTCGAGAGCGGACGCATGGCGCGGCGCTTTCTGTCCCGACGAGCCGCGGATGCGCTGCTTCTCGCGCGCTCTCCGGTAAGCGGGCTGGATGATCCGAATTTTACCCTCGAGGTCGATCTTCCGACGCCCTCCGAGCAACAATTGGCCTGGCAACGAGCACTCCCGCACGGTGAGCCCGCCGCCGGAGAGCTAGCCGCGCAATTTCGCCTCGATCTCGCGTCGATCCAACGGATCGCGGACGGCGTGAAGGGCGCATCGAGTGACACTCCCGCCGCGGAGCGGTTGTGGAACGACTGCTGCAGCCACCTCGCACCGCGTCTCGAAACGCTCGCGACCCGCATCGACCCGCGGGCCACGTGGGACGATATCGTTCTCCCAGCCGAGCAGCAGGCGCAACTGCGGCAGATTGCTCAACACGTGCGAGGTCGTTATAAGGTGTACGAGGAGTGGGGCTTCGCACAAAAAATGAATCGCGGTCTCGGTATCAGCGCGCTTTTCACCGGTGACAGCGGAACCGGCAAGACGATGGCAGCCGAGGTTCTTTCCAACGACCTGCGTCTACCGCTTTATCGGATCGACTTGTCGGCCGTTGTCAGCAAGTACATCGGGGAGACCGAAAGGAATCTGCGTCAGCTCTTCGACGTGGCGGATTGCGGTGGATTCATCCTGTTCTTCGACGAAGCCGATGCGCTCTTCGGCAAACGCAGCGAAGTGCGTGATAGCCACGACCGCTACGCGAATATCGAGGTCAATTATCTGCTACAGCGCATCGAAGCGTTTCGCGGTCTGACTATTCTCGCAACAAACGTCCGCGCGGCACTCGACTTCGCTTTTCTGCGCCGACTGCGTTTCATCGTAAGCTTTCCGTACCCAAGCGCAGCCGACCGCAAACTGATCTGGGAACGGACCTTTTCGCCTAGGACGCCCACGCGCGGATTAGACCTTGAACGTTTGGGGCGGTTGAACGCCACGGGTGGGGTGATTCGCAACGCGTGCCTGGATGCCGCGTTCGAATCGGCGGCGAACGATGGAGTCGTCACTATGCCGCTGCTCTTGACGTCGCTCAAGCGCGAATATCGTAAGCTCAACCGTCCGATAAATGAGGCCGAGTTCGGTGCTAGCGATGGTGCGCTGCTTTAGCTAGGCCATAGCGAGATACGATCGCAGATAGGATTGAACCGCGATGACGCAGCTGACGAATCGACGGTAGATCGAAATGGTTGTTCCCCCAATTCGAGCGGCGCAGGTCAGGGAAAAGGCAAGTTCGACGGGCGAATGCGCCTTCTCGGCCGGCGATCGCGAATTCGAACGACGCGAAACCGATCGTCGCGATGGACAACGACCACTCCCGGACGCAGCAACGGCCTTGGCGAGATCGCGACCTCCCGCGTGGGATTTCAGCAAAACTGCAGTCAATTCTCGTCCGTCGGTGCTTCAATGCAAGCTCGCCATCGGGTACGTTGACGACCCGCTCGAACATCAGGCGGATGTCGCCGCCGACCACGTCGTGCAAATGGCAAGTCCGGACGATTTCTCGCTGTCCCCGACGCCAGTGAGGATAAGGCGTGATTGTGCCTGCGAACGTGACGACCGGCCGAAGTTGCGTCGAACTGCCACGACCGATTGGGTTCTTCCGGAGGTAGCGCCGGACGCCGTGGATGACGTTCTTCGCTCGCCGGGCCGGCCGCTCGACACAGCAACCCAGATGTTCTTCGGAGCACGCTTCGGGAGCGATTTTTCCGGCGTCCGCATCCATGACGACAGCGCAGCCGCGGATTCGGCTCGTCAGATCGGTGCGCTTGCTTACACGCTCGGTAGTCACATCGCCTTTGCTCCCGGCCGTTTTGCCCCGCAGAGCGGGCCCGGGCGGCATCTTCTGGCCCACGAGCTAGCGCATGTCGTACAGCAATCCGATCGGCGCACGATCCGGCGCGTTTGCGGCCTGGCACCGTTGCCGCCGGCACCGGTTCCGATCGGAGCCGGTGTGCCGTTTCGCTACGTTGCGGCCGAACGCTGCTTGCAAACGCACTACGCGGCGACGCATCCCGCAAAGCCAGCGATTTCGTTGAGCTTTAATCTTGATTGGCTCACGATCGCCGGCGGTACCGCCAATGAGAAGGCCGCGCTGCGCTGTCTGCGAGGAGTGACACCGGGGTCCACGCCCAATTTTACCGGCAAGAGCGGTATGGCCGCCGGCGAGCCCGATATTTGGGATTTCGCGAACCAAACGATGTACGAGATTACGACCTCAAACGGCGCGGCATTTCGCAAGACGAAGCTGGGTTTGGAGATCGCGCAGGCCAACGCGGTTACCTCTGGCTTCGATTGCGGCGGTCTGACGTTTGACCGTGGGACTTGGGCTCCGTCGGGACCGCTGAAGATTGATAACGATCTGTACATAACGGTCATCAACGATTCAGGCGTTCTCATCTATTCCGTTATCAAAGACGCGACGAAAGAGCTTAGCGTTCTCCTTCTCGCAATGCTGCTCGCTGCGATGAGCAAGATGAAAACAGGCAGCGGTGCCGCAGGCGCCACGGCGGGCAAAGCTGTCCCGGTCTACGCTGTAGCCTCGCTCGCGGCTATGGCAATCATGCTCGGAAGTGGTAAGGCCGAGGCGAAGGCGGGGCCGTCCGACGAAGAGCCGTTAGTTACGCTATTCAAGTCTCTTGAAGCGCAAGGCATCCAAGTTCCGCCCAACGTTCAAACACTCATCGAGTCCGATCCAGCTTTAAAAAAGAAGATCACCGATGCGATGAGCGGGAAAGGTTCGCCCAGCGATGCCCAACAAGCGCTTATGACGGCAACGATGAAACTGATCGAGCAAAATCCGGATCAATTCAGCGCTGAAGATCTCGAGACATTATTGACGCTGCAAGAGACAGCGGCCGGCGGTGGTGTGAACGGCGCACCGGAGTCTGCGGAGAAGCTGCGGCGCATGCTTGATGCCGTTAAGCGCGGTCAAAAAGCATCGTCTGTTACAACCGGCTCCGGCGGACAAATGCAAGGACATGGTTCTGCGCCGCCGGGGCAACAAGCAGAGACTCAATCGCAACCACAAATGAGCGAAGCGGACGCCGCCAAAGCGATTTCGGCGATCAGCGGACCGCGTCGACGCGTTCTCGATGCGCTGGTGGCTCCCGGCAAATCCGGTGTTTCAGTTGCGCCGGTCGTCGGAGATTTGATCGCGGCTCTGCCTGTCGATCTGACCGACGCGGAGGCAAGCCAACTCATTAGCACGCTCAGCACAACGGCCCCGGCTTCAGCTCAGGAGGCGCTGGCAAGTGTACGGGCGAGCGTCGCGGGGATCCGCAATTCGAAAGGCGCAAAGCCCGGCGGCCTGGCGAGTGATCAGGCCGCGATATTGGCCGCAGCCGCGAAAACTGTCCCGGCAACTGTAGGAAACTCAACCTTCACATGCCCGACGCCCGACGAACCCAAAGCCGCGAAAACGTATGGATTGCAGCTCCTGGGCCGGTCTCCAACCGGTGTCGCCTATGCTGCGATGGCCACGGTTCGTCTCGATTCAGTTGGCGCGGCCGGTACGGAGGGGACGATCTTGTCGCACAGTGACGGCATAAGCAGTGACGGCCGCGCAGTCATCGTTGCAGGGACGCTCGTCGGCCGGCGCGTGCAGGGCACCCGAGCTCCTGCCAACGGCAAGGCGCGCCCGGACGGCGGGTAAGAATTTGTGGGAGAGTTGAGCGAGAGCCCTGCGACCTAGAATCGAAGAAGCATGGGCAGCTTCCCGGGTTCG
The DNA here is from genome assembly GCA_003134035.1 of Candidatus Velthaea versatilis. Taxonomy (GTDB): domain Bacteria; phylum Vulcanimicrobiota; class Vulcanimicrobiia; order Vulcanimicrobiales; family Vulcanimicrobiaceae; genus Velthaea; species Velthaea versatilis. The sequence goes on from PLAE01000187.1 coordinate 34,114, forward strand.
CCGCGCCTCATCAAAGGTGGGAGAGACGCCACCGACCAGCCTGAGGTTTCCGACCAAACCGCACCGCCCGTCGGGCTATTTTCCGCGACCCGCGGCGCTCGAGACGCGCATTGCCCGACCAGCAGCGAGCACATTGCGCCATGTTCGCCGCGCCGCTGACGCGTGCGCCGAGCAAGCATGCCGGCTTCCCACCAGTTCAGGCCAAACTCATCGTCGGCTCGGCCGACGATGCGTGCGAGCACGAGGCGGATCGTGTCGCGGCGCGGGTCGTGAACGAACCCTTCGTCACCGGCACGATCTCGGCCGCCGATGGCGCGTCCCTTCGACGCGCTTGCTGTGCGGGGTGCGAGGCCGAAGAGAAGCCGCCGCTGCGGCGCAAAAGCGTGGGGACCGTCGCGCCCGCGATCGCTCCGGCTCAAGTCGACGCGGCGTTAAGCGAATCTGGCCAGCCGTTAGGCTCAACCGATCGCGCCTTTTTCGAGCCGCGTTTTGGCTTTGATTTTTCGCGGGTGCGCATCCACACGTCCGACACGGCAGCGGCTTCGGCGGCCGCGGTCGGCGCCCGCGGCTACACCGTCGGCGAGCACATCGTCTTCGGTGCCGGAAACTACGTGCCGGGCACGCCCGCCGGGCGGCTCCTTTTAGCACACGAGTTAACGCACGTGGTACAGCAAGGTCGAAGCGGGGCGGCGCTTCGCCGCGCTCCCTGCCGTACTGCCGCCGAGTGTAAACGGCCCAACCCGGGAGACCCCGGACGCTTCGGCGAGCGTGCCTCGGCCCAGGAAGCAGCGAACGCCGCAACGTTGAAAGCCGCGCCCCCGGGTTCATCCGGAGCCACGTTGCGCGCGCGCAATGGTCAGCCCGCGGTACATGTCGCGAACTTGGTGACAAAAAACGGTGCGCCCAAGCCGCCTGAGGTCTTCGGCTTCTTCATCAATCCGGCGATCGGGAAATCGGCGGGCGCGGAAAACGACAAGTGCCGCAACTTCCCGGCTCCCGGCCCGGCCGGGGCGCCGCCCGAGAAAAATTGCGTTCAGATTCCAGCTGAAGTCGAAGACGGCGCGGCCGCCCTCGATACGGCGGCGGGCCCGGCGTCGCCCGCGCAGCAGGAGGAAGTGCTGGAAATTGTTTCGATCGTCGTTCACGAAATGCAGCACGCGCGCTTCGACGATACGCAGTCAGCCAGCATCGCATCCGCTGCGGATTGCAAGCTGGACACGGTCGTCTTCCATGGTCCCACCGCGGGCGATTTTACCGTCGAGTTCTATTTGAGCGAGTTGAGCGCGATCACCAGCGAGTTTGCGGTGTATTTCCAAAACTTCGTCAAGAACAAAGGCCGAGCTGCGGCGCAATTTCTCGAACGCGAGGAGCAGGGTCAGGCGTTCGACAAGGACGAGAGCTTGCTCGGAGTAATTCGCGGCATGCAATGTGCATGCTCGTGCGGGACCGTCGATTCGTTCGTCACCCAAACCGTCACGCTCACAACGTCGGGCTGGCCGCCGGACCAGACGCTTGCTTTTTTGAGGACGATGACGCTTCGCATTCCTAACGTGTGGCCGCGCGCGCTCCATAGAAAATGAGACGTCTCGGGGAAAATCAAAAAGCCCATACGTCATTCCGCAAGAAAAAGAAGAGCGACGGTTAGCGGTCAACGTCGCGGAAAGCCTCATCGGCATCATTCGGGCGCTGCAATGCGCAAGCTCCTGCGGAACCGTGAATGCGCTCGTCACCCAGACGATGACCCTGCGATTGCCGAATCTGTGGCCGCCGGCGCTGCACAAGTAATTCCAGCGGAGAGCTTACGGAGAGCGTGACGAGGTAGGTTTACTTCGAGCATGAGCAGTTTCCCCGGTTCGCCGCATCTCATTAAGGGCGGCATCGTCGTGATCGATCCGAACTCGGGGACTGTTGCGCAGATCATTCCGCTCCAGTACAACCCCGACACGCTCTCGCGAACCCTGCAGGTCCAGGGAGTCGGCGAAAAGGCGGACCGGTCGGAGGCGCTGCGGCTGCGGGGACCGGCCATCGAAACCTTCAAAGTCGATGCGGAGATCGACGCGACCGACCAGCTCGAAGTCTCGGACGCGACCGCGGCGCAAGTCGGCCTTTTCCCGCAGCTGGCGGTGCTGGAGACACTAATCTATCCGGCCAGCAGCGACCTCATCGCAAACAACAACCTCGCGCAGTTCGGAACACTCGAAATCGTTCCGATGCAAAAGCCGCTCACGCTCTTCATTTGGAGTCAGAAGCGAATCGTTCCGGTCCGGCTCACGGAGTTCTCCGTTACCGAAGAGGCCTTCGATGCGGCCCTGAATCCGATCCGGGCCAAGGTCAGCCTCGGCATGCGCGTCCTCAGCGTCGACGACCTGGGCTTCGGCAATCAAGGCGGTAATCTGTTCATGGCCTATTTGCAGCAGAAAGAGCAGCTCGCTTCGATGGCACCCGCAGCGGCGCTCGGCGCGCTCGGGATCAATTCGATCGCTTAGCCAATGTTTGCAGCGAACAGCCGTTACCAAACCGTGCCGACCGCAACCTATACGACGCCGTCCGGGAAGCCGATCGTGTATTTGCTGCGCCGCTTCATCGCGCCGCCTTCATCGTTCTCGACGATAGCGGTGTACACGGTAAAGCAAGGCGACCGCATCGACAACATCTCAGCGCAAGTCTTCGGCGATCCCAAACTCTATTGGCGCCTCTGCGACGCGAATCTCGCGACGCGGCCGGCCGACCTAACCGATACGATTGGAACCACGCTGAACGTGACGTTGCCGCAAGGCATCCCGGCGACGCCGACGATTGCGTCATAGATGCTCAAGGGAATTTATCTCACCATCCTCGTCGGCCCGGTCATTCCCGTTCCGATACCGCAGGTCGCACTCGATGCGTTGCAGAGCATTCAGATCAACGTCTACGCCCAGCCGGGGCAGCAGAGCGGTTTTCAGCTCGAGTTCACGCTGGCGAACAACTCGCCGCTCCAAACGATCTTTTTGCTCGCGGGCGGCAGCGTGGCCCCATTCCTCCGGGTTATCCTGGTCGCGACGATCAACGGCATCCCGAACGTCCTGATGGACGGCGTTATTAGCAAGATCGACGTTGCGCCCGGATCGAACGGGGCCGATTCGAAGCTGACGATCACCGGTGTCGACCTGACGGCGTTGATGGATTTCATCCCGTTCGACGGTCTGCCGTATCCGGCGATGCCGATTGAGGCGCGCGTCGCCTTGATCCTGCTCAAGTATGTGTTCCTCGGCGTGATCCCCGTCGTGATTCCACCGATCCTCCCCGACGTGCCGATTCCGACGGAGAACATCCCCCGGCAGCAAGGCACGGACTATGCCTACATCAAGCAGCTTGCCGACGACGTCGGGTATATCTTTTACATCACGCCCGGGCCCGCGCCCGGCACCAACACCGCCTACTTCGGCCCGGAGGTAAAAGTGGGCGTACCGCAATCCGCGCTCAACATCAACATGGATGCCTTCACCAACGTCGAAAGCCTATCGTTCGCTTTCAACTCCGAGTCGGCGACGCTGCCGATTCTCTTTCTGCAAACCGATCTCACGAACGTCCCGATCCCCGTTCCTATTCCGAGCTTCAATCCGCTGCAGCCGCCGCTCGGCCTCATTCCACCGATTCCCAAGAAATTCGAGTTTCTCAACGACACATCGAATCTGACCTTCGCCGGAGCCGTAATGCGCGGGCTGTCACTCACCGGAAAGTCGCAGGACGCCGTCACCGCAAACGGCTCGCTCGATGTCGTGCGCTACGGGTCCCCGCTCGCCGCACGCCAGTTGGTCGGCGTCCGCGGCGCGGGCATGGCGTTCGACGGGCTCTACTACGTCACGAGCGTAACGCACAATATCAAACCGGGCGAATACAAACAGAATTTCACTCTGAGCCGCAATGGGCTCGTTTCCATTACGCCGACGGTGCCGGCATGAGCGAAAAGAAGAAGTTCTGGGGCAAGTACCGCGGGACGGTCTTCGACAATATCGATCCGGAGTTCCGCGGTCGCCTCATCGTCATGGTGCCCGACGTGTCGACGCTCCTGCCGACGTCGTGGGCGCTGCCTTGCGCGCCGCTCGCGACGCTGCAGGGCGGGACGTTCGTGGTTCCCGAAATCGGCGATGCGGTTTGGGTCGAATTCGAGCACGGCGATCCCGATTACCCGATTTGGGTCGGCGGCTACTGGAGCGTCGCAACCGTGCCGGTGCTCACCAAGCTCGCCACTCCCGGGGTTCCGGTGATCATGCTGACGACCGTTGCGCAAAGTGCCGTCATTGTCAGCGATTCTCCGATTCCGCCGATGGCCGGCCCGGGCGTCATGTTGATGGCGACGCCTGCATCGTATATCGCGGTGAGCCCGGAAATGATCCAGATCTTCTCGCCGACGATCCAGATCAACGGCGTCACGATCGTCAACGACGGCGCCCTCATGGTCACACCATGAAAACGGTCAGCGTCCACGTCGAGCGCATCGTCATCGAGCCGCAGCCCGGTGTGCCCGCGGCAACTGGTCCGATCATTGCCGCGCTCCAAAGCGCGATCACGCGCGAACTCGTCGATTGCTCGCGCGAGATCATCCCCGAGGCGATCGAACGTGCCGTGCGCGCGGCCTTCATGCCCCCGCAACGCCGCCGCCCGTAAAGAAGCCCGGGAGAACCTCCGGAGAGCGATACGTCGGATGATCGGGCGGTGACTTCCGTGTTGTTTCGGTGATCGTATGCCCGGGTTTCTCCTCCACGAAGGTGCTATCGTCGTGTGTGCGCACGGCGGACAAGCGCAGCCGACCGTTTCGATTCCGAGCGTGACACTCAGCGGCCAGCCGGTCGTAACAATATCGTCGCCGTACGCCGTAGCCGGCTGCGCCTTCCCGCCGCCGCCGGCGGCCAACGGCCCCGATACGATCGCGACGTTCGTCACTTCGTCGTTGAACGTCACGGTTTTCGGCCAACCGGTGTTGCTCGACGACAGCCTTTCGATCTGCGTCCTGAGTGCCACGCCGCTCATCGTTACGGAAACGCAGACCTTCGTCAGCGGGCTATGAGACGGTGAACCTTCAAGCCCCGTACAGCTTCGACTCGACGGGCCGAACGGCGCAAAGCAGCGCCACCGATCACATCGAGCAGATGCTCGAGTTGCTGTTGTTCACCAATCCCGGCGAACGCGTCA
>PLAE01000187.1:39332-40320 GCA_003134035.1 Candidatus Velthaea versatilis
CGCGCGCTAACGCCGCCGCGCGGAAGCGATCGCCAAGGGCCTCAACGGCATCGATTTCGTCGACGTTGCCGCCGATCGCGAGACTCTGACGGTGTACTTTTTCCGCGCGGCACCCAAGGAAACGCGCCACCGGCATTACGCGGTCAGCGGGGGAACCTACGCCCGAAATCTCAAGATCGTCGAAGTCCGGCACGCCGGCGGCGACGATCCGGCGCGCTCGGATTGCCTGAAGATTCGCGTCGACCGCAAGGGCGATTTTTCGACGTACCGATTTTCCGTCGTCGATCTCGCGGGATTCGATCCCCTGTTTTGTTCGGTTGCGTTCACGTTCGGCCGCTCACCGGACATCGTCGTCGACCCCGGGCCGAACAATCGACTTTCGGCACCGGCGCCGCTCGCCGAACCCGACCTCGATTATCTGGCCAAGGACTTCGATAGTTTCCGCCAGCTCATTCTTGATCGCTTTGCCCTCAACGTGCCGTCCTGGACGGAGACACACCTGCCCGACATCGGGATAACGCTCGTCGACCTGTTGGCCTACGTCGGCGATCAACTCAGCTACTATCAGGACGTGGTTGCCACCGAGGCCTATCTCGATACGGCGCGCTTGCGCATCTCGGCCCGGCGGCATGCGCGTCTGGTCGACTACAAAATTACCGAAGGCTGTAGCGCGCGCGCCTACGTATCGATTGAGACTTCCGCTGAGACCTCCGCGAGTGAAACACCGACGAATCTGTCGCCTCCCGCGTCATCGGCGCCGGCTCGCAGCGTCTCGTTCGCGACCTCGGACAACTCCGCGATTTTCGAGCCGGTCGGCGACGGACCGGTAACGGTCGTGCCCGCCCGCAGCCGGATCGAGATCTACACGTGGGACGATACGATCCGCACGCTCGCGGCGGGAGCGACGGCGGCGACACTGTGCGACTCGCCGGATTGGGCGCTCGCGAACACTTTGACGACAGAGAGTTTGCTGCTGTTCGAGGAAGTG
>PLAE01000171.1 GCA_003134035.1 Candidatus Velthaea versatilis
ACGCCGGCCGGAATCTTGACCGTCAGCGTCTTGTCGGTTTCCATCCGTCCGCGCCCGCGGCACACGTGACACGGCGTCTGCACGACTTGACCGTCGCCTTGGCACTTGCCGCACGTCGTTTGGGTGACGAATTGCCCGAGCGGCGTTTGGCGCACTTGGCGCGCGACGCCCGTGGCGCCGCAACGATCGCACGGCACGACGAGCGTGCCGGGTTCGGCGCCGCTGCCCCTGCACGTGGTGCACGTAGCGAGGTGACGGAACGAAATCTCGCGCTGCGTGCCGGAGAACGCCTCTTCGAGCGTGATCTCGACGTCGTAGCGCAGATCGCTGCCGCGCGCCGGGCCCGTGCGGCGCGGCTGCGCGCCGCCGCGTGCGGCGCTGAAAAACATGTCGAAGATATCGCCGAAGCCCTCGGCACCGGCGCCGCTGAAGCCGCCGTCGGCCGCACCGGCATGGCCGAAGCGATCGTAATTGGCCCGCTTTTGCGGGTCGCTGAGGACCTCGTAGGCTTCGTTGATTTCTTTGAATTTGTGTTCGGCGGCGGCTTTATCGGTGTTGACGTCAGGATGATGCTTGCGCGCCAGTTGCCGATACGCGCGCTTGATCTCGTTCTCGTCGGCGCCGCGATTGACGCCCAGAACATCGTAATAATCGGTGGCCATCGCTCTAGTTATCGCAGCTCAACGTCATCGAGATAAGCGCCGAGCGAATCGGCGGTTCCTGAAGCCAAGGCCATCAAGCGCGCATACGGCATGCGGCGCGGCCCCAAGATGGCAATCATTCCGACGCCGCGGTCGCCGAAACGGTAGGGTACGGTCACGAGGCTGCACTCGGCCATCGCGTCTTCTCGAAGCTCACGTCCTATTTTGACCATCGGCGTTGTAACATCGGCATCGGGCTTAATGGATTCAGCCACGAGATCGTAAAGCGTCTTTTGCTCCTCGACGATGCTCAAAATCGAACGCAGCTTGCGCAGGTCGTGGAATTCGGGCTGGTCGAGCAGATTCTGCGTGCCGGACGCCGCGAGCTGCGGTTCCTCGTTTTGCCGGGCGTTTTGGAAAGCGCTGGTGACGGCGGCGCGCAGTTCGTCGCTGATCTGCAGTTCGGCCGCGACCGCGGAGAGGTCGGCGTTGACGATGTCTTCCATTATCCGCCCGGACAGGCGGGCGTTGAGCGCGTTCGAGAGCCGGGTGAGGTCGTCGGCCGGCACGTCGGCGTGCCACTCGACGGCCGTCTGCGACGCCACGCCCATCGACGTCACCACGATCGCGAGCGCCGTGCGCGGCGACAGCCAAATGAGCTGGATATTCTTGAACGCGTGCGTATCGCGCGAGGGCGCCACGGCGAAAACCAGGTTTTTCGAGAGGCTCGAGAGCATGCGCGTCGTTTGCTCGATGACGTCGCTGAGCTCGCGGCTGGCCGCGCGGAACTGGTCGCGGATGCGGCGCGCGTCGTCGCTGGGCAGCGACTCGGCCGGCATGAGCCGGTCGACGTAGGTGCGATATCCGGCGTCCGAGGGAACGCGACCGGCCGACGTGTGGGGCTGAACGAGATAGCCCAGCGTCTCGAGTTCGGCCATCTCGTTGCGGATCGTGGCGGACGAGACGCCCAGATTATATTTCTGGGTGAGCGTGTTTGAGCCCACCGGCTCGGCGGTCGCAATGTATTCGTACACCACCGTTGCCAGGATGAAGGCTTTGCGTTTGTCGAGCTCGTGTCTGTCGTTCATCGTCCCGTTAGGGATTCGACCCCACTCAATCTCTTACTGAAGGCCGGCGGGCCGAACCGCGCATTTCCCGGCACCGAGCCAGGCCCGAATCGCTGCTGGCAGTCGTAGCACCAGAGTGCCAAGCGTTGCTCCCAAGCGTAGCATTACGAGGGGCCGGGGTCAAGCTGAGCAGGGCTCAACCTCGACGGAGAAAATCTTCCCGGCATGAGCAATCCGACCCAAGTTCATGCCATCGAGGCGCTGCTCTCCGAGGAACGCCGCTTTCCGCCGCCGCCCGAGGTCACCGCGCAAGCTAATGCGCAGCCGGGGATCCACGCGCGGGCCGAAGCCGATCCGCTCGCCTTTTGGCAATCCTGGGCGCTCCAGTTGGAGTGGTTCAAGCCGCCCGAACAGATCCTGGAATGGAACGAGCCGTTCGCGCGCTGGTTCGCCGACGGCGAGCTCAACGCGTCGGTGAACGCGCTCGACCGGCACGTGCAGGCCGGCCGGGCCGCCACGGTCGCCTTCTATTTCGAGGGCGAACCCGGCGATCGCTGGACGGTGACCTACGGTCAGCTGCTCGACGACGTGTGCCGCTTCGCCAACGGCCTGCGGGCGCTGGGGGTGAAGAAAGGCGACCGCGTCGCGATTTACTTGCCGATGATCGTCGAACTCCCGATCGCGATGCTGGCCTGCGCGCGGATCGGCGCCGCGCACTCGGTGATCTTCGGCGGCTTCTCGGCCGACTCGATCGTCGACCGCGTCAACGATTCGCAATGCGTCGCGCTCATCACCGCCGACGCCGGCTGGCGGCGCGGCAAACCCGTCCCGCTCAAAGCCAACGTCGATGAAGCGTTCACCAAAGGCATGCCCTCGCTGCAAACCGTGATCGTCGCGCGGCGCGTCGGCACGCCGGTCGACCTGGTTGCCGGCCGCGACCGCTGGTGGGACGACGTGGTGCGCGACCAGCCCTCGATCTGCGAGCCCGAACGGATGAACGCCGAAGATCTGCTGTTTCTGCTCTACACGTCGGGCACGACGGCCAAGCCCAAAGGCATCATGCACACCACGGGCGGCTACCTCACCGGCGTGACCGCGACCCACAAGCTGGTGTTCGATCTCAAAGCAACCGCCGACGTCTTCTGGTGCACCGCCGACATCGGCTGGGTAACCGGCCACTCCTACATCGTTTACGGCCCGCTGTGCAACGGCGCGACGAGCGTGCTCTACGAAGGCAGCCCCGACTATCCGGCCTTCGACCGGTTTTGGGAGATCGTCGAACGTTATCGGGTGACGATTCTCTATACGGCGCCGACGGCGATCCGCACGTTCATGAAGTGGGGCGCCGAGTGGCCGAACAAACACGATCTGTCTTCGCTGCGCCTGTTGGGATCGGTCGGCGAACCGATCAATCCGGAAGCCTGGATGTGGTATCGCGACGTGATCGGCAAGGGCCGCTGTCCGGTGCTCGACACCTGGTGGCAGACGGAGACGGGTTCGATCATGATCGCTCCGCTGCCCGGGATCACCACGCTCAAGCCGGGTTCGGCCACGCAGCCCTTCCCGGGGATCGGCGTCGACATCGTCAATGAAGCCGGCGCCACGGTCGCGCCGCCGGGCGGCGGCTACATCGTGCTGACCCGGCCCTGGCCCGCGATGCTGCGCGGCATCTACGGCGACCCCGAGCGCTACGAGCAGACGTACTGGTCGCGTTTTCCGCACCGCTACCTCGCGGGCGACGGCTGTAGCCGCGACACCGACGGCGACTACTGGTTTCTCGGGCGCATCGACGACGTCATGAACATCAGCGGCCACCGTATCTCGACCGCCGAAGTCGAATCGGCGCTGGTGGCCCATCCGGCGGTGGCCGAAGCGGCCGTGGTCGGCAAGATCGACGACGTTACCGGCCACGCGGTCTGCGCCTTCGTGTCGGTCCGCGGTGATGCGGTCGGGTCCCCCGAGTTGGGGAAGGAACTGCGCGAGCACGTCGGCCGTCGATTGGGCAAGTTCACCGCCCCCAAGTACGTCACGTTCACCCAGGAACTGCCCAAAACGCGGAGCGGCAAGATCATGCGCCGGCTGTTGCGCGATATCGCCGAGGGCCGCATGCTCGGCGATACGACCACGCTAGCGGATTCGGGAGTCGTAGCCGAATTGCAGGCCCGGGCGAAGGCGGAGGCGGCCAAAGAGGAGTAGCGGTCGCCCGAACGCTTTTTCAGCGCATCCGCGGCGTCTGTGGGCGGTTTACGACCAAAGTGCGGCGCCTCGGCGTCCAAGGCTAAAGCGAACGGTAGGCCGGTTCGAGCGACGGCGCGGCCCTCCCGTTTGTTCCGCAAGGGTTCGGGTCGATGATCGCAGATCGGCACCGATCCGTATGGAGAGTTTTTGTACGATTTTCTGATCGTCGGCGCGGGCCTCGCCGGCGCGACGCTGGCCGAACGGCTGGCCAGCCAACTCGACGCGAACGTGCTGCTCGTCGACCGGCGGGATCACATCGGCGGGAATTGTTATGACCCGGTCAGCCCGGACGGCTTGCGCTACCATCGCTACGGGCCGCATATTTTCCATACCAATTCCGCCGACGTCGTCGCCTACCTGAGCCGGTTCACGGCGTGGCGCCCATACGCGCATCGCGTGCTCTCGCACGTCAACGGACAACTCGTACCCGTGCCGATCAACCGCACGACGATCAACGCGCTCTACGATCTCAATCTCGACAGCGCCGGGCTTGAAGCGTTCCTGCGCGCGCGCGCGATCCCGAGCCGGTTCATCGACAGCTCCGAAAAGCTCATCCTTTCGCGGGTCGGCCGCGAGCTGTACGAACTCTTCTTTCGCGGCTACACGCGCAAGCAGTGGGGGCTCGACCCGGCCGAACTCGACCCGACGGTTTGCGGCCGCATCCCGACGCGTTCGAACGACGACGACCGCTACTTCACCGACGCGTTCCAAGCGATGCCCGCCGATGGGTTCAGCGCGATGATCGGCCGCATGACCGACGATCCGCGCATCGAGATCGTGACCGGCTGCGATTACCGCACGGTCGCCGATCGCGTCGTTTTCGACCGGCTGATCTTCACCGGCCCGATCGACGAGTACTTCGAACATCGCTACGGCCGCCTGCCGTACCGCTCGCTCGAGTTCGAGTTCACGACCGTCGACACGCCGTGGGTCCAATCAGCGGGTTGCATCAACGAGCCCAGCGCGGACGTGCCGTATACGCGGACGACCGAGTACAAGCACCTCACCGGACAGCAGCACGCCAAAACGATCGTCTCGCGCGAGTATCCACGCGCCGTCGGCGATCCGTACTATCCGATCCCGCGCGCCGACAATCGCGCGCTTTACGAGCGCTACCGCAAACTCGCGGCGCGCGAAACGAACGTCACCTTCGTCGGGCGGCTGGCGGAGTACCGGTACTACAACATGGACCAAGTCGTCGCATCGGCGCTCGCGAAGTTCGAGGCGCTCGCGGCGCTCGCCCAAGTCGCCTCGTAGTCTAGACTAGGAGGCTGTCGGGCGTTGCCCGACAGCCGACGACGGGCGGCTTCGGCGAAGCCGCAGACGCGACGGGTCGACGAAGTCGACCCTCTAGCTCAAAGCCGATTTCCGAAAAGCTCCTCGAGCGCTGACAAATCGTGGATTCGGGTCGCCGGCGGCAGCGCGTCGATGATGGCGGCGCCGTATTTCATACCGGTCGCGCGGCCGTCGAGCAGCGCGACGAGACCCCGATCCGTCTTCGAGCGAATGAGCCGTCCGAAACCCTGCTTGAGTCGCACGATCGCGCTTGGAATCATGTACTCGGCGAACGACGATTTGCCGCGCGCTTCAATGGCCGCGAGGCGTGCGGCGACGAGCGGATCGCTCGGCGAGGGAAACGGCAGCCGGTCGATGATCACGCACGAGAGCTGATCGCCGACCACGTCGATGCCTTCCCAGAAGGTGGACGTAGCGAAGAGCACGGCGTTGGGCGTCGAGCGGAACCAGGCTAAGATCGCGCCGCGCGGCAGATCGCCCTGCAGTTTGAGCGGAAAGGCGATGCGCTCGCCCAGGATCGCGTGGACCTCGCGCATGCGCGCGTACGACGTGAACAGCACGAACGCGCGGCCGGCACTGCGATCCAAACACTCTTCGATGATCGGTGCGGCGCGCTGGGCGAAATCGCGTGCTTTGGGATTGAGTTCGGGACCGGCGATGTAGAGTCGGGCCTGTTCGGGATAGTTGAACGGTGATGGGGCGATGAGCTCTTGCGCCGCGGTGACGCCGAGCGTTTCTTTGATGAACGCGAACGACGTGCCCTCGGCGATGGTCGCGCTGGTGAGCACCACGCTGCGCGTGCGCGCGAAGAGCTGCGCGCGCAAGAACGAGGCGATCTCGAACGGCGCCGCGTTGATTTCATAGCGCGCTTCGCCGTCGGATCGCTCGACCCACGCGATCGCTTCGAGCTCGTCGCCCGCGACGCTGCCCGACGTCGCATCATATGCCGCGCGCTCGATCCGGTCGACCGTCGCGATGTGCGCGGTGATCGGGCGCAAGGCGAGATCGCGGCGGCGTTCGGCTTCGGCTTCGTTGTCGGTCGGCCGCGTCAGCGCGGTTTGCCAGTTCGCGAGCACGAAGTTCTCCAGCCGGTAGAGCGCTTCGCGCACGTTTTCGAGGACTGTGCCGATGGCGTCGTTGGCGCCGACGGGATAGCGTTCGCCGGGCACGCGCGCGAGCGTTGACTGCAGGCGGCGCATCGACTCGTCGATCTCCGCATCGTACGACGCTGGCAGCTGGTAGTTGCGGTGCATGCGGCGCATCATGCGCCCGACGCCGGCGGGCGACAGCGTAGCGGTCAGCGCGGCGGTCGCGTAGCGTTCGCACTGATGCGCCTCGTCGAGCACGACGTAATCGTAGGCCGGCAGCAGCCCGCCGCCCATCGCGAGGTCGAGAAAGAACAGCGCGTGGTTGACGACGACGATGTCGGCGAAGCGCGCGGCTTCGCGCCGCTTGAAGAAATGGCAATCCGCGAAGCGCGAACAGAACTCGCCGACGCAATCGTCGGCGTCGGCGTCGAGCGCTTCCCAATCGTCGGGGCGCACGAAGAAGTCGAGCTCGGCCCGGTCGCCCGTCTCCGTGCGGTCGGCCCATTTCCAGAGCTTTTCCATCGCGACGCTCGGCGCGATGAGCCGTTCACCGCTCATCTTTTCGTACTTCGCGCGGCACAGATAATGGCTGCGCCCCTTGAGCAGCACGACGCGCGCGGGGATGCCCAGCGCATCGACCACCAGCGGAATGTCTTTGCGCACGAGTTGTTCCTGCAGCGCGATCGTGCCGGTCGAGACGATGACGCGCTTGCCGCTGCGCAGTGCCGGCACGAGATAGGCCAGCGATTTTCCCACGCCCGTGCCGGCTTCGACGATCGTATGGACATTTTCGAGAAAGCCGCGTTCGATGAGTTTGGCCATCTGGATTTGACCCGGCCGGCCCTCGAAGCCGCGCAGCGTCCGCGCGATCGGCCCGGCCGCCGCGAACGTTTCGTCGATGAGCATCAGCGCGTTTGCGTCGCGCTACGCATACGGATCTTGCGTCGGCGCGATTGGGCGCGGCGGCACTTCGTCGGCGGCGTTGACATAGTCGGGCGCCTCATAGACGACGCCCTGATCGACCGGGACGGGCTCGGCGGCGGCTTGGGCGGCGACGAGATGCTGGGGGATTCGAAAGAGCGCGAAGCCCACGAGCGCGCCCGCGATGAGACCGCCGATGTGCGCGGCGTTGGAGACGAAGCGAAACACCGTGAAGCCGAGGATCAAGTTGAGGATGATGATGCCGGCCGACTGCTGCACAAGATCGCGCCCGGGCTTGCCCAAACGCAATCCGGCGGCCGCGAGCGCGCCGAACAGCCCGAAGATCGCTCCGCTGGCGCCGACAGTCGGCGCGTCGAAGCTGAAGACGTATACCGCGACGCCCGAACCGATGATCGCGAGGAAGTAGATGATCGCCATCCGGGCGCGGCCGTACAGCAGTTCGACGAACGTGCCGACCTGATAGAGGGCGAACATGTTGGTCGCGATGTGCAGCCAGCCGGCATGCAGAAACGCCGCCGTGAAGATGCGCCACCATTGACCGCCGGCGACGAGTTGGCCGTAGAGCGCGCCGTCTCTCACCAGCACATAGCCGTCGCTCGTGTCGCCGGTGGTGAGCTCCCACAAAAACACGAGCACGTTCGCTGCGATGAGCAGCCGCGTCAGCACGGCGTTCTCAGGCGGTTTGGAGCTTCGCGGCCGCCTCGGGCACCACGGTGATGAGCCGTGCCAGTTCGATCGAGATCGCGTGCCGGCCGCGCGTGTTCGTCACGGTGACCGGCCCGCCCAGCGGCGCGCATTCCACCACGTCGACTTCGGCGCCGGGACGCATGCCGATCGAATCGAGATAGCGCAGCATTTCGGGCACGTCTTCGATCACGTCGATCACGCGCGCGGCGTCGCCCGGTTTGAGGCTCGCCAGCTTGATCCCGGGCCGGTCGGGCTCGCTCAGATCGGCCGGTGGAATGGGATGCCCGTGCGGGCATACTTTCGGATTCCCGAGCACGACGATCAGCCGCTCTTCGACGGCGGCCGAGATCGCATGCTCGAGCCGGCATGCTTCGTCATGGACTTTGTCCCACGGCATGCCGAGCAACTCGGTAAGCAGCAGTTCGGCTAACCGGTGGCGGCGCATCACGCGCACACCGACGGCCAGTCCGCGATCGGTCAGCTTGGCTTCACCGCGGGCGCGGTATTCGAGGTATCCGCCTTCGGCGAGTTTCTTGAGCATGCCGGACACGGACGCCGGCGCTACGCCCAGTTCCGCGGCAAGACCTGAGGTCGTGACGCCCGGACCTTCGCGCTCGAGCCGGTAGACGGCTTCAAGATATTCTTCGAGCGACTCGTCGAAATGGGTGTGACCGGCCATGCTTGTTTACACTTCGACGGCGCCGCCGGAATCCCGTGATGCCGCCAGCTCCGCCCGAAGCGCATCTTTTCGGGATGCGGGCGCGAAAGATGCCTCGATTGCGTTGGCGGCAAAGCGAAAGATGGCTTGCGATCCGAGGGTCTGCTCGACTTCGCGGTACTCGTCGATGAGCGTCGTGCCGAACAATGCGGGGTCGTCAGCGTCGATCGTCACGATGACGCCGGCGGCGTCGAGATCACCGATCGGATGGGGCAGGTGCGCCGGTGCCGCACCGGTCAGCCGGTTGGACGTCGGGCAGATTTCAAGCGGGATGCGCCGCCGGGCGAGCAAGTCGACGACGGCGGGATCCTCGATCGCGCGCACGCCGTGGCCGATTCGCTGCGCGCCGAGCCGCTCGACCGCCGCGCGGACGCTCGCCGGGCCGGCCGCCTCGCCGGCGTGGGCGACGGTATGCAGTCCATGCTCGCGGGCGTAAGCGAACGCGCCTTCGAAGAGTTCGGCCGGCCACTTCGCCTCGTCGCCGCCCAATCCGACGCCGATGACGCCGTAGGGCTTCATCGCGACGGCCAGTTCGGCGGTTTGCAGCGCGCGGTCGGCGCCGAAGTTGCGGGTCAGATCGCAGATGAAGGCGACCTCGACCCCGGTCTGCCTCGTCGCCGCGTCCAGCGCGGTGCGCATCGCGGCGAAGGTGGCCTCGACGTCGATCCCGTGATGGAACCACGTCCACACCGACGGCGACACGAAGACTTCCGCATAGCGCACGCCTTGCGCCGCGGCGTCGCGCGCGTAGTCACTTGCTAGGGTATAGTAGTCTTCCGGCGTGCGCAGGGTCTCCGAGACGTCGCGAAAGAGCAGCAAGAACTCGCCAAAATTCGTGAAGCGGTAGGTGTCCGCGAGCGGCACGCGGGCCCGTTCCCCGAGGTCGATCCCGTGCTTGGCTCCCAGTTCGCGAAAGCGCGCCGCCGAGAGCGTGCCTTCCAGGTGACAGTGGAGCTGGACTTTGGGCAGCGCACGCAGATCGAGAGCCATCCGGTCTCCCTTCTTCTTCGCGCCGCCAATTCGCTACCGCGGCGCGGGCTGGCTTGCCTTGGCGCCTTTCGCGACGCAGAAGTAGCCGGAGCCCCAAGCCCTCTTGACGCGCTCCCTCCAGGCCCGTATCATGGCGTGTGCCCATCGCGGGGTGGAGCAGTCCGGTAGCTCGTCGGGCTCATAACCCGAAGGTCGCAAGTTCAAATCTTGCCCCCGCAACCAGTCCAGGTCCAGAGAGGCACCGCCTTCCTGGACCTGTTTTTTTTCAGCCTTAACGGCTAATCCGGCTTACAGTCGCCCTTGGCGAGATCCGTGGCAAATCTACGAAGCTTCGAAATCGAGTATATCGACGAACAGCCCGGCCCGCGTTCCGAAAGGGACGTCCGACATATACGATGGGACCAATTCCAAAAAGGCTCGCGGAACGATCCCCCTCAAGCTCTTCCGGGCCGCCCGACGAAAACTGCTGCTGATCACAACCGCTAGCTCGATCAACGACCTGCGATCGCCTCCAGGGAACCAGATCGAAGCCCTCACGGGAAGTCGAAGTGGACAGTATTCGATCCGTCTCAACGATCAATACCGCATCTGCTTCATCATGACGGAAGTCGGACCGGCAGAAATCGAGATCATCGACTATCACTGACCCCCTTCGCGAGCGTATTTTTCTTCTCACCTCAACCCGAACATGGAATGAGGACTCACACACTCATGCTCGAACTGCCGATCCCGAAAAATGACCCGATTACCGCCGGTGAGATCATCGAGGAAGAGTTCCGTAAGCCACTCGGTCTCACGCAAGTCGAACTCGCGAAGGCGCTCGGGATCTCCCGCGTTCGCTACACGGAAATCGCGAACGGTAAGCGCGGCGTCACCATCGATACGGCCTTCCGGCTCGCGCGGGTATTCGACACCTCGCCGCAGCTATGGCTCAACATCCAACTCGTCTACGATATCTGGCACATGGAGCACTCCGCCCACGCAGCGGAAATAAGGAAGCTTCGACGGCTCAAAATGAAGCCGCCCAAGGCACGAACGGCCAAAGCTTAACGTTCCTCCCACTCGCTTGTATGGCGGGTGTGCAAGCACGACCGGAGCACGCTTCATAGCTGGGTCGCGCGGTCGTTGCCGCTTGCTTCCCCATTTCCGATAACGAAATGAGGCTTTCAGCCTCATTTCCTCATTTTTCTGTTCTTCTGGCCGTTACGACGATATTTTAGACAACGGTTGCCGGTTATCGACAAGACGTTGTGCCAGCAATCACCAACCCCGGAATTGCCGGAGCGTGCGCTTTTGCATTGCCCGGAGTCCCGCGGCCCGCCGCGGACTGAAAGGCGACACCAACACCATGATCCACCTGACGCTCGCGATCATCTCCTCGCACGGGCCGCACGCGCTCGATACCTGGGGCGGCATTTCCGACACCTGGGGCGGCATCTCTTCGAAGTGGAATGGAATCGTCCACGACACGTGGGGCGGCATCTCCTCGCTCCGCGGCGTTCTGCATCACGTCATGGACACGTGGGGCGGAATCTCCTAGGGATACCCGGCGCGGGGCATAACCTAAGGCTACGTGACTCGCACCTCGCAAGTGACGCGGCTTCGTACGCGCACGCAACCGTTCGAAGAGATCGTCGAGAACTATTTCGGCGGTCTCTTCTTCGCCTGCCGCAACGCGCTGCAATCGTATACGACCCCGGCCGGGGCTGCGCTCTACGCGCGCGCGTCGATTCGCGCGGACCGGCCGGCCGACGCGCTCCAGGCGGTCGCGGCGGTTATCGGTGGCGTTACGGACCTCACGCATGCCGAGCGCGGCGAACTGATGATGCTGCGGGCCATCGCACTCGCGCGTCTCGCGCCCGCGGGCGACGATCGCACCCGCGATGCCCTGTCAACCGCCCGCGCCCACGTCTATAGCTCGATGTCGCCCGCGCTCGAAGCCGAGCTCGGATGCGCGGAAAGCCACATGCACGCGGTCCGCGGCGAACTCGAACCCGCCGCAAACGTAGCGCGCGGCGTGCTCGAAATCCCGCGCGACGACGGAAGTCATCCGCATCTGATCCCGCTCGAGCACAGCCGGGCGCGAGCCTACGACCTCCTCGGGTTCGTCGCCGCACGCCGCGAGGACGACGCGGGACAGCGCCGCCACCTTCTGGCCGCGCTCGGGGAATGCGACCGAGCCTCCGTGCACGACCTCGTTTTCGAAGCGAACCTGCTCGTCAACCTCGCCATCTTCGCCCGTGAATTCGGAGACGACGGCTCCGTCCGAGCCCGTCTTGGGGCGCTCGGGGAAGTCGAGCAGTTGAGTGCGCAGCGCTACGAGATCCTGCGCTGCCTCGCGTGGTCGAACGCGCTCGTCGGCGACCACCTCGGCACGTTCCGCGACCTGCGCGACGCAAGCGAAGCCGCGCCGACCACCGCCACGAAGATTCGGGCCGTCGTCGACCGCGCGTTCTTTGCAGACGAACTCGGGCAGCAGTTGATCGCCCGCGAGGAACTCGATTTCGCCCTGCGGCTGAGCGAACGCGTGGAGTGGAATTCGGTCGCCTCCTCGGAACGGGAACTCGCCGCGCTCCTCCATCTCGGCGTCGCGCTCATTCCGGTCGATCTGCCCCGCGCCAGGGCGATGATCGAGCGCTACCGCCGCCTCAA
>PLAE01000086.1 GCA_003134035.1 Candidatus Velthaea versatilis
TCGTTGGGCGCGTTCACGGTTTTCGAAACCGCATTGCATGTGTGTTTCTGAAATGCGGCCAGCATGTCGATATGCTGGTCGACCGTCACGTCGGCGGCCACCGTGAAAACACGCTGCCAAAGTTCCGGAACTTCAGGGATGCCTTTGAGCGAGCCGCGATTCTCCTCGACTTTGGCCAGCAATGCGTCGGAGAAGAAGCCCTCGTCCTTGGCGATTTCCTCGAATAGCGGCAGCACGTAATAGAGGTGCTGGGGGCGACCTTCGGCATCTTTCATCACGTGTTTGGTGTACGCGATGCCGAAGTACGGTTCGCAGCCGAAGCTGCAGCCGGCGATCATCGAGATCGTCCCGGTCGGGGCGATCGACAGCAACGCGGCGTTGCGCCGGGGACGCGGGTCGTTCGCCCATTTCGAGAGATGCTTGTTAGGAAATTCGCCCCGTTCGCGTGCCAAGATTTCCGACGTATCCTCGGCGCGCAACTGCATGAACTGCATCAGCTTTTCGGCCAGCGCGATCGCTTCGGGCGAGCCGTAGGCAATGCGCAACTGAATGAGCAGATCGGCGAAGCCCATGATACCCAGACCGACGCGCCGATTGTTGGTGACCATCTCCGCGATGCTATCGAGAGGGTACACATTCGCATCGATGACGTTGTCGAGGAAACGAATTGACAGATGAACCGCCGCGGCTAACCGATCCCAGTCTACGTCGTTCTTCGACGACTCGAAGAAGTGTCCAACGTTGATCGAACCTAAATTGCACGAGTCTCCGCCGTGCAAAAATTGCTCCCCGCAGTTCGAAACGTAGACCCCGTTGGCATCGAACGCATGGACGTCGAACACGGTGCAATCGTAAACAGGCTCCGCCGCCAGCACCTCAATCGACGTCACTCGTGCTGCGTACTTCGTGCGGTACGAGCATTTACGGTTCGCGGTAAGCATTGCGAGCTTATCTGCTTTGTCCGGCACACTGAAATTCACTGCTTGGGCAAAGCGATCGATCGAATCACAGGCGACTACCAATTCGTGCTGACTCGAATAAGTATAGAGCGCGTTCCCTCGTTTGCCGTCCGGTAAGAACCGCTCGCCAGCAATGCGCCGGTCTTGATAGATCGTCGACACGATGCCGAGCCGAGCAAGCATGCGTTGGCCACGCTGAAGATCCGGCAGACAGGACGAACTCAATCGTACCGAGAGTCCTTTTTCCAAGTCACCCTGGACGGAACCGTCAGCATCAAACCAACCCTGCAGAAAGCCCGACGTAAAATCAGATGACGTTGCTTCGATTTTGTCGGTGATGCGCTTCGAACCATGAGTCATCCCAAACTGTTCGGCCAGCTCCGCGAGGGCGACAGAACTGATGGAGCCCATATCACGCTCGAGAACGGTTGTTCCCCGCATATCTGAGCGAGCCGGAGTACTCTCGCGAATCTTGACGAGTGCGTCAGCGACCGCGCGCTGTGCATCATTTCCCCAGTACTGCAGATGAGCGCGGCCAACTGTATGGCTATGCCCGTCACCGAGAAGATTGCCGAGCAGCCAACCTTCTGATTTCGTTCCACGACCCTTCCAGCGAATTTTCTCATGATTATGTAACACGATCTCGGAACCGATGTCGATCTCGCTCGCTTCCATCCACCGGCGCTCGCCGCCGACGTCGAGCATGATTTTATGATTCCCGGTTACTTTGACCTCGAAGCCCCGGTCAGTCGAAATTCGCAGAACCTGCTTGATGCCGGAGAAAAAGAATCCATCAGATGTTGACGGGTATGCCTTGCCGTCAACGAAGGCCGCAAAGGGCTTTCCGATCAAATCGCGGACGAGCTGCGGGCCGCCGGTTGTCGTCACCCAAGCGTCGGCGGTGACGCAGGGATTTGTTGCTTCGATCGGACCGAGTCCGGGCAACGGATTTGCGTCCGGGTGGTCGAGGAACAAGACTCCCGGCTCGCCGTTTTGCCAGGCGCCTTCGATGATGCCGTCCCAGATCTCGCGAGCTTTTACCGTTCGTACGACGCTCTTCGTGCGCGGATCGATCAGGTCGAAATCGCCGTCGGCTTCGACCGCGCGCATGAACGTATCGGTGACGCCAATTGAGATGTTGAAGTTATTCATCTGCGTCTGCAGCAGCTCTTGTTTGAGGTGCGCAAGATGCTCGTCGGTATAGCGGCCGGTATCGGACATCCGATTCCACAGCGCTCGGTTCTCCGCGTCGAGCTCTTTCTTGCAGTGCATGAACTCGAACACATCGGGATGATCGACGCGCAGCACGCCCATGTTGGCACCGCGCCGCACGCCGCCTTGTTTGATCGAGTCGGTCGCCGCGTTGAAGACCTTCATGAAAGAAACGGGTCCGGACGCGTCTTTTCCGGTCGACTCGACGAGCGAACCATGGCCGCGCAAATCGGAAAACGCGAAACCCGTATTATGAATCATCGCCATCCCGGTGCGCCCGGCGGCATAGGTGTTCCAATCCTCAACGGTGAGGTCGTAATACGGCATCGGCGTCGGCGCCGGCTCCACCGAAGCGATCTCTTGACCGCGTTTCGCGACGG
This sequence comes from Candidatus Velthaea versatilis, assembly GCA_003134035.1. Lineage (GTDB taxonomy): Bacteria > Vulcanimicrobiota > Vulcanimicrobiia > Vulcanimicrobiales > Vulcanimicrobiaceae > Velthaea > Velthaea versatilis. The sequence continues at coordinate 2,552 of PLAE01000086.1, forward strand.
CGCGCAAGAAGGCGGCAGTCTCGCGGTCGTTGGCGTCGAGCGCGTCCGCGATCACCAGGAGATCAGAACGACGCGTTTTGCCGGCGGCGTTGCAGCTCCAGCGGCTGAGAATGTCGGCCAATGGTCCGGCTGGTTTCGTAAAGCGCTCTTGAACGTGGCCATGTGCTGCAAGCTTGTCGCGCCAAAAACGGAACGGTAGCGTCAACGCGGTTTCGATCGTGCAATCGGAAGTCAGCCGCGTGCGGCGCAAATCGTTGGAGAGGTAGGGCGCGAGATCCAGAGCCAGATCGGCAACTTGCGGCAATGGGCAAAGTAAGACGTTGAATACGGCCTGTTTGCCGCGTCCCTGGGGTTCGCGACGGCGCAGCCGTGAGCGGTACCCCAACAGACCCAAAAGAGCCGAAAGGTCGTGCGCCATCTCGCGGCTGACCGTCGCGTATGCCGGCGAGCCATCGAGATCGACGGTGCCGTCGCTGTCGAGCAGTCCGGCGAGAAAGGCGCGTACGACCGAGAGTGGGGACTTGGTGATGTGCTCCGGGATACGAATGCGCGCGTCTTTCGGTCCACGTTGGGCGAAACCGCACGCGGCAAGCATCGCAGCAACGAAGCTTTGCTTGAGTGTCGACACGTATCGCGTTTCGCCACGCGGATCTTTGGAGATTCCGACGTTGATGCCGTGCTCGGCGAGAATCGTGCGCACGTTCTCCAAAACGTCGGTCGTCCCGGAGAACCAGCGCAGCCGCTCTTGCCGTAACGACGGAACGTAGCCAAAGGAGCCGTCGCCCAGCGTGAAGCCGATGAGCCAGCCGATCTTCTCATCGATCGTGAGGCCCGCGACATTCACGTAGTCGGACCACGGCCAGGTGGCGTCCGGACGATCAGGCCCGAGAATGATGTCGGCCGGAGCTAACTCGTCAGCGCGGACTTCGGTCAAGCGGTCCCCGCGCACGACCATGAACGGGTGCCATGCGCTGGTCTGCACTTCCGCGCCTTCGCGCGTGCGCACGACCACTTGATCTTTCGCGGGAACCTCGAACTTCCAAATGTGCGACACGTTGCGCATGCCCGTTTGGCCGTGCTGCGGATCCATTGCGAGCGTGCGAATGCCGAGATCGGAAACGTCGTAGGCGATGCCGTTCCCCGAGGCGATGCCGGGCCGACCATCGCCCGTCGCCCGATTGAACAACACTTCGATCGGTTCAAGACCGCAAAACGTCGTCCAAACACGTGAATCGGCCGAAACGCAGCCTCCGCCCGACTTCTGAATCAACGCCATCGCCTTGAGATTGTCGAAAATGCCCTCGATTGAGTCGGGGACGGGCAGCACGAAACAGGCCGACAGCATCGAGAGCGGGCGCCCGGCGTTGACCAAGCACGGGGTGTTGGGCATGAAATCGCGCCGCGCGAGCATTTCATAGAACGCGTGCGCGACGCGGTCGACTACGGCGTCGGCATCGCGGCCCGCGCGTTCGGCGTAGGGCCGCTCCGAAACGGCGATCGCCGACGCGACCCGCCAGAGGAACTCGACCGGCGTTTCGACGCTGCCGGCGGGCTTTTTCGCGAAGTAGCGCTCCTTGAGGACCCGCATCGCGTTGGGATCGAAGGCCGGCTCGCTTAGGCCGCGCGGTAACTCCGTTGACATCGAATCCTCCAAAGTCTCGCCCGTCGTTCGCGGGCTTCGCCTGTCCGGCAGTTCGGCGCTCAAGTATCGAACACCTGTTCGATAAAAGCGAATCCGCGCCACCGCGTGTACTAGATATTGTACTACCGCGAAGGGACGGATACAAGATATCGTGGTCGGCTCCTTGCGAACACTTCGTCGACGGCGGTGGAGAAACGTGAAAATCCGTGTATAAGCCGGCTCGCATGCCGGGTTTCCTGTCAAATTCGTGAGCGACTTGTGGACGAGACGGGGGAAAGCGTGGAAATCGCCCGGCAAGTAAGGGCAATGTTCCGACCGGATTTTGAGACGGCCAGGCTGTCGGATGTCTCGCTTGAGGATCTCTGGGCGCGCGGCTTCCGCGGCATCATCATCGACCTCGACAATACGGTCTGCGGCTACCACGAGAGTACGCTGGCGCCCGGAGTTCGCGACTGGGTCCTGGCCGCGAAGGCGCGCGGCTTCGCCCTGGCGCTGGTCTCGAACAACTTTCGCGAGCGGGTGGCGGCGGTCGGCGCGCAGCTCGACGTTCCGGCGGTTCCCAACGCGCTCAAGCCGCTGCCGCAAGGCTTTCTGCTCGCGCTGCGTCATTTGCGCACGCGCCGCGCGCAGACCGTGGTGATCGGAGATCAGCTCTTCACCGACGTCTTGGGCGCCAAAATTTTGGGTCTGCACGCGGTGCTCACCCAGCCGATCGTGCCCAAAGACTTTCCGCTTACGCGCGTTTTGCGCTTCATGGAACGGGTGTTTTTCGCCCGCGTGCCACGCGGTTAAGCACGGCCACGTCCCACGCACGCCCTAACGAGCGGAGCGCGCGTCAACGGCGTTTGCGGTTTCCTTGAAAGTCGGCCGGATCGTCGCCGCGGCGATCACACAACGGTCACGCCGTCGCGAGCACCGTAGGGGCGAGAAGCTGTGGGAAATCCAGCTCATGCTCCTGGGCGAACCGTTGCGCGAACGCCGAGCGCCGCACCGTCGAAAGCCAGCAGCTCAATGCCCAGAATCCGCGACTCCGCATTGAAGTCGACGAACACGTCATCGCTGACGCGTTGCGTGCGAGTAACGCGCGCTCCAGCGTCGAGCAGGCGATAGCGCAGATATCCCGCGCCCGCTACGAAATCGACCTTCAAACTAAGTGGTTTTTCCATTTCGCTCCTGCTGCTCAACGACGGAGATGACGACGGTTTTGGCCCGATTCGTTACGACGTTGATCGCTCGCCCGTCGGAAGCGAATCCGTAGTGCTCGATACGGTCGCGCACGCGCGGTACGTACGTTCCCCGCGCAGGGTTAGCGATGATGGATTCGACCTCGGCTTCGGAGCAAGCCCGATCGCGCAGCTGGTCTCGCGCGTGTCAGCGTATACCAGGTCGCTTCCCATATGCAATTATTCTCGCGTCGCTTGCCGCATACACTTCCGGTAGCGGCGCGTCCAAGAGGTCTTCGGCTCCGGCGGTGGTGAGAGGGCTCATTTGGTCACCGCCGCAATCGTGTCCCGCCTACCTCGAACGCGCAATCGCCCCTCTGGGCCGGCGCCAGCGTTCGATGATGCCCCCATCGCGTCCGACACCCCCTCGGTTGAAATCACATCAACCTCATGGGCGACTATCGGTATGGGCGACTATCGGTGGCAGGGGACAAACGGGTCGCCAAGTGCTAATTCCGTCCGGCCCTCGGCCGACCGCTGCCATCAGGACGGCGGGCTTACGTACAAAAACGCCCGTTTCTTGAGGTCACCCCGACTGTCGGGCAAGCGCGACGGACCGGCAAAGTCGGTCCGCTACTCTTTACGTCCCAGCAGATTCGCCAGCAGCGTGCCGTCGATGAGCACCAGCAGTGCGACGATGACGGCGAAAAACAAGAAGACGGCGCGCACGAGTCCCAGCAAAAATCCCATATTCGAATCTGTTCCCCCATTTGGCGCCGGTTCTCGAACGGCGGACCGGCGCGGGTAAAAGGCGATTCGCGTCCGAACGGGCGCCCTAAACGACCTTCCGTCACTTCCGTCACGATTTGAGGAACGAACAGTTGCATGGCCAAGAATCGCCGCGCGCCGTATCACCTGCCGTTCGCGCCGGCGAACGTCTTCCCGCCGCGCCGTTCGCGCCGATGATGACGCTGCCGGCGGGAATCTTCACGGCGAGCGTCCTGTTCGACGTGCTCTCGTTGATCGCCGAGAGTCCGAACCAAGCGCATTCCTACCGCCGCGGCGCCGCCGATCTGCTCCGCGTGGGGGTCGGAACGGCGTTGGCATCAACAGCGATCGAAGTGACCGATTACTTGCGCGCACCGGCCGGCGGAGCATCGCCCGGCGCCACGCGCAAATTTGCCGTCAACGGTTCGGTGATCGCCGTCTACCTGCTCGACCTTGCGGCGCGCGAGAAAGGCGTCGGCGAGGATTGGGCGGGCTGGCGCGGTTTACAAGTGATGCCGCTGGGGCTCTCGCTGCTGGGCCTGGCCTTTCTGGCCGTCTCCGGACGCCTGGAATAGCGTAGCGATCCGTCGCGTTCGGGCTTCGTGCGAACCGTTCGTCGAGCGCGCGGCCCCGCTCCGGCTAAGCGGGCGCGCGCGACTCGACCGCCGAGCCCGGACCGGACGCCGCGAAGCGAGGTTTTGCCGTCACGCTGGCGGTATGCTGACGAGTGACTGAGCTGCGGCGGCCCGAAGTGAGCAAACAGTACGATCCCAGCGCGGTCGAAGCGCGCATCTACGCCAAGTGGCTCGCGTCGGGCGTGTTTCACGAAGAGCCTGACCCGGCGCGGCCGGCGTTCGTCATCTCGATGCCGCCGCCCAACATCACCGGCCGCGCGCATATCGGCCACGGGTCGACGTACACGCCGATGGACATCCTGACCCGCTATCACCGGATGCTCGGCGAAAACGCCGATTGGATTCCGGGCCAAGACCACGCGGCCATCGCGACCGAGTCGGTCGTCATCCGTGAGTTGGCCAAAGAGGGCCTCACGCGCGAAAGTTTGGGCCGCGACGAATTCATCGCGCGCGTCTGGGCCTGGCGCGCGCAATACGGCGGCATCATCGACGAGCAGTTCAAGGCGCTGGGCTTCGGACCGGACTGGGAGCGCGCGCGCTTCACGCTCGATCCGGAGTTGTCGGCGGCGGTGACGCGCGTCTTCGTCGACCTCTACAACGAAGGCTTGATCTACCGTGGAACGCGGCTGGTCAACTGGGATCCCAAAGCCCGCTCGACGCTCTCCGACGCCGAAGTCGAAAGCGAAGAGCGCCAAACATTCTTGTGGCACGTCCGCTACGCCGCGGAAGACGGCGGTCCGGGCGTGGTGATCGCGACGACCCGGCCCGAAACGATGTTCGCCGACGTCGCGGTGGCCGTGCACCCCGACGACGAACGCTACCGCGACCTCGTGGGCCGCAACGTGATCTTGCCGCTCGCGAACCGGCCGATTCCGGTCATCGCCGACGCCGCCGTCGAACGCGGCTTCGGCACGGGCGCCGTGAAAGTCACGCCCGCGCACGACGCCACCGATTACGAGATCGGTCAGCGCCACGGCCTCGCGATGCCGACGGTCATCGATTTCGCCGGCTGCCTCACCGGCGACGTTCCGGCCGCGTTCGCCGGCCTCGAGCGGTTCGCGGCCCGCACCGCGACGGCGGCCGCACTCGCCGCCGCCGGGGCGCTCGTCAAAGAAGAACCGTACACGACCAAAGTGCCGGTGTCGTCGCGCACCGGCGAAGTGATTGAGCCGCTCCTGTCGCTGCAATGGTTCTGCAAAATGGACGCGCTAGCGAAGCCGGCGCTCGATGCGTACCGCAGCGGCGCGATCGCCTTCGTCCCCGAACGCTTCGGGCGCACGTACGAACAGTGGCTGGAGAATATTCGCGACTGGAATGTGTCACGGCAAGTTTGGTGGGGTCACCAGCTGCCGGTTTGGTACACGCCGGACGACGCTGTGATCGTCGCGCCGACCGAAGAAGAAGCGCAGCGCGTCGCGCGCGAGCGCTACGGCGGCGCGGAACTGCGGCGCGATCCTGACACGCTCGACACCTGGTTTTCGAGCGGGTTGTGGCCGTTCTCGATCCTGGGCTGGCCCGCCCGCACGCCCGAACTCGACCATTGGTATCCCAATTCGGTGCTGATCACCGGGCGCGAGATCATCTTTTTGTGGGTCGCGCGCATGGTGATGCTGGGCCTGCGCTTCGTCGGCCGCATCCCGTTCAAAACGGTGTTCATCACGCCGCTGGTCTTCGATATCGAAGGCCGTAAAATGAGCAAGTCGCTGGGCAACGCGATCGACCCGCTCGAAATGGCGGCGAAGTACGGCGCCGACGGCTTTCGGCTCGGCACGATGATGCAGATGCGACTCGAATCGCAGGAGCTGCGCTTCGACGAACGCGTTTGCGACGGGGCCCGGCGCTTCAACACCAAACTCTGGAACGCGCTGCAATTCATCCTCGGGCTGCCCGAAGGTTTGCCGGGCGCCGCGGTGCTGCCGCCCGCCGAACGTTTGACGCTGGCCGACAAGTGGATTCTCACCGAACTTCGGGCTTGCGTTGGGCAGGCCACCGCGGCGCTGGATTCGTTCGCGATGGGGACCGCGGCCAACGTGCTGCACGATTTCGGCTGGTACAAATTCTGCGACTGGTACTTGGAATCGGCCAAGATCGAAGCGCAAAAGCCGACGCGCTCGGCGGTACTCTCGTTCGTGCTCAACACGCTGGTGCGCGCGCTGCACCCGATCGAACCGTTCATCACCGAAGAGATTTGGCAACGGCTGCCGCACGACGGCTACACGATCGTCACCGCGTCGTGGCCGGAGGCCGCCGAGATCCCGGCGTTCCCGGCCGAGGCAACCGTCTACACGGCGTTCACCGACGCGGTCGTGCGGATCCGCAACGCGCGCATCGAACTCGGACTGCGGCCCAACGAAGGGGTGCGCTTGCGCTGCGCGCCGCTGCCGGACGAAATCGTCGCGCTCTTCGCCGCGTTCGTGCGCGGCGTCGTCGAGATCGATCCGGCGCGACCGGCGGACGCGCCGCTTGTATCGCGGCTCGCGCAGATCGACGTCGTCGCCGACTTCGCGATCTTACGCGAACGCTACACGCGCGAAGCCGCTAAACTCGTTGAGGAAGTCGAGCGGCTCGAGCGCAAACTTGCGAATCCGCAATTCGTCGCGAAAGCCAAGCCCGAACTCATCGCCGCCGAGCGCGCGAAGTTGGCCGGTTACCGCGCAGACCTCGAACGGGTCACTGCGGCGCTGCGCGATTTGCCGCCGCCCGACCCGTAGATCGCGACGCCGCAGGCGAGGTGCTCGCCAACGCCCCCTCTAAGCGCCCATTACCTACCGTCGGGTTTCAGCTTTCGCCACTAGTGGATTGGGCTTCGCCCAATCCTTCGCGTT
>PLAE01000202.1 GCA_003134035.1 Candidatus Velthaea versatilis
GCTGCGCCGCAAGCCGCGGTGGGGTTTGCGGTGGCTAGGAATGCGTCGGCGCTGTCGGGCGACGCGAAGGACGCGTTGTCGCGCGATATTCCGAAACTGCCGCACTGCCGCGCGGCGCTGCGGGCCGGGCTGGCTTATTTCGGCAGCGCGGCGACCCCCGGCGGCTGGACGTTCCGCACGCGCCGGCCGGCGGTCGCGCGACTGTTCCGGACGCTGCTCGAAGACCGCAATACGGGACCCGTCCGGCGCACCCCCGAGCCGCGCCTGTACCGGTCGACGACCTACGAAATCGACATCGACGACGGCCTCGCCGAACCGCCGGCCAAGCCGCGCGCCCGCTGCGACCGGCGAATGGAGTTACGCGCCGCGTTTATGGCCTGCGGATCGCTGGCGAACCCGCAGCACGGCTATCATCTCGAATTCGTTTGCGCTGATCGCCAGCGCGCCGAGCGCATCGCGGGCCTGCTGGGCAGCGAGAGCATCGAGGCCAAACGCGCGGTTCGAAAGGGGCGCGCGGTGGTCTACCTCAAGGCGCTCGACGCCATCGTGGCGACGCTTTCGGCGATCGGCGCCTATGGCGCGGTGCTCCACCTCGAGGACGTCCGGGCGATGAAAGAGACCAAGAACCGCATTCACCGCATCGTCAACACCGAAGCGGCGAATCTGGTGCGCGCCGCGGGCGCCGCGGCGGCTCAGCGCGAGGCGATCGCCTTCCTCGCCGACGCGTACGGGCTGCGAAACCTGTCGCCGGTGCTGCGCGAAAGCGCGCAACTGCGGCTAGCCCATCCCGACGAAACGCTGGCGGAACTCGGCCGCCGCTGCAGTCCGCCGGTCGGGAAGGCGACCCTCAACGGACGCATCGCCGCGCTCCTGCGCCTCGTCGCGCGCTTGCGCCAGGGCATGCCCGCGACACAATCCGGGCGCTCGGCGTCTAAAGCGGGGCAACTTTAGAGGAGCAGGCAGCCGCGCATGGCTAACGGTCCCCTCGCTATGCGCATTGGAATTAACGGCTTCGGCCGCATCGGTCGGAATTTCACGAAGACCCTGCTCGAGCGGTATCCGACCATCGAGATTGCGGCCGTCAACGACCTCACGAGCGCCGCCGAAAGCGCGCACCTCTTCAAGTACGACTCGAACTACGGTACGTTCGCCGGGGACGTCAGCGCGGCGGGCAACGTCATCACCATCGATGGCCGCGCCATCAAAGTGCTGGCCGAACGCGATCCGGGTAAATTGCCGTGGAAGGACCTCGGCGTCGACGTCGTCATCGAGTCGACCGGGCTCTTCACGGACGCCGCCAAGGCCCGTGCCCACATCGACGGCGGTGGTGCCAAGAAAGTGATCATCTCGGCGCCGGCCAAGGGCGAGGATATCACGCTCGTGCTGGGCGTCAACGACGCGCACTACGATCCGGCCAAACATCACGTCATCTCGAACGCGTCGTGTACGACCAATTGCCTGGCGACGTTCGTCAAGCCGATCGTCGACGAACTCGGCTGGGAAAAGGCGTTCATGTCGACGATTCACTCGTACACGAACGATCAAAACATTCTCGACGCGCCGCATAAAGATCTGCGCCGCGCGCGCAATGCGGCGACCAACATCATCCCCACGTCGACGGGCGCCGCCAAGGCGCTTTACCTGACGATTCCCGAGGTCAAAGGCACCTTCGACGGTTTCGCGCTGCGCGTTCCGACGCCGACGGTCTCGATGGTCTATCTCGTCGCGATCGTCAAAAAAGAAACGACGAAGGACGCGCTCAACGCCATCTTGCGCAACGCCGCGTCGGGATCGCTCAAGGGTATCCTCGAATACACCGAAGAGGAACTGGTCTCGAGCGATTTCAAGCAGAACGCCCACAGCTCCATCGTCGACGGCAAACTCACCAATGCCAACGGCACGATGATCCAGATCGCCGCCTGGTACGATAACGAGTGGGGGTACTCGTCGCGGCTGGCCGACGTCGCCCACATGGTCCTCTCGAAGATCCCCTCAGCGGTTTAACGGCTCGTTCGAACTCGATTCGAAGGCGGTTCCGCTTGGCTCATGCACGGCTCGCCGCCTCGATTCAGCCGCCAACCCGCGGCAGCGCGTCGGCCCTTTGCCACAACGACGATCTTCGCGGCTGGCGCCAAAGTGCGCGCGGAGCGGACCGCGAGGTCTGTTCCGTTTCGGCGGCCGCACGACGCGACGAGCCGCCGGCCGGATACGCATGACGGCGATTGAGTCCGCCCGGTGAGCATGCGCCGCGCTCGTTCGCGCAACGTCCATCGATGCGACGTGCGCGGACTTTCCGTTTCCATCATCTTCGCAACTCTTGGAGAACGCAACACGCCGTGAATTTCAGAACGCTGCAAGACGTCGACGTGCGCGGCAAGCGCGTCGTGGTTCGCGAAGATCTCAACGTTCCGCTCAAGGACGGCAAGATCGGTGACGAGACGCGCATCAACGCCGCGCTGCGGACGCTGCGCTACCTGCGCGACCACGGCGCCAAGACCGTTATTCTTTCGCATCTCGGCCGGCCCGACGGCAAACGCGATCCGAAATACTCGCTGCGCCCGCTGGCCGCGCGGCTGAGCGAACTCTTGGCGACTCCGGTGAGTTTCGTCGATGATTGCGTCGGCGAAGCCTGCGTCGACGCATCGCACGCGCTGCCCGACGGCGGTTTCGTGCTCTTCGAGAACGTCCGTTATCATCCCGAGGAAGAAGCCAACGACGCGCTCTTCGCCGGGGAACTCGCCGCCAGCGGCGACATCTACGTCAACGACGCGTTCGGCACCGCGCACCGCGCTCACGCCTCGACCGCCGGCATCGCCGCCGACTTGCCCGCGTACGCCGGCTTTCTCATGCAAGCCGAACTCGCCGCGCTGTCCGCGCTTACCGACAATCCGGTCAGACCGTTCATTTGCGCGATCGGCGGCGCAAAGGTCGCCGACAAAGTCGGCGTGTTCGCCAACCTGCTCACGCGCGTCGACGCCTTTGTGATCGGCGGCGGCATGGCGAACACGTTTTTAGCCGCGCAAGGCGTCGACGTCGGCAAGTCGCTGCGCGACCCCGATCTCGCGCCGGCGGCGAGCATCATCGCGAACGCCAAGCAGCGCGGGATCACGCTGCATCTGCCGATCGACTGTGTCGTGGCCGACTCGTTCAATGCCGACGACACAGCGGCGGTGGCCGGGCTCGACGGCGTGGGCGACCGGATGATCCTCGACATCGGGCCCAAGACGGCCGACGCCTACGCGGTCGTCCTGCGCGGCGCGAAAACCATTGTCTTCAACGGGCCCATGGGCGTGTTTGAAAAGCCAGCCTATGCGCACGGCACGCAAGTCGTCGGCGAAGCGATCGCAGCGGCGACCAAAGCCGGCGCGACGAGCGTGGTCGGCGGCGGCGACGCGGCGGCGGCGGCCCACGCGCTGGGCTTTGCCGACGCGATGACGCATATCTCGACCGGCGGCGGCGCGACGCTCGAGTTTCTCGAAGGCAAAACCCTGCCCGGCATCGCCGCGCTCGAGCAGGCGGCGGCGGCCAGATGAAGCCGCTCGTCGTCGCGAATTGGAAGATGCACAAGACGCCCGCCGATGCGGTGCGTTTTGTGCATGAATTGCTCGCACTGCGGCCCGATCCCGAGCAAGCCGACGCGGTCATCTGCCCGCCGTTCGTCGCACTGAGCGCCGTCGGCGATGCGCTCGGCGACGTGCCGATTGGCCTCGGTGCACAGCAGATGCACTGGGCCGACAGCGGCGCGTTCACCGGCCAGATCTCGCCGCCGATGCTCGTCGCGTGCCGGGTGCGGTGGGTCATCATCGGCCATTCCGAATGCCGCGCGTACAGCGGCGAAACCGACGCCTCGGTCAACCGCAAAGTCGGCGCGGCGCTCGCCCACGGGTTGACGCCGATCATCGCGGTCGGTGAAACGCTCGAAGAGCATGCCGCCGGCGCGGCGCACGACCGCGTTGTCGCGCAGATACGCGCCGCATTCGCAGGCTATACGCCGGCCGAGGTCGCGCGCAGCGTCGTGGCTTACGAGCCGATCTGGGCGATCGGCACGGGCAAGGTCGATACGCCGCCCGGCGCCGACGCGACGATGGGCGCGATTCGCGCGGCCGTGGACGGCCTGCAATCGGTCCGTATCCTGTACGGCGGGAGCGTCAAACCCGACAACATCGCCGCGTTCGTGCGCCAACAGCATATCGGCGGCGCACTCGTCGGCGGAGCCAGCCTCGAGCCCGTCTCGTTCGCCGCCCTGATCGGCAACGCCGGCAAAGGAGTCGCCGCATGAGCCGCCGTCCACCGTTCGTTCTCGCCATCCTCGACGGTTGGGGCTGTCGCGACAATCCGCACGGCAACGCGATCGCCGCCGCCGACATTCCGAATTGGCGCCGGCTGCTGCGCCAACATCCGTGGACCGAACTCGAGGCCAGCGGCGAAGCGGTCGGGCTGCCGCCCGGGATTATGGGCAACAGCGAGGTCGGCCACATCAACATCGGTTCGGGGCGCACGGTACCGCAGGGCATCGTGGTGATCGATGCGCAGATCGCCGACGGTTCGTTTCGCACCAATCGCGCGCTGACCGACGTGCTGGCGCAAGTGAAAGCCGACGGCGGGACGCTGCACTTCATGGGCCTGCTCTCCGACGGCAAAGTCCATAGTTCGCAAGATCACCTCGAAGCGCTCATCGACGCCGCCGTCGCGGCCGGCGTCCCGATCGCGATCGATGCCTTTCTCGACGGCCGCGATGTGCCGCCGCGTTCAGCCCACATCTACATCGACCGGCTCGAAGCGTATCTGAGCGCGCACGGCCGGCCCGGCGCGATCGCGACGATCGGCGGCCGCTATTACGGAATGGACCGCGATAAGCGCTGGGACCGGACCGAAAAGGCCTACGCCGCGCTCGTGCGCGGCGAAGCCGCGTTTGCGGCGCCGACCGCGAGCGCCGCGCTCGACGCCGCGTACGCGCGCGATGAAAACGACGAGTTCGTGCTGCCCACGATCGTGGGCGAAGCGCGGCCGATCCGGGACGGCGACGGGGTCATCTTCTTCAACTTTCGCCCGGATCGCGCGCGGCAGCTCACGATGGCCTTCAGCGACCCCAAATTCGATGCGTTTCCCGTGCACCACTTCGCAAATTTCGTCTTCGCGACGATGACCAAATACGAAGAGTATTTCACCAATCCGGTGCTGTTCGGGCCGCGCCCGCAAAGCGATACGTTCGGCGAAGTGGTGGCCCGCGCCGGCCTGCGGCAATTGCGCTTGGCCGAGACCGAGAAGTACGCGCACGTCACCTATTTTTTCAACGGCGGACGCGAAGATGTCTTCGCGGGCGAAGACCGCATTCTCATCCCGTCAAATCGGCAAGTGGCGACCTACGATCTGGCGCCTGAAATGTCGGCGGACGATATCACCACCGCGGCGGTCGAAGATATTCACCTGCATCGCCACGACGTCATCGTGATGAATTACGCCAACGCCGACATGGTCGGCCACACCGGCAAGTGGGCGCCCACGATTTCGAGCGTTGAAACGCTTGACGTGTGCCTGGGCCGGCTCGAAACCGCGGTGCTCGAAGCGGGCGGAACGCTGGCGATCACGGCCGACCACGGCAACGCCGAAGAGAAGATCGACAAGGACGGCAACCCGCTGACGGCCCACACGACGAATCCGGTGCCGTTCGTGCTCGTGCGTGAAGCGCCGATAGGGACGTTTAGCGGCCCGGGCAAACTGGGCGACGTTGCACCGACGCTGCTGCCGCTCTTGGGCTTGACGGTTCCCGCCGCGATGACCGGCACGAACTTGCTCGCGCCGGTTCCGGCCCCAACGGGATGACATGAAAAAAAAGCACGTCGAAGAGGCCTCGGAGTTTATCCAAGAACGCGCCGGCGGCCCGATCGACTGTGCGGTCGTGCTCGGTTCAGGCTTCGGCGGCGTGTTGCGCGACCGCATCGACGCTACGGCCGTGTCGTACAAAAAACTCGCGGGCATGCCGCAGCCCACCGTACCCGGCCACGCCGGCGAAGCGTTGATCGGCGATCTGCACGGCCGGCGCGTCGTCGCTTTTTCGGGCCGCTTTCACCTCTACGAGGGCCGCTCGCCGCTCGAAGTCGTGTATCCAGTGGCGGTGGCGGCGGCGGCCGGAGCGCGCACGATCGTGCTGACCAACGCGGCGGGCGCGGTGAACACCGATTTTCGCCCCGGCGATCTGATGCTGATCACCGATCAACTCAACCTGACCGGAACGAGCCCGCTGATCGGGCCGCGGCCCGCGTTCGGCATCAAGGACCGCTTCGTCGACATGGTCGAAGCGTATTCGCCGCATCTGCGCGATCTCGCGCGCCACATGGCGAGTGAATACGAGATCGTCATGCAGAACGGCGTGTATGCCGGACTCGTCGGGCCGGCCTACGAGACGCCGGCCGAAGCGCGCTATATCCGCACGCTCGGCGCCGACGCGGTCGGCATGTCGACGGTGCTCGAAACGATCGCCGCGCGCGCTTTCGGCTGCCAAGTCGTCGCGTTCAGCTTGATCACCAACGTCCACACCGGCGTCAAGACCTCCCACACCGACGTGTTGGCCGCCGCCGCGCGCGGCGCCGACTCCGTCGCCCGGCTTATCGAAGGCATCGTCGCCAACCTCGACCCGGTCCCCGTTTCGGCGTAATTCGTATCACCTGCGCAGCAACAATCTGACCACCCGCGACGGAAATCTTACAGCGAGTCGGGCCGTGGTAGCGACGCGAAATCTTCTGAAAATGGATATTCCGAGGTCTCTAGACGGGGTCGTCGAGTTCAGCGAAGATCGGTTTAGCGGTAATTTCAGGTTCCCGAACGCGGGGGTTGTCAGGGTGTCCGTTTCGTCGACTTTTTGAAAATGGGAGAATCGTGTGCTATGACGACTCGTTTGGGGTCTACGACTAAAAACTAAAGCAAGTTTGACGCCCCACCAGAGGAAAAAATTCCGTCGCGTTCCGACCTCGTTGGGACCGTCTCCGGGGGAGAGTATCTCAACGGCGATATCTGGGCGGAACGGCTGGATAGGTCCGCTCGCTCTTGGGTAGGTCAAAATAGGTCGAGAGGATTGCGACGTCAACCACGGATTCCGTTTCGTAGGAGTGGCAGCTGGACTCCGCGACGGTCGCCGGTTTGGCCGTTCCGTCGCCCAAAAATTCGCGTAATAGCTTGGTAGTAGCGTTACCGCAACTGGTTCGTCATGCCTTCGGCCAGCACCAGATCGGAGAGCGCCACGCGATTATAGCGTTGCGGGTGACCGCGATATGATAGATTCCGGGCGGCAGCGTCACGTTGAACGAACGGGTCGCGGAACCGTTACGGCAGCGCAGCCGTGCCCGGCGCGGGGCGCGCGAAATCTTCCGCGATGATTCGGCGCATCGCTGCGATCCCGACGTCGATCGCCCGCGATTCGCTGCCGGTCGCTGAATGCACCGAGGTTTCGTCAGGGTCTGAGCCGTCGTGATTGTTGGCCGCGATCAACACCGAACCGCAGCTGACGCCGCGCGCCGCGGCAACCAGGAAAAGAGCGGCTTCCTCCATCGACGTGCAAATCGCACCGCCCGCGACGTAGGCGTTCCAGCGCGCGATCACATCCGGTGCATAAGGTAATCCAGCGGGTTCGGTTTGGGCAAAGAACGCATCTTTGGTGATCGTGATGCCGACCACGTGCCGATGGCTCAGCGCCTGCGCGGCGGCTTCGAGATGCGTGATGATCCGGTAGTCGGCCGTCGCCGGGAACTCGAGGGGCAAATAGCTCGTGCCTGTTCCCTCCATCCGCACGGCGGCGTTGACGATCACCACATCGTGTTTGCGGACCCGCGGCGAAACCGAGCCGCTCGATCCGATCCGAATGAACGTGTCCGCCCCGCAGCGGACCAGCTCCTCGAGAGCGATCGCCGCCGACGGGCCGCCGATGCCCGTCGACGTTACCGCGACCGGTGTGCCGTCCAGCGTTCCCGCGTACGTGGTGAACTCACGATGCTGGGCCAGCTTGCGCGCCGCAGCGAATCGCTCGGCGATCCGCGCGGCGCGTTCCGGGCTTCCGGGCAGAAACACATACCGGCCAATATCGCCCGGGCCGATACGCGTGTGCATTAGCTTTCCATCCGGATTCGTCATGCGGGACTCCACGATTTGCAATCCGCGAGTATGGCACATGGGTGATCGGACCGTCAATGTTTCATGAGCGCATATGAGGACTTTCGCGCTCGATCAACTTGAAGACTACGCCGCGGACGGTTACCGAACGCTCTGGCTCGCGAGCGGCAAAACCCCGGCGGATACGGATTTGGGCCGCCGGCTGCGCGACGAATGCGCGCGGCGGCCGCTGCTGCGGACTGTCGCGCGTATCTAAGCGCGCCGGCTCAAATCCCGCGCTGCACTCGGTGCGCGCAGCAGCTCAAGGCCGTGTTGGATCGCCACGCGGACCGAATCCAAAACGGCCACGCCGAGTTCGCGTTCGAGCGCTTGCGCAACCGAGGAACCGGCCAAATTCGTACACATGATTACGACCGCATCGACCGGTTCGCGGGCGGCTGCGCGGACCATGTCGGCGACCTCGCCGGGCGAGATCGCCGCATAGTCGGTGTTTTCCGTGAGATCGCGCCGCACCGCCGAGGCGACCTCAATGCCGATCGTGCGGTAATTTCCGATAATGCGTGCTTCGAGTCCGGCGACGTAGGGCGTCACCAAGCCGATGCGGCGCGCGCCCAGCCGCGCGAGGGCGGTGTTGATCGCGATCACGGCCGTTGTCGTGCGGATGTGCGTGTGGCTCTCGATCTGCGCGATGAGCTGACGATCGCGCTCGAAACCCAGCCAACTCGCAGCCGTCCCGTTCCAGAGAATGAGATCGACGTGCGCATCGGCCAGCAATTCAGCCGCGGCCAAGAACGGAGCGGGCTCGAACTGCGCGAGTGACTCCGGCCGCTCGGATATCCGCACCACGCGAACGCGCGAGACGTGCACGCTGATCGACCCGTCAGCCGGTAAGAGTTTGACGGTTTCGGGCTCGAGCACGGTATTCGATGACGGCGCGAGCACGCCAAGCCGCTTGCGCGGGTCCACTACACGATCGACCGCCGTGCGGCAAGTCCGCCGTCGATCGTGAGGATCGTGCCGGACGTGTAGCTGGAGCGGGGCGAGGCGAGAAAGAGGATCGCCGCCGTTACTTCATCGATCCGAGCCGGCCGGCCCAGCGGGTAGCTTTGAACCAGTTCAGGGTAACGGCTCTCGTCACCGAACAGGGCGGCAGCACGCTTCTTGAGCATCGTGTAAATCCGTTCGGTATCGACCGGCCCGGGGTTTACGCCGACGACGCGAATGTTATCGTCGAGGCTCGAGCCGCCCAGCGCTCGCGTGAACGCCATCAGACTGGCGTTTCCGGTGCCGCCCGCGATGTAGCGCGGATCCGAAATCTCGCCTCCGTTACCGATGTTGTTGACGATCACTCCGCCGCCGGCCGCCTTCATCCGCGGATAATACAGCCGACAAAGATTGATGTAACCGAAAACCTTGAGGTCCCAAGCAGTGCGCCACCGCGCTTCATCGACGTCGAAGAGCGAGCCGGCCGGAATCGCGCCGGCGTTGTTGACGAGGATATCGACGTCGCCCACGGCTGCGGGCAGTTCCTCCGCTGCCCCGGGCCGCCCCAAGTCAAGCGCGCAAATCGCAACGTCGATCCCGGCGAAACGGCGCTCAAGATCCGCCTTGACGTGGACGAGCTTTTCGTAACGGCGGGCCGTTAGCCGCAAATGACAACCGGCCTGCGCAAATGCCGTGGCCAACCCCTCGCCGATGCCCTGCGAAGCGCCCGTGATAAGCACCGTTTTACCGGCGAGTTGCAAGTCCACGGCGACTCCTCACATCAGCGATCAGCGATCAGCCTTCGTCATATGCGCCCATTCGTTGTATGCGTCCATTCGTCGCGTCCTGCGACGAAAACCGGCTCCGCACAGCGCGCCGCGGAAAAAAGAGAGCTTTGCGGAGAATAGCGCTCAAGGCCGATCCTCAGACGGAGATGGCAATCCCGAAGAATCTTCAGCTGGTTGCAGCGTTTGGGTGATAGCGGCGAACGTCGGACTCAACTTGCGGGGGCCGAGGAATTGCACCGCGCGCTCTCGCATTGTGACCGATCCGAAGCTGTGAACGTTTAGAACGAAGAATCCAATGAAGCTCGAAACGCGTACGCTCATCCTGATTTCGGTCGCGGTGGTCATCAACATCGTGGGTGGTCAAACCGTTCACCTGCTAAAGCTCCCCGTGTATCTCGACTCGATCGGCACGATGCTTGTCGGCGTCCTTGCCGGACCGCTGCCGGGCGGCGTTGCGGGTTTGCTTACCAATATCATTTGGGCAATCATCATCAATCCGATCGCGGCCGCATTCGCGCCGGTGGCCTGTGTCATCGGACTCCTGTCCGGTCTCTTGGCGCGGGCGGGTTGGTTCACGACCTGGTGGCAGGCCGCGATCGCCGGTGCGATCATCGCGATCCCGAGCACGATGATCGGCGTTCCGATCATCGTGTATCTGTTCGGCGGTGTGACCGGCGGCGGGCCCGACTTCGCTGCCGCGTACATGCTCGCCGTCGGCTCGAGCTTGCTCAAATCGGTCGGTCTTACCAATCTGGGCGTCAACGTCATCGATAAAGTCGTGACCGCGCTGATCGTCTGGAACATCACGAGCCGGTTGCCGCTGCGCCTGACGACGAAGTTCGGCTTCTTCGTGCACGCAAAAGCCTAACGCCGCTGTCGAGCCGGCAACCGCCCGCGACTGGGCACACGCTCTTATTCGTGCCGGGTTCGAGCCTGCTGCATCGAGCGAATCCGCTCACGAAGCTCGCCGGCCTCGTCTGGATCATCTCAGCGGCCACGGTGCTGCCTGCGGCGGGTGATGCGCTTTTGATACTAGGCGGGTTCGCTCTCGCGCTGTTGACGGGCATCGGCCCCGGCGTTCTCAAACGTCTTGTCATCACGCTGACGCCGCTGGCGATCGCGCTCTGCGTCGTCCATGGTCTTCTCATCCCGCGGGCCGGGAATGTCTTCATCGGTCCCCTCGCGGTAAGTCTCGCGGGGCTCGCCTTCGGCGTCACGATTCTGGTGCGATTGGCGGCGATCTTAACGGGGTCGCTCTTGTTCGTGATGACCACGCACCCCGGCGATCTCCTCAAAGCGCTCGACGCACGCGGCGCACCGCCGGCCGTGAGTTATCTCATCGCGAGCCCGCTTCTGTTGCTCACACCGCTGGCGGCTCGGGCGGGCGATATCCGCGACGCCCAGCGCGCGCGCGGCCTCGACCTTACCGGCTCTTGGAAGGCGCGTGTCAGCGCGCTTCCAATGCTGCTTATCCCGCTTGTCGCACTCGCGCTGACCGACCTCGATCATCGCGTTCTGGTGCTGAACGGCCGCGCGTTTCAGTCGGGTCGGCGCCGCACCGTTCTCGATCCGCCGGCCGATAGTGCCAAACAGCAGTGGTTCCGACGGATCGCGATCGCCCTTGCCGTGTTGCAGTTGGGGCTGCTCTTGCGCTGGCATTAATTGCCGTCGACGAGCTAACGTTTCGCTATCCCGGTTCGGCCAAACCCGTCCTCGATGGGATAACGACCGCCTTCGATGCGGGCGAACGCGTTGCCGTCCTTGCGCCCAACGGCGGCGGCAAGACGACGTTGGCCCGTTGGCTGGCGGGTCTGTTTCCCGAGGGCATTCTCGGAGCCGAGCGCGGCGCGGTAAGTCTCGATGGTCGACCCTTGCCGCACTGGCCCGCCGCGGAACGAGCCGCAGCCGTACAATACGTGGGCCAAGTGCCGGCCCAGCAACTCAGCGGCGCCGCGTTCACCGTCTCCGAAGAAATCGCATTCGGCCCATGCAATCTCGGCTTGCCGGCCGCCGAGATCGCCGAACGCGTAGCGCAATCGCTGGAGGTCTGCGATCTCGGGCGGCTCGCCAAGCGCAGTCCCTACACGCTCTCCGGCGGCGAGCAGCAACGCTTGGCGATCGCCGCTGCGCTCGCGATGCGGCCGCGCGTTTTGGTTCTCGATGAGCCGACCTCGAATCTCGATCCGGAATCGCGGGACGCGTTCATCGCCCAGCTTGCCGCGCTGCCGCCGAGCTTAACCGTCATCGTGTGCGAGGTTGCGCTGCGGCCGTGTCTGGCGTTAGCGCAGCGGTTCCTGTTGCTCCACGCGGGCCGGATTGCCGCTGACGGCGGTGCCGCACAGGTCCTGACGCATCCGCGTTGCGTGGCGACTCTGGGACTCACCGCCGTGGCCGCAGCCGCGGCGGAGGTTCGCGCGGCCGGACACTGGCCGGACGCACTGCCATTACCGTTGACGGTCCGCGAAGGCGCCGTAGCCTTCACCAAGGCGGCCGATGCTTTCCGTCGATAGCCTGCGGTTCGGTTACGGCGACGACTCGCCCGTGCTCACGGATGTCACGTTCTCCGCCGGCGCCGGCGAAGTGATGGCGATCGTCGGCCGAAACGGCGCCGGAAAAAGCACGCTCCTGCGTCTGCTCAACGGATTGCTCCAACCGGCATCCGGCCGAGTCATCGTCAACGGCAACGCGACCGCGCGGACGCCCGTCCATCTTTTGGCGCGCGAGATCGGCACGGTTTTTCAAGCGCCGGAGCAGCAGATTTTCGCACCCAAAGTCGCCGAAGAGATCGCGTTTGGTCCACGCCGGCTCGGCCTGCGCGGCGCGGCGCTCAAAGCACGCGTTGCAGACGTGCTCCTACGCGTTGGGCTCGCGGACGTTGCCGACCGGCACCCGCTCGATCTCGACGCGGCCGCGCTGCGCTTCGTCGCGCTCGGTTCGGTCCTCGCAATGCGGCCGCCGATCATGCTGCTCGATGAACCGCAGCGCGGGCTCGACGCAGCGTCACTTGCGCGCCTGGAAAGCATCGTCGCCGAAGAAGCCGCCGGCGGAAGGGCGCTGCTGATCGTCTGTCACGATATGGAGTTTGTCGCACGCCGGGCAAGCCGTGTTCTCGCGCTTGCCGGCGGCCGCGTCGCCGCCGATCTGCCAACCCAAGAGTTCTTCACCGACCCGGCGCTCATGGCCGCGGCCGGCGTCGAGGCTCCCGATCCCCTCGTGCTCGCGCAGTTGCTCGGACTCGCGCCGCAACTTACCGCAACGGCGCTCGCGCAGGCGTGGATCGCACAACGCGCTGAGGTTGCGGGAGCTTGACGCACGGGCGTATTTAACCACGGCCATATCGGTTGGCACTGAAGCCACTTAGCCAAGCATAGCGCAAAGCGGGGCAGCCTCGAAGACGTTCGCGCGCCGAAGTTCGCCGCGCAGGAGCGCGACCGATCGGCGAGCCGCGCTTCGTGCCCGAGAACCGTTCCGCGGCGGCGCGAGCCGGTCGTTTACGGCACGAGGATCGCTTTGATCGCGCCGTGGCCGCCTTCCATGAGCTCGAAGGCTTCTTTATACGCCTGCAGCGAGAGCTTGTTGGTGACGACGCCGTCCATTTTGACGCTGCCGTCGGTGAGGGCTTGGATCGCGGCCGGATACATGCGCGCGCCCAGATGCGCGCCGAGAATGTCGAGTTCTTTCTCTTCGCCGATGATGCTCCAGTCGACGGTGACAGGCGATGCGAACACGCTGTATTCGAGGAAGCGGCCCATTTTGCGCAACAGCCGCAGGCCTTGTTCGACGCCTTTGGGCGTGCCCGTCGCTTCGATGTAGACGTCGCAGCCGTAGCCTTCGGTGAGCGATTTGATCACGGCGGTGACGTCGGTCTCGAGCGGATTATACGCGTGCGTGGCGCCCAGATGTTGCGCCAAGGCCAGCCGCTTGGGATCGAGGTCGAGCGTGATGACCGCCGCCGGCTTCTTGGTCAGCGCCGGTCCGATCATGCCGAGTCCCAGCGTCCCGGCGCCGGCGATCACCACCACGTCACCGGCTTCGATCCGCGCCCGGTCGACGGCGTGAAACGCGCACGCCAGCGGCTCGATGAGGACGGCGAGTTCGAGCGGCAGCGAATCCGGCAGCTTGTGCACGATCGAGGCCCGGGTGAACTTCATGAAGTCCGCCATCCCGCCGTTGACCTCGGGCTGAAAACCGAAGATATTGTGCACCTCGCACATCCAGTACGATCCGCTTCGACAGAAGCGGCATTTGCCGCACGGGACGATCTGTTCGGCGACGACCCGGTCGCCGATCTTGAGATTGCCGCTCCGCGCGCGTTCGTCGCTGATGTCGACGATCGTGCCGAAAAATTCATGACCCGGAATCACGGGGGTCTTCACGAACGCTTTTTCACCGGCTCGGCCCCAATAGCGCTCGGCGCCGTGCAGTGTCTTGACGTCCGACGTGCAAACGCCGCAGGCATCGATTTTGACGATCACTTCACCGTGATCGAGTTGCGGCTTGGGGACTTCTTCGAGCCGGAAATCGTTGATGCCGTAATTAACGACTGCCTGCATCGTTTGACTCATCGCTGTGCTTCCTTCTCCGAGATGCGATCGTTGGATCGCGGGTCGTGATCCATCATGAGGTGGGGATACGCGGCGGCCAGCGTGCGCGCGAAACCGGCGGCCGAGCCGGCAGCGCGTCCGACGAACAGGCCGTCGATGCCGGGGACGCCGGCGAAACCGGGTGCCGACGCGGCCGTGACGCTGCCGCCGTAGAGCAGCGGCGCGTCGCAGGTGGCGCGGATCGTTGCGGCGGCCGCGGCGATCGCCGCGGGGGCGGGCGGCGTTCCGGCCGCACCGATCGCCCAAACCGGTTCGTAGGCGACGATCACGCGTTCGGGTTCCGTCACGCCGGCGAGCGCGATCGTCAGTTGGCGCGCGATGCTCAGCGCCGCCGCGCCGCAGTCGCGCTCGTCGGCGGTTTCGCCGACGCACAGCACCACGCGCAGCCCGTGGGCGAGCGCCGAGCGCACTTTCCGCGCGATCGTGCGATCGTCTTCATGAAACACCCAGCGGCGTTCGGCGTGCCCCAGCAGCACCAAATCAACGTCCAGATCGCGCAGCATCGGCGCGGAGATCTCGCCGGTGTACTCGCCCGACTCAGCCCAATGCATGTTCTGCGCGCCGACCCAGATCCCGGCGCGGTGCGCGACCGCGGCGACGCGATCCAGCGACGTGAACGGCAGGATGACGAAGAGCTGCAGGTCCTCGCGGCAGCGCAGTTGCGCGAGCGCTTCGACGTACCCGGCGCTGGCGCCGGCGGTCTGATGCATCTTCACGTTCGTCCCGAACAGCGGCAAGGCGGTTACCGCCGCCCGCGTGAGGACGCTTGGGGTGTCCGCGCAACGGCCGAATCGGCCGGCAGCAAAACGGCCGAGATGAGCGTGCTTACGCTGGTCACCGTTTCGGCATTGCCCTCCCCGCGCGGAAGTCCTTTTCGACCCCGTCAAATGCGCACGGAGATCGGACCCACGCCATTCGCCGCACGGCTGGGTTAGGGTACGTTCAGAGGCGCTGCGGCTCCTAAGCTAGGCGGCGTTTTGCAGCTTCGAGTGCCCGTTCGAGATGCGCCGGATCGCTCGCGCGCCGCCGTCGCTGAAAACGATCTTCATACCGATCTGCACGAGATACAAGCTCAAACTCAAGGCGTTCCAAACGATCACCGGTGTTGCCCGGATGTCGATGCCATATAACAGCCACAAAGATACGCCGAATGCGAACATGCTTAGCGTGACCGGCGAAATATCTTTCATCGAACGCGTCCGCAAGATGTAAATGATTTGGGGTAAGCTCGCAAATGTTGTAAACGCGCCGGCGATCAAGCCGAGCATAACCGGATTCATGTGAATGTAGTAGTTTTCCAAATAAACTGCTTCGTCAACGCGAACAGCACGCGGTAGGGAACGTCTGCGTGTGTGCTCGCTCCCTAATCCTTCGAACGTTCGGTTCCGCCCATTCGTTGCGGCCGATTACATACGCTGAGTTGACGAACAGTTAAGTTCGTCCATCGGCGTTGCAGATTTCGAATGAACCGCCAACGTCATGCAGTCGAACCACCACAGCAAAACGATTAATGCGAAAAGAATCTCTCTTTCACAATCGCCGCTAAGCGAAGATTGCGAAGTGCCGCCTGAGCTGCTCCGGTTCGATCAGCGCAGCCGGTAACAGCCGCTCTGATCCACGCCGAACATGCGTGAGCCCAGCGCGATATCGCCCAAGCGGTGGTCCCAGAAGTTCAGCACGCGCACGACGATCGGGCGCATCGCCGCGATGAGCGCCCGGACACGCGACGAGATCGAAACCACGTCGCGCTGCCACGCCGGATGATCACCCGGCAGCGACGGTTCGATATCCGGCGCGTCGACGTCGGCGCGCACGCCCGCGACCGCGTCGAAAACGACCGGATCGAGACCGACTCGCGGCGCGGTCAGCGCGTCGTTCATACGTTGGCCGCCAAGCCGCGCCGCATGCGTTCGATCGCGATAAGGTGAAGTTGCGACACGCGCTGAGGCGAAACGTTCATATCGCGGCTGAGTGTGCGCAGTGAATGGCCGGCGAAGTAGTGCGCCACGAGCAGGCGGCGCTCGCGCGGCGGCAGGGCCGCGATGGCGGCGTGCACGCCGCGCAATTCGGCGCGGTCGGCCGCGACGTTCTGCGGATCGTCCGCTGCGCCGAGCTCGAAGCGTTCACCGACCGGTAACGGCGCGTCGATCGACACGGGCGTCCCGCGGTGCGCTTCGGTGCGGGCGCGCTTGAGGCCCGGCAGGCGCTGCTCCATTTCGTGCATTGCGGGCAGCGCACCGCGCTCGGTCGCAAGCGCGTAGCGTTCGCGTTCGGCTTCGCGCAACGTTCGACGCACGCGTTCACTCACGGGGTCGAGCCGCCGGATGCCGTTGAGCATCGCGCCCGAAACGACGCGGCGCGCATACTGCTCGAGGGTGACGCCGAAGCGCGGATCGTACGAGTCGACCGCGCGAATCAGACCGACGCTGCCGTCGCCGACGAGATCGTCGTAGTCCGCACCGCCGACGAGCCGCGCGACGCGGCGCGCGATCCGGCGCACGAGCGGCAGCAAGCGCCGGAGGTGCTCTTCGCGGTCGACCATCAGCGGCGCCCACCGATCAGCCGCGCAACCGTCGCGTTGACCGCGACGTCTCCGAGCGGTCCGAGCGCTTTGGCGAGCGGCTTGAAAATCTCGCTGAAGAGCACCGCTTGAACGGTCGTGTCGAGTGCGCGCGCGGCGCGATCGCGCGCTGCGCTGCGATCGCCCGCCGCAACGGAGGTTGATGGAAATTCGCAGCAGTTCATCGGCGGGCGAGACTCCTTATGTGTAGGCGATAAAAACACGGGCATGCGCTACGAGCGGTGCAGGTTGTTAGCGATCCGCATCATCTCGTCCGCGGCTTGCACGCCTTTGGCGTTGGCTTCGTACGCGCGCTGCGCGGTGAGAATCTGCATCATCGACTCGACGATCGAGACGTTGGATTTTTCGAGCATCCCGAACGCGACGACCGAACGCCCGTCGCCCGGCGTGAACGTGCGCGGAGCACCCGAGGCGTCACTGCGCGCGAACATCGTCGCGCCCAGCGGATGGAGCGCTTCGGGCGCGGCGAACGAGCTGAGCTCGATGCGCCCGATCGTCCGGACTTTGGCGGTTGAACCCGTAACGGTAACCCGGCCGTCGCGCTCGACGTTCGCCGCCAGCGCATCGCTCGGAATGCGCACGCCGTGCAGCGCCCAGCCGTCGGCGTTGCGCAGTTTGCCGTCCGCCGAGCGCGTGAATTCGCCCGCGCGGGTATAGGCCGTCGCGCCGTTCTTTTCGACCCGGAAGAAAC
Source organism: Candidatus Velthaea versatilis (assembly GCA_003134035.1). Lineage (GTDB taxonomy): Bacteria > Vulcanimicrobiota > Vulcanimicrobiia > Vulcanimicrobiales > Vulcanimicrobiaceae > Velthaea > Velthaea versatilis. The sequence goes on from PLAE01000202.1 coordinate 17,752, forward strand.
CGGGGCCGTCGATGGCAACATCGAACGGGCCGCCGCTCTTCATGAGCTTGCCTTGATCGAGGATGCGGTGCCGTCCGATCGCCGCGGTGCCCAGACCGAGCGTTCCGCCCGCGTCGACGTCGGCGAACGATGCGGCGGCGCCTTTGAAACCGGCGACGTCGGCGTTGGCCAAGTTATCGGCGATGATTTCGAGATTCGTTTGCTGCGCGGCCATGCCGGACGCCGCCGCGTACATCGCGCGGTTCACTTGAGGCGCACCACGTCGTTGACGGCCTTCTGCCGCGTGTCGTCGATCGCGACGAGCACTTTCTGAGCGGTCTCGAAGGCGCGCTGCGCATTGAGGATCTCGAGCGTTTCGCCGATCGCATCGACGTTGCTCGTCTCGAGCGCACCGCTCTGCAGGCGCGTTCCGGCCGGCAGCGCGAAACGATTGACGATGCGGCCATTCGACCGAACCGCGCCGTCGCTTTCGACCGTCGTGTGCGCGTCGAACGCGATCGGTCCGCGCAGACCGGCGATGCGGCGGCCGCGGTCGTCAGTGAGAAACCCAGCGCGGTCGGTGACGAACGCGCCGTTGCGGGTCGGGGCGCCGGCGGCGCGAAACTCGCCCGGCCCCAGCAGCGCGAAGTCCAGCGGCCGGCCGGTGTGCCGAATCGCGCCTTGCTCAAAGGTATGCGCTTCGGTTGCGACCAGACCGTGTGAGGTGAGTTCGAGGCGTGCCGTCGCGCGGCGATAGCCGTCGCTCGAGACGTTGGCTACGTTGTGGGTCGCGGTTTCGAGTTGGGCGCGCGCGGCTTGCATGGCGCTCGCCATCCACTGCATTCCATTCATGAGCGCGATGCTACGGGGCGACTATGACCGATTTATGACTCAAGCGTAGCCGAACCGCGTTGTCCTTCGCTGTCACGCACGGCGTTTAAGGTCCACGCCATCTAACACGCGTCGTGAAAGATCAGGCCCAGCGTGTAGCGTTCGCCGCGGCGCACCGTGCTCACGGCGTGGCGGATCGACCCGCGATACGTGCCGCGCGTTCCGTCGACGGGACGATAGCGGTTGGGAAAGATCAGCGCGTCGCCGCGCGCCGGCAGCAGTGCTTCAATGCGCGTTTGTGCGCGCGGACGCTGCTCGGCGAGGATGAATTCGCCGCCCGCGTAGTCCGCGTGCGGCGAATTCAGAAAGACCGCGGCTTGAAGCGGAAAGGCCACCTCGCCGTACACATCTTGATGCAGACAATTGAAGTCGCCGCGACCGTACTTGAGCAGCAACGGCGTCGGGCGCGTTTGGCCGGCGGCGGCGCAGCGCTTGAGCATCGCGTCGAGATCGAGCGGAAATCGTTCGGCGGCGACGAGCCGCTCCATCCAGCGATTCGCTAGCGGCGCCAGCAATTCGTACATCTCGCGCCGCAGCCGCTCGACAACGGGCGGCAGCGGATAGGCGAAATAGCGATACTCGCCGCGACCGAAGCGGTGGCGTTCCATCACGACGCGCGAGCGGAACAGCTCGTCCCGATCGTACGACGCACGCAACAGCGCGCAGGCGTTCGCATCGAGGACCGCGGGCACGATGGCGTGGCCGGCGGCGAAAAGCTCGCGCTCGATCAGCGCCCGGTCCGGGGCGAGCGTCGCGTTCATCGCGCTTCGGCTTCCAGCAACGCGCGTTTGCGCTCGGGTCCCCAGCGGTAGCCGCCGCTGCCGCCGGCGGCCGGCACCACGCGGTGACACGGGATCGCCAAGGCCGCCGGATTCGCCGCGCAGGCCGCGGCGACGGCCCGGGCGGCACGCGGTTGGCCGATGGCCGCGGCGACCTGCGCGTACGTTGCCGTCGACCCCGGAGCGATGCTCGTCAGCACGCGCCAAACGCGCCGCGCGAAGGCCGTGCCCTGCACGTCGAGCGGCAAATCCAGCCCGGCGGAGGGCCGCTCGATATACTGCAGGATCGCCGCGAGCACCGTACCCAATTCGCCGTCGTCTTCGGCCAGATCGGCGGCCGCGAACCGCTCGCGAACGCGCGCGCTCACCCCGGCGCGGTCGGCGCCGAGTTCGATGGCCGCGACGCCGCGCGGGGTGACCGCGACGGCGATCCAGCCCAGCGCTGTTTCGAGCGCGGCGTAGCGCACGCGCAGGCCGCGGCCGCCGGCGCGATATTCCCCGGGCGTCATCCCCAGCGTCGATGCGGCCACCGAATACGCCCGGCTGCCCGAACCAAACCCGGCATCGTAGATCGCGTCGGCCACTCGCGGCGTCGCGGGCAGGGCGCGGCGCAGACCTTCGGCGCGCCGCGCAGCCGCGTATTCGCGCGGCGAGACGCCGACGATGCGCCGAAACGTGCGCTGGAAGTAAAACGGGCTTTTGCCGGCCGCGGCCGCGAGCTGCGCGAGCGTCGGCGGCGTTTCGGCCGTTTCGAGCATCCGGCAAGCGGCACTGACGAGCGCTACGAGTTCGGCTTCGCCGCTCGGGCCGTCGGGCTTACAGCGTTTGCAGGCCCGGTAACCGGCCGCGCGCGCCGCAGCCCCATCGTCGAAGAACTCGATGTTGGCGCGCAGCGGCCGCCGGGCCGCGCATTGCGGTCGGCAGTACACCCCCGTCGTACGGACGGCGAAGACAAAACTCCCGTCGGCGGCTGCCGCGCGCGCGCAGACGGCGGCCCAACGGTCTTCCTGGTCGGCGTTGCGTGTCACCATCATCATGCTGCAATTCTAGCCGGTGTTCGTCGCCCGCCGCGTCGCGCCGCTTGCGCTCGAATTCGCACTTCGCCGGCCGGTCCTCCCTGCCGGTCCGAAGGAAAGCCGCTTGCACCCAGGCGGCCGATCCCCGTACGGGAGAGGATCGACTTCGTCGATCCGTGATCCGTCGACGCCGACCGAAGCTGTGGTGGTTCGATCGGCAAACCGCCGAGCCGCCGGCAAACAGCCGAACCGCCGGCAAGCGCCGGCGCCGGGGTCGCGGCACTGAGCTGCCGAAAAAGGAACCCGTCCCCCGCGGCAAACTTTAACCGGGTCCCTCGTTTCCGTCTTTTTTCGAGGCAAGGGTGACCCCATGAACATCGGTATCCTCGGCGCCGGCAATATCGGCGCGAACGCAGCCCGGCTCTTTTCCAAAGCCGGCCACGACGTGCGCATCGCCAATTCGCGCGGCCCGCAAACGCTGGGCGACCTCGTCTCCGAGCTCGGCCCGCGCGCGCAAGCCGCGACCCCCGCCGACGCGGTCGCCTTCGGCGATGTCGTGCTGATCGCCATTCCCTGGGTCGCCAAAGAAGAGGTCATCCCGGAAGCCGGCCCCTACGACGGCAAGATCGTCGTCGACGCGATGAATCCGTATACCGAAGATTTCGAGATCGAAGATCTAGGCAACCGCACATCGAGCGAAATCACCCGCACGCTGGTGCCGGGAGCGCGGCTGGTCAAGGCCTTCAACACGATTTACTATCGCCGATTGGCCGCTGAGGGCAAGCCGCGCGGGGCGGCCGGCCGGCTGGCCATCCCGGTCGCCGGCGACGACGCCGAGGCCAAGGCGACCATCATGGCACTCATCGACGAAATCGGCTTCGACGGCGTCGATGCGGGCAATCTGCANNCCGCGACGCCGTCCGACGCGGCGCTGCTCGCCCGTCACCGCGTGGCGGTGTGGCTCGAAGGCGGAAACTGGACCGCGACCGAGCTCGCGCCGCAAGTCGAGATCTGGACGGCGTTTTTTGAGGCCCAGCTCACCGCAGCCACGTATGGGGCGTTCATCGCCCAGACCTCGGAACGCACCCTCGGCAGCGGAGGCGTGCTCGTTCACGCCGCCATTCCGCGCCCCGGAACGGCATCGGAGCGGGCCGGCCGCATCCAATCGCTCTACGTCGAGCCGGCCGCGCGGCGCGCCGGAGTCGCGCGCGCGATCATGCACCGGCTGGTCGCCTTCGCCCGGGAGCAGCAGCTGATCTCGCTGGCGCTGCACCCGTCTGAGCAGGCCCGCCCGCTCTATGCCGCGCTGGGCTTCAAAGCCGCAGACGAGATGCTGCTGCGCTTCACGCGCGGCTGACGACGCGCGCCCCGAGAAGTGCTCGGCGTGGCGCGGCCCGAAATCGCTGCGATGGCGCTCTCAATCGAAGCCGGACACGAGCTCGACGGCCGGTACATCTCGCTTGAAACCATCGAGGATATCGCCGTGCGCGGCGCGCGCGTCGCGATCGCCCCGGCGGCGCGCGAACGCGTCGCCGCGGCGCGCGCTTCGGTCGATCGGCAGTACGGGTTGGGTTCGATCATCTACGGCGTGACGACCGGGTTCGGGCGCATGGCCAACATCGTCATCGACCGCGACGACACGGCGCAGCTGCAGCTCAATCTGGTGCGCTCGCATGCCTCGGGCACCGGCGCGCCGCTGCCCGAGGCGCAGGTCCGCGCCGCCGGTGTGCTGCGTGCGAGTTCGCTCGCGGCCGGTCACTCGGGCATCAAACTCGAGACGCTCGACCTGCTGTGCGAGCTGCTCAACCGCGGCGTGACGCCCGTCGTGCCGTGTCAAGGTTCGGTCGGCGCGAGCGGCGATCTGGCGCCGCTCGCGCACATGACCCTCACACTCATCGGCGAGGGCGAAGCCACGTACCGCGGAGAGCGGCTCCCCAGCCCCGAGGCGTTGCGGCGCGCCGGGCTTGCGCCGATCGTGCTGGGCGCCAAGGAAGGCTTGTCGCTCGTGAACGGCACCGAAGTGATGACCGGCATCGCCGCCCTCGCGGTCCTGCGCGCGGAGCGGCTCATCGCCGCCGCCGACGTGATCGGCGCCCTGTCGCTCGAAGCGTTTTTGGGCACCGACCGAGTTTTCGACGCACGCATCAACGCGTTGCGGCCGCACGCGGGTCAAGTCCGCGTCGCCGACAATCTGCGCGCCCTGCTCGACGGTTCGGAGATCATGCAGTCGCACCGCGACTGCGGGCGCGTCCAGGACCCCTATTCGTTTCGGGCGATTCCCGTCGTGCACGGCGCCGTCCGCGATGCCGTGCGGCACACGCGCGGCGTGGTCGAAACGGAGTCGGTTTCGGTCACCGACAATCCGCTGGTCTTCGCGGCGGACGACGAGTTCTTGACCGGCGCCAACTTCCACGGCGAACCGGTGGCGCTCGTGAGCGACTTCCTCACCATCGCGATGGTCGAACTCGGTTCGATCTCCGAACGCCGCTTGTATCTGCTGCTCAACGGCGAAGATCGCGGATTGCCGTTGTTTTTAGCGCGCAAACCGGGCTTGGAATCCGGCCTGATGCTCGCGCAGTACACGTCCGCCGCGCTGGTGAGCGAGAGCAAGGGCCTCGCCCATCCCAACAGCATCGACTCGATACCGACCTCGGCCGGGCAGGAAGACCACGTCAGCATGGGTACCATCGCGGCCCGTAATTTGGACACGGTGCTCGACAACATCGAAGGCGTCCTCGCGTGTGAATTACTCGGGGCGCTCGCCGCGACCGACTTTCGCCGCCCGTTGCGCTCGGGCGCCGGGACCGGCGCGGCCTACGAGCGCGCGCGGACGGCGATCGGCGAACTCGTCACCGACCGCTCGCCGGCGCCGGACATCAGCGCCGCGCGCACCCTGCTGCGCGACGGCTCGCTCGTGGCGGCAGCCGCAGCCGCGACCGGCGTCGCGTTGCTCTGAGGGGAGCCACTGATCGATAAAGCGGATGTCATGGCGCGATGTCCCTTGGGCGCAAGGATCAAAGCCCTCGTCGGCCGGAGTACACGCGATGAACCGGACGCCGCTTCGAGCGCCGGCGCGGTCGCGGCAGTCGCGCATTTCGGCGCTGCTGCAACTGGTGATCGTCATCTGCGCGGGCGCCCGGCTCTTCTACGAGGTCGAGGATCACCTGCAGCGGCGTCCTGCGCCGGCGCTTGCCGCCGGAAGCATCCACGCCTGCCCGGTGCGCATCGCCGCCATCGTACCGGTCGGGCCGAACGATCCGCGCCGCACCGTAGCGCGAGATTTCGCCGTCGTTCTGGCCGACGCGCGCGGCGAGAACCACGTCTCCGGAAGCTTGTGGATCAGCGCTTCGGGCCAACCGTTCAGCGTCGCTTTTCGCGACCGCAACGCGCTGGCCGACGACCTCGGCGGCAGCATCGATCCGATCGTCGTTCGCCTGCCGCACGAAGCGCGGCTCGAAGAGGCCTTTGTCGACCGCTACGACGACGGCCGGGCGCCGCGGCCATGCGCGATCGCCGGCGATTGGTCCGGAGCGATGACGGCCGCGCTCCACGACGACATGGCCGCGCGCATCGGCACACCGGCCGATACCGGCGCCCTTGCGGCGCAAGCGATTCGCGATCCCGAGGCGGCGTGCGAGAACCGCAGTGCGTCCCCGCAAACGCTCGACGACGTGCCGCCCAGCGTGCCGGCGGAAGCGATCCGCAAGAAGCTGACCGGGGACGTCGAGGTGCGACTCGATTTGGATGCATCCAGCGTCGTGACCGCCACGACCGTCATCGCTTCGCCGAACTCGATCCTCAACGCAGCTTCGCTCGATGCCACGCGCGCTTCACTCTTCCGCACGGCGATCCGGCGCTGCCGTCCGGTGCCGGCGAAGTATATCTTCGTCGTCTCGTATCTCTACGATCGGCACTGATGCTCGGCCGGCGGTGATGCTCGGCGCCGCGCCGCCGCGGCAACGCGTAGGAGACCAGCGCTGACGGAGCTTCCGCGGCGGCTGCGAAAACATCGCCACCGATTCCGCCGCACGTCAAGGCCACGCCGCACGCAAGGAGCCGCCCCACGATGATCGCCGAGCATCGAACGATCCGCGCGCCGCGCGGCAGCCAGCGCAGCGCGCGAAGCTGGCAAACCGAGGCCGCGCTGCGCATGCTCATGAACAACCTCGATCCCGACGTCGCCGAGCGTCCCGACGAGCTCGTGGTGTACGGCGGAATCGGCAAAGCGGCGCGCGACTGGCGCAGCTTCGATACGATCGTGGACGTGCTGCGCCGGCTGGGCGACGATCAAACGCTGCTGGTGCAATCCGGCAAGCCCGTCGGCGTGTTCACCACCCACGCGGACGCGCCGCGCGTGCTCATCGCGAATTCCAATCTCGTGCCGCACTGGGCCACGTGGGAACATTTTCACGAACTGGATCGCAAGGGTCTCGCGATGTACGGCCAGATGAC
>PLAE01000105.1 GCA_003134035.1 Candidatus Velthaea versatilis
AGCCGAGCGAACTTAGCTATGCATCCGCTTCAGAGCAACGTTGGCGTCGTCGAGAATCAGGACGCGGTCGGCATGCGGACGGCCCAAGAACTTCTGATCGTAATAGACTTTTACGTATTGGCCGTTCTTGAGCGTCGACTGCTGCTTTGTCTTGCCGTGGCTCTTGAAGACGTTGTTGAATCGCGGAACGAGCAGAAAGGTCAGCGTCTTACTGGTTTTGGGATCGGTCACCTTGAGGTTATCCGATGAAACATGGTTGACCAGACCCTGGAAAATCTCGGTGCCGGCCCGCTCCTTCGCGACCGCGGGCGCGAGCGGCAGGCTGAGCATCGCCACGCCAGCGAGTGCGGCAAGGCGGGCGCGATAAGAATGCTTGTTCATGTGAACCCTTTACCCATATTCGAGCGAGCAGTCACCGAAAAGCCGCGCCGTTTCCTACGGGCAGGAGCCGCATCATGGCGAAAGCAAGGGAGAACGAGCTTGCCCATGCTCGCATCATGTCGCGGCGGCTAGGAGGATCGACTTCGTCGNNCTTCGCCCGAGCCGCCCGTCAGGATTCGACTACGTCGAATCCGTTGCGTTCGGCCTTCGCCCGAGCCGCCCGTCAGGATTCGACTACGTCGAATCCGTTGCGTTCGGCCTTCGGCCGAGCCGGTGCGTCAGGATTCGACTACGTCGAATCCGTTGCGTTCGGCCTTCGGCCGAGCCGCTGTGTCGGGTAAACCCGACACATTCCTAGATCCGGTCGCCGCGGCACAGCGCGTCGCGGATGCGCGCGGCCTTAGCGCGAATTGCCGCACGCGTTTCGATGGGCCGGTTCTGCCAGTTGCGCACGATGACCGCCATCCGCTGGTTGCGGGCGAAGCGGTCCGCGTTGCGCGCGACAAAATCCCAATACAGCGCATTGAACGGACACGCATCATCGGTTGTCGTTGCCTTCCGATCGTAACGGCAGTGTTTGCAGTAGTCCGACATCGTGTTGATGTAGTTGGCCGACGCGCAGTACGGTTTTGTTCCGACGTAGCCGCCGTCCGCGTGCAGCGACATTCCGATTACGTTGGGCACCATCACCCAATCGTACCCGTCGATGAACATCGACCAGAACCAATCGTTGGTCTCGATCGGATCGAAACCGGCGATCAAGGCGAAATTCCCCAGCACCATTAAGCGCACGATATGGTGGGCATACGCCGTTTCACGCACCTGCGCCAACGCCTCGCGCAGGCAGAACATCGCGGTGTCGCCGGTCCGATACATGGCGGGCACGGGCAGATCGGCGCCCAGCGCATTACGCGCACGGTACTCGGGCATCAATTTCCAGTACACGCGCCAAATGTATTCTCGCCAGCCGATAACCTGACGGATGAATCCCTCGACCGACGACAGTCGCGCGGTGCCGTTGCGATAGGCGAGTTCCGCGCGTTCGCACACTTCGAGCGGATGCAGCAGCCCGGTGTTGATGTAGGCCGAGAGCAGCGAGTGCGACATGGTGCGCTCGCCGGCGATCATCGCGTCTTGCCACGGGCCGAATGTGTCGAGGCGCTGCGCGCAAAACTGTTCGAGCGCCGCGAGCGCGTCGCGCCGGCAAACCGCGAGCGCGAAATCGCCGACGATCCCCGGGTGCCCGGCGAAGCGCCGTTCGACCATCGCGATCACCTCGCGCGTGATCGCGTCGGGCTCGAAGCGCGGAACGGGTGCGAACCGCAGGCCGCGCACGGGCCGTTCGCGGTTGGCCGCGTCGTAGTTCCACTTGCCGCCGGCCGGCTCGCCGCCGTCCATGAGCAGCCCCGTTTTGCGCCGCATCCCGCGGTAGAAGACATCCATGGTGACGCGCGCCGCGGCAGATTTCGCGTGCGCGTCGAAATCCGCCGGCACCGACACGAAGTTCACGTGTGGCGTCACGTCGACCGCCAAGCCGAGGCGGGCGGCGGCGGCGGCGAGCGCCTCAGTGACGCCCCATTCCGACTGCTGCATGAGGCGCAGCTTCGCCGGCCGGTACTTCGCGGCGTGCTGACCGAGCGCGTCGGCGAAATCGCCGTGTTCGGCGTAGTAGTCGACAGTCCAGCCGGCGGCGCGGAGATCCTGGGCGAAGTGCCGCATGACCGCATACACCAGCACGAGTTTGCGCTTATGATAGGCCATGACCGAGGCGCGCTCGATCGATTCAATCATCACGACGACCGACTCGGCGCGCGCCATGCCGGCGAGCGCCGAGTTCTCGAGCGTACACTGATCGGCCGTAATCCAAATGGTCGTGGGGCGCGTTGGAGAAGATCGCGTCGACATGCCGATTAGCAAGACCGACGCGGGACGCCGTGCGTTCCGCGCCCGTCGTTCGGACTCACACGCCGACGGGCGGCTTGCGGCGCAGCGGCTTGCGGCGCAGCCGCAAACGCGAAGGATTGGGCCGCAGCCCAATCCACTAGGGGACTTTGACGATCAGTTGCTGATGCGCCGTGCGGGTGAAGTCGCCGGGCGAACCGCCGTGGTCTTGGTCGTCGCTGTGGTAGATCGTGACCAGCCAACTCCCCACAGCCACATGCTGCGGCGCGTCGATCGTGACGTTCGCCGCGCCGTCTTGGCGGGCGTCGAAATTGTTGCTGATCCCGCTACCGTCGAGCGGCACGAAGTGCTGCCCGTCGGCGGCGTCCGTGCGCACGAAGACGCTATAGTGGCCAAAGGCAATCAGCCGACGGAGGTTGAGGCTGACCCGGTCGCCGTCGCCGTCGGGATCGGGCGCTACGTCAACGGTGCCGTTGCCTGCCCGCCACTTCTCGAGCGTGAAGGCCAGCGCGTTGCCCGTCACGTCGTACAGCGGCAGGTCCGGATCGTCGTCCGGCCGTACGGGCCGCAGGGCGTCGTTGTCGCGTACGAAAACCTGAGGCTGCGTTTGCGTCGTTACAAGATCGACCGGCATGAAAGCCAAACCGGAGACCGCCGCTACCGCCGGACGCAAGCAAGCTGCAACAGCCGCGATCGTCAGGACGGTACGTAGCTTCATGTCCGTCCAACGCATCATCTACGCTCCGCGTTCCGTGGGCAGCCGGCTCGAACCGTACCTGGAATTCGCCAAAAAAGCGTTCTCGCGCGAGGCGACCTATCGGCTTGAAGTCTTTACGAACCTGGGCAGTCTGCTCGTGCGCGTGTATCTGCTGCGGATGCTGTGGACCGCGCTCTACGCCCAAAACGCCGCGCCAGCCGGCGTTCCGCTGCATGCGATTTTAACCTATTCGGCGGTCGCGCTGCTCATGTCGCTGATTCTCGAAGTCGACGGCACGCGCATGATTCGCGAGAAGATTCGCGAGGGCACGATCGCCACGGATCTCATGAAGCCGATCAGTTTACCGCTGTATTTCTTTAGCGACGGCTTCGGTCAGACGGTCTTTCACGCGCTGTTGGTCGTGCCCGCGCTCTTCCTCGCGCTGCTGCTGGTGCGCATCGACGTTCCGGCGCCGCCGGTGTTGGCGGCGTTCGCTCTGAGCTTCGCGCTCGGCTACTGCGTTAATTTCCTGCTCAACTTTTTGATGAACTCAATCGCGTTCTGGACGCTCGAAACGTTCGCGATTCAGATGATGGTGCGCTGGATTTCCGATCTGCTCAGCGGTCAGGTCGTGCCGCTCATTTTCTTTCCCGGCGTTTGGCAGCGCGTGATGCTGGGGCTGCCGTTCGCCGCGATCTACTCGACGCCGCTGCTGATCTACGTCGGCACCATCGAACCGCAACACTATGCCTCCGCACTGGCGCTGCAAGTGGTTTGGCTGGTCGTCTTCGGTGCGGCGTCAGCCGGGATGTGGCGTGCCGCGCGGCAGCGCGTCGTCGTGCAGGGCGGCTGAGGTGCTCGCTGCGCTGCTGTTCGATTTCGACGGCACGATCGCGGAGACCGAACGGCTGGGTCACCGCGTCGCCTACAATGCCGCCTTCGCGCAACTCGGACTCGATTGGAATTGGGACGCCGAACTCTACGGCCAACTGCTCTCGATCGCGGGCGGCAAGGAGCGTATGGCGTACTATCTCGAGCACCACCGCCCGCATGAGCGGCACGCCGATCGCGCGGCGCTCATCGCGGCCGTGCACGAGCGCAAGCAGCAGATCTTCCGGCCGCTGGCGAGTTCGATTCCGCTGCGGCCGGGCGTCCGGCGTCTCGTGCTTGAAGCGAAGGCCGCCGGCCTGCGCGTGGCGATTGCAACGACGGCGGCACCCGACGGCGTCGCCGCGCTCTTTGCCGGCGATTCCGAGCTGCGCGCCGCCTTCGACCTCATTGCCGGCGGCGACGTGGTGCCGGCAAAAAAGCCCGCGCCGGATATCTATCGGTACGCGATCAAGCGGCTGAACGTAACCCCCGACGTGTGTCTGGCCGTGGAAGATACGGCGATCGGGCTGCAGTCAGCACGGGCGGCGGGTGTCGCGACGCTCGTCACGGTGAGCGAATATTCGCGCGGCGAGGATTTCAGCGGTGCGGCGGCCGTGCTCAGCGATCTTGGCGAACCCGGCGCACCAGCGCACACGCTGGCCGGACCACCGCCGCCGCACGGTTTAGCCGATGTCGCCTACGCTCGGGAGCTCATCGCGAGCAACCGCTGAGAACCGGCTGAACACCGCATTTCAGCAAAGCACGCACAAACTGGATTGTTTCGCATAAGCCGGTTGCCGTCGCTGCGGGGCTGGGGAAGATCGGCATTCATCGCAACGTGATCCATCCGCGCTTCGGCAACTTCATCTTGCTGGGCACCGTCCTGCTGGGCGGGCCGGTCGAAGTGCAAGCTGTGCGTCGCCGCCTGCCCGACGAGAGCGATCGAAGCCGACGGCGCGTTCAATTTCGGTGCCTGCTACACGCCCAATTATCGCGAATTCATGAACGGCTTCGGCGACTTCGTCGAAACGATCGCCGATAGCCGCAACGCGAATGATCTGCCGACTTCTTGAATCGGGCGCGTCCGTTGTGGCTGCTGCTGCTGCTCGGGCGGATTCGTCCGCGCGGTCCGCTCAGGCTCTTCGTCGCCTTCGGGCGGTGTTTCTCGAGCTAAATGACGGCACCGCGCAGCCGGTGTGCGCGCGTGCGCCCGCGGTTCAGATCGACCAGGTCCAAGCATTCGACGTCTCCACGACGGGATTGGGGTCGAAGCCGTGCAGATCCGGGTTCACGGCTTGGATTTGCTTGGGCCACCACAGGAAATCGAGCGGGACGCGGGCTTCGAGGATCGTTTGGATGCGCGCGTATGCCGCCGTACGGCCGGCCCGGTCGTACGTCGCGAGCGCCACGGCTTGAGCCGCGTCCATCGCCGGATCGCAGAAATACGCCTGATTGAAGCCGCCCGGCGGGATGTTGGCGCACGTGAACTGCGAGGAGTCATCCGGATCGATCCCCGCGATCCACTGGTAGATCGCGATGTCGTAGCGCCCGCGCGCGAGCGTCCCGTTCGCGCCGTACCCGCCGTAGATGAGCGAACTGAGCTGCGAGTGCGGGTGGATGTCGATGCCCAACGGCGCCAGCAGTGCTTGAACCTGCACGCTGAGCACCTTATTGAGCGCCGAGCTCTGCTCGAAATAGAGGTCGAGCGATAAGCGGTGCGCGGGACCGTATCCGGCTTGCGCGAGCAGCGCTTTTGAACGAGTCGGATCGTACGGCGTCGGCCGCAGACTGCGGTCGTACGCCCACAGGAACGGCGGCAGATCTTCGGTCGCGGCGTCGGCGGCGCCGAAGGTCAGGTTGCGAACGAGCGCGCCTTTGTCGAGCGCGTAGAGGATCGCTTGACGCACGCGCATGTCCTTCGTCGGTCCCTTGGCGTTGTTGAACATGATGCCTTCATAGCCGTTGTACGGTGTGAAGACGATCCGCACGTCGGACGGCGACATCGTCCGCAGCGCTTTGTACGCGTTGACCGTCACCTCGAAGAACCAGTCGACTTCGTGGGTCGCAACCTGAGTGATCTCCGTGTTCTCATCCGGGATGAGTTTCATGACGATCGATTTGAGCTTCGGGCGGCCCAAAAAGTACGCGTCGTTGCGTGCGAACTCGATCTGATTGCCGCGCAGCCAGCTCACGACTTTGAACGGACCCGTACCGATCGGCAGCGAATTGTACGGCACGTCGTTGAGACTCTTGTATTTGGCCAGCAGGTGCGCGGGCAGCACGCCGTAGGGGCTGTCGCTATCGCCGAAAACCGTCGCGACGAACGGCGCGAAACGTCGCTTGAGGTGAAAGACGACGGTATCGCGATCGGGGAGTTCGATGCTCTTGACGACGTCGTAGCCGTGGCGCGAGATGACGTCGTTATCGGGATTCATGATCGCGTCGAAGGTGAACTTGATGTCGGCGCTGCTGAACGGCGCTCCGTCTTGCCAGCGCACGTGCGGATGCAGCTTGTAGCGAATGGTCAGACCGTCGGCGCTGATCCCGCCGTTGCGCTGCGTCGGGACCGCGAGCGCGAGGTCAGGCAGGAAGTTGCCGCGCGCATCGACCGTGACTAGAACATCGCTGAACAGCCGCGCGATCGAACTGTCGATCGTTTGCGTACCCAAAATCGGGTTGAGCGTGCGCGGAACGTTGCCGGTCGCGATGCGCAGCGTGTCCGGGACGGTCCACGCGTGCCGGCCGGCGGCTGCCGGCGCGTCCGCCGCCGTCGTCGGGATGCGGCTGCAGCCGGCCGACCCCAAGGCCGCGGCGAGTGCCAGCGCGATCGAGCTTCCGTAGATGTAGCGCCTGATGGAGCGCCGAATCAAAGCACAGCCGCACGGGTTCGCGCGCGCCCGGCTCGCGCCGCCGCTATTCCCAGCCGATCTCGTCGATAAAGCACCACTTCCAATGTTCGCCTCGTTCCAACGAAGCGATGATCGGATGCTTCGTGGCATGAAAATGTTTGGTCGCATGCTTGTTCTTCGAAGAATCGCAGCAGCCTACGTGCCCGCAGTGCGTGCATAAGCGCAAGTGCACCCAGGTGTCGCCCATTTTCAAGCACTCTTCGCAGCCGTTGCTGTGCGGTTTGACATCTTGCATCGTATCGAGGTGCGAACAGTCACTGATTGCGGTCACGGCGAGCTCCTTATGGGAAGTCCGCCTTTCGGCGCAGCGCGCGCGGGCGCCCGCACCTTCGCGCGACGGGATCAGCGCGCGGCGAACGTTATTTCGCCGCGCGCGGCCAAACGTCCGATCAGCAAATGATAGTACAACATGCCGCGCTGCGCGCCCAGCCGCGCAAGTATAGCGGACGCGTCGATCGCCGGATCGCCGGAAAGTTCTTTGAGGCTGCGCGCGACGCCGGAGTCGTTCAGCGGGAAAATGTCCAAGCGCCCGAAGCCGCGCAGCGCGATGACCGCCGCCGTCCACGGCCCGATCCCTTTGAAGGTCGCCAAGTGCGCGACGAGTTCGTCGGTCACGACGGTCTCGAGTTGCGCACCGTCGAGTTCGCCGGACAGGACCGCGCGCGCCAACGTGCGCAGCGCGACGACTTTATTGACGCTCAAGCCCAAGGCGCGCAGTTCGAGCGGGTCGGCATCGGCGATGAGCTGCGGCACCGGAAACGGCGCCAGCGCGAAGGCACCGAGGTCGCGCAGCGGCTCGTAACGCTCGATGACGCGGCGCAAGATCGCCGCCGCGGCATGGATGCTGACTTGCTGAAAGACGACGGCATTGACGATCGCTTCCCACAGCGTCGGGTACCGCGGCGGCTTGACGCCGCGGGCGGCCGCCGTCAGCGAATGGAGCCACGGAAACTCCGCGGCGCCAGCGTAGAACGGCTCCAAATCGGCGTCGCAGCCGAGCATGCGCGCAACGAGACCGGCGATGCCTGCGCCGGAAGCGTCCGCCGCGCGCAGAACCGACGGATCGCCCGAGGCGCGGACGACCAGCGCTTCTTGCGTTGGCTGACGCACTTCGAGCAGCAGCGGTGAAAGCCGGTCACCGACCATGCGCCGGTACGTCTGTCCATCGAACACATCGACGACGTTGGTCGACAGGCGGCGCAGCACGGTCGCCGTGAGGTCCAACCGATACGGCGGGCGCACGGGGACGCGCCATTCCCGGACGGAATCATCCATGGGATGTACCTCGCTACCTACATTCAATACTGGCGCATCAATCTGCTCACGATGCTCGAATACCGCGCGAACTTTCTCATGTGGTTCGGGTTCACCATCATCTATCATGCGACGGCCGTCATCGCGCTGTGGGTCACGCTCAACACGTTCCCCTCGCTCAACGGCTGGGATTTTCGCGAAACCGCGTTCATGTACGGCTTATGGATGCTCGGCCACGGACTGCACAACACGATTTTCTTCACCGTCGGCGCGGTGCCCGAGTTCGTGCGCGAAGGCCGCTTCGACCGCTTCCTGATTCGGCCGCTCGATCCGCTCTTTCAGGCGCTCACGGTCCCGCAGCAGATTTGGCCCGACGAGCTGCTCCTCGCGATCGCCTATTTCTGCGTCGTCACCGCGGCGGTGCGCGTGCACGTCGACCTCACGTTCGTGCTGTACGTTCCGCTCGTCGCGCTGGGCGGCGCGCTGATCGATCTCGGCATCAATCTGGCGATTGCGACCGCGTCGTTCTGGTTCATCCGCATCGATACGCTGCGCTGGGTCGTGATGTCGCTCGAACAGGAATTTTCGCGCTATCCGATATCGATCTACGGCCGCGGCGTGCGAATCGTGCTGGCGTTCATTTTGCCGTTCGCGTTCATGAATTATTTCCCGGCAACGTTTCTGCTGCACAAAACGGAGACCGGCTTCAATCTCAACCCCGCCGTCGGCTTGCTCACGCCGTTCGTTGGTGCGCTGTGGGTCGCCGTTGCCTACGTATTTTGGCGCACCGGTCTCACCAAATATCAAGGCACCGGGAGTTGAGGCGACATAAGGATCGCGCGCGACGCGGGCGAAACGCAGCGTCACACCATTGGGAGGAACCGCTTTGAGCCGCGATCGCGCAACCGCCGATCTTGTCGACGCCTATCGCGAGGGCGGCCGCATCGCGAGCTGCGACGTGCAGTTCGTCCAGTTCGGCAAACGCACGCGCTTTGCCGGGCCGATCCGCACGATCGCGACGCGCGAGGACAACGCGCTCGTCAAACGCCTCACGAGCGAACCCGGCAGCGGCGCGGTGCTCGTCGTCGACGGCGGCGGTTCGCTGCGCACGGCGCTCGTCGGCGACAAGATCGCGGGCGCGGCGGTCGAGAACGGCTGGGCGGGGCTCGTGGTGTACGGCGCGGTGCGCGACACCGCGGGGCTGCGCAGCCTCGACATCGGCATCAAAGCGCTCGGATCGAATCCGTGGACGAGCGCCAAAGCCGGTAAAGGCTCGGTCGATATCCCGCTGCATATCGGCGGCGCACTCTTCATCCCTGGCCACTGGCTCTACAGCGACGAAGACGGCATCCTCGTCGCGGACGGCGAGCTTCCTTAGACGGCGGTCGCTTTGGTAAGTTTCCGCGCGACACGGCCGACACAAGTCCTGATGATCGATAAGCGGACTGGGGCGAAATCACCGCCGGCGAGGGAGCGGGCGGAAGTCGACTTTAACGCAACCTATTCGTTTGCAGGCACGCCGGCGCGGCGGGCGCGCGTTCAGGGCATCTCCGCGTGGACCATCCGCATTTGCGCTGCCGAGCAGCTCACGCTCCGGCGCTTCATTATCGTCGATGTCGAACTCCCATCCGGATGGGTGCGAATTCCGGGTACGGTATTGATTCTGTCGGGCCAAAGCGGCAACTTGTTCAGCTATGAGATCAAGGTCGAGGAGGAGCTTCTGCGATCGAAGTTCAGATCGATCGAATCGCATCGGCGCCGCGAAGAGCGCCGGCCGGCGATGCGCGTCGTCGTCGACATTGCGGCAGCCTATACGTGCAACGGTCGATCGTTTGATGGAGCCCGCATTTCCGAAATTGCGACATCGGGTTTACGGCTTCGCACGAGCGAACCGCTCTTCGTGCGATCGATGATCGAGATCGAGATCCCAGTTGAGGGCGGTCGCCGGGCACGGATCACGGGCCAAGTCGTTCGTGCAACGGACCACGCGGGCGACACATTCGAATACGGCGTCAAGTTGCTCAGCGATGCCGCCGAGAAAGACGCGATTCGCAAGATCGTGCTCGCGGCGAATGTCGCCGTGCGAGCCGGGCGGCAATAACCGGCCGATTCTAGTCGCGGTTGTTCCCCGGATCCCTCGGCGCAACTCGGACAACGACGCAGCGGCTACGTCAGCTATTTCTGCTTCGTCGGCGCCTTGCGTTTGACCGGCGATTTCTTCGGGATTGGGCTTTTCTTGGAAATAGGCCGCTTCTTCTGCGGCGGTTTCTTGGTCGTTCCACTCGGCGGCGCCGACGCGGGCGGCACGCCAGAACCATCGGACGGCGGCGCGAGCGCGCCTTGGGGCGGCGTTTTCATGACTTGCTTATCGCGCTCTTGCGTCCACGCGAAGTAACGCAAGTGGTTGAACTGGCTGACGAATGCGTCGCGATAGGGCTGCGAATGAAAGAAAAGTGCGGTATTGACTTGAAGCCAACCGCCCTGACTGAAGTTGACCGAGCCTTCCCAGCACCACGGGTCGGGTTTGTCGTCGCAGACGATGCCCTTCGTATGGCAGATATACTTGCTGCCGGCCGTCGATGTGCCGATCGTGACCTCAACACCGCCATCGACGAGTTTCTGCACCTGCGGTGCCTCCGCTTTTCCCGTCGACTGGCTGTAATCGAGATAGATGTGAATGGGTCCGTCCGCGGTGTTGTTCGCGATGATTTCGTCGATCATCGGCTCGAGCGTGAAGCTGTAGGCGATGATCCACATCTCGTAAGGATCCTTGAGGTGCTGCAAAAACAACGCTTGTGCCGCCGCGCCGTCGTCCGGCAGCAGAAAGCATTCGACGGTCGCCGTGATTTCAAACGACATGCCGTATCTCCCGACTCACGATGCCACGGACGCTGACGCTGCGGCGGACGCCGCCGTCGCAGGCTCGGCGTACGCATCCGTCTCGTACGCCAGCGGACCAAACAACGCGCCGGCCTGGTCGGCCGGCGCGTTCGACCCAACCGGCCGCAGGTGCCGAATGAACCACTGCGCGATGGCACGCAGCCGCAGTACGCGGTTGCGCGGTTTCCCGCCGCGCGAGAGTTCGTGTCCGTCGCCGGTGAACCGCACGAATTCGACCTGCTTTTTGCCCAAGCGGCGCAGCAGGGTGAAGAGCTGTTCGCCCTGATCGATCGGACAGCGGTAATCGCGTTCGCTGTGTTCGACGAGGAGCGGCGCGTCGATTTGCGGCGCGGCGCGCATCGGCGACGCATCGAACAGCAGCCGGCCGGAATCGCTGTAGACCGGCGGCGCCCGAAGTTCACGCTCGAGAAACCAGCCGATGTCCGACGCGCCGACCTCGCTCACGAAGTCGTTGACGGCGCGCATCGAAACCCCGGCCGCGAAACGGTCGCTGTGGCCGAGCAGCCAGGTCGTCATGAAGCCGCCGTACGACCCGCCCGCGACGCCGATGCGCGAGCGGTCGATGTCCGCGGCTGCGAGCGCCGCGTCGAGAATGGCATGCACGTCGTCGGCATCGACGCCGCCCCAGTCGCCGGTGATCGCATCGGCATAGGCATGCCCGTACGTTTGCCCGCCGCGCGGGTTGCCGTAAGCGACGGCGCAGCCGGTTCCGGCCAGGACCTGAAACTCGAAAAAGAAGCTGTGGCCGTAGGCGACGTGCGGACCGCCATGCACCTGTAAAATCAGCGGAACCGGGGGCGGCGCCCCCGGCGGCAACAGGAGCCAAGCATCCAGCCGCGTACCGTCGGCGGCAGCGGGCCGGAAGCGGCGCGGCGCGAGGACGAGCTTGTCGGCGAGCGCGTCGGCGTTGAGCGTCGTCAAGCGCGTCTCAGCGCCGGCCGCGTCGATCAGCGACAGATCGGCCGGGATCTCCGGCGTGCTGAAGGCGCAAGCGAACCCGCCGGCCCGGTGCGCGAAGGCGAAGATGTCGCGCTCGCCGCCGGCGACGGCGCGAATCGACGAGCCGTCGCGCGCGAACGCGCGGATGCCGCACGAACCATCAGCGCTGACCAGACCGTAGAGTTCGCGGTCGTCATCGCTCCAGACCGGCGCGGCGCTCGTGAAGCCGGAGCGCAGATCGCTGATGATCGCATTTCCGACCGTGCGATCCAGCGGCGCGGAGAGCGACCGGATCGGACCCCCCGCGGCATCGATCAGCAGCAATTCGGTGTTGAACCGCCCGCCGGCGTCGTCGCCGTGCAGATGCCCGAGGAAGGCGATGCTGCGGCCGTCGTGCGACCACGCCGGGGAACCGGCGGGACCTTCGCCGCCTGTCAGCGTTCGAATGGCCCCGCCGGCCGCGTCGACGACGTGGAGGTCGCTGCCGAACGACCATTCGGGCTGGCCGATCTGAGCTCCGAAGACGAGCTGCGCGCCGTCGGGAGACCAGGCCGGCGCGCTGACGTCAAAGTCACCGCGAGTGATCTGTTCGCCGGCGCCGCTGACCGGGTCGAGCACGAAGAGATGAAGCCGCGTGCCGTCGAGCAAGCCGTCGCGATCGCTCTTGAACGGCAGCGCGCGAATATGGCGCGCCCCCGATGCCGCGTCGTGAAAAATGCGCGCCGTCGAAGGGTCGTGTGCGGCCCGCGCGACAACGGCTAAGCGCGTGCCGTCGGGCGACCATTCCAGGGCCGCGATCGTGTCGAACGCCGCGCTTACCGGGCGCGCCTCGCCGCCCACGGTCGGGATCAGGTAGACGCGCGGCTTTTCCTCGCGCTCGCCGACGAACGCCAACATTTCGCCGGTCGGTGACAGCCGCGGCAGGTGATCGTTTTTTCCAGCCGTGAACGGCGCGCAGCCCCCGGCGCCATCGACGCGCCAGATCGACGTTCGGGCGGCGTCCGCCGCCCGGTCGAGGTGCTTGCGGACAAAATAGACGCTGCGTCCATCGGATCCCAGCTGCGGATCGCCGGCGACGACGAGCGCGACGAGGTCGCTGGGCGTAAGCGGACTCTTCATCTGCCCGCAGTTACCGCGAGCCGGTCGCCGCTCCCGTCGCGCGCGTTATTTTCCCGAAACGAGCTCCGCGAAGGCGGCGATCGAGCTATCGCGATCAACCCGGCGGCGCGGGAGTTCGAGCGGATCCGATACCGAAGTGACGGTCCCGGCACGCTCGGTGAGCGCCGCCTCGAAGCCCGAGGCGCGGACGATCTCCATCGCGGCCGCGTCATACCGGCCCGCGGCATAGGCATACGTGCGGGGTACCCCGACGTAACGCGCGAGCGCAGCCGCACAATGGCCGATCTCGTAGCGCTTTTGGGTGCGGGAAATGACCGTCAGGTCGAGATGCCGGCTGCCGTGGCAGCCGATCTCCATCCCCTCGTCGCGCATCGCTCGCAACTCGCGCCAGGTGAGATGGCGCGGTGTTCCGATCAAATCGGCGCTGACATAAAACGACGCCCGCGCGCCATAGCGCTTAAGCAGCGGCAGCACGGTCGTGAACGCGTCTTCGTAACCGTCGTCGAACGAGAGCACGACGGCGGAAGCGGGGTGCTCGCTGCGCTTGAGCGCCTCGACGAGTTCGACCGTCGTAAGCGTGTGCAGACCGTGCTGTCGCAGCCAGGCCAGCGATGCCTCGAATTTCGCCGGTTCGAGCGTGAGGCTGCGACCAACGGCGTCGCGCGGTACGAGCCCGTCAACCCGGTGGTACATCAGGATCGGCACGCCGGCGCCGCGCACCTGGGCGGCCGCTGTTTTTGCGGTTCCCGCTGCCAGCAGCGCAGCGGCGGCGAGCGCGGTGAGCCAGCCCCTCATTGGTTGCCGGCCAAGATCACCGCCGGCGCCCGAAACCCGATCGAGCCGGTGGTTCGGCGCGGTGCCTGGTTCAACCGCGCGACGTAGAGCGCGGACAGATGAACCGGCGGATTGAGGTCCGGTGGCAGCGCGACCACGAGCCGCCGCCAGCCGTCCCAGTCGACGCTGCGAACCAGCGTCAGCGCGTGACGCTCACCCAAGCGGTTGACGAACGCCGCGCGCAGTGCGACGCCGCTGTCGTCACCGAGCACATCGATGCCGAACGCGAGCGGCTCCCCGGGCAGGGTGAAATCGCCCGTCGCGTAGGCGGCGCGCTCGCTGTCCAGATCGAAAGGCAAGGTCAACACGCCGCCGGCGCCGGCTTCGCCAGCGAACAACAACGTACCCGGCGCTCCGCTGGGCGCCGTCGTGAAGCGCCACCCGCCGGCCGCGTCGCCGTCGAAGAGCGGCAACGCCTGTTCGTGATGCCCGACTCGCACCTCGATGCTCTCGCGGACGCCGCCCGCGCTGGCCAGAACTTGACCGTCGGCACTGCCGGCTCGATAGACCGCCGCCGTCCCTGCGGGCGTCAAGTTCCCACCGGCGGCTGACCATTGAACGCCTTCGAGCGCGACCGGATCGCCGAGCGCATCGACGCCGACAGCTTGCAGTTCGACCACAGCGCCAGGTTCGGGATTGGGCCGCGGGGGCTCGATCTCCAGCGCCGCGAGGCGCTCCACGGTGCGATACTGCACCGTGGTCCGCAGGTCGCCGGCGCCGACCGGTTCGCGATGTTCGCCGATGTGCGGATCGGCCGAGAGCGCGGGGAGCGCCACGGTCCGCAGTCGGTGTCCGGCGGCGTCGATAACGGCTGCCCGCAGTTCGAGGACGGCGCCCGGCAAAGCGAGTGCGGCGGCCGGGCGCGCGAAGAGTCGCGGGCCCGGGCCCAGCGGCGCATCCGAGTAAACGAACACGCCGTCAGCGACGGGCCGCTCCACGCCGTCGCTAGGTGCGTTGACGACGCTGGGGGCGTCGTCCCCGAGCGCGCGTGCGACCAGCGTGGCCGACCCGCCCGAATCGAACGCCATCGCCGACGTCGCGCCCAAACCTTGCATGAGCGCCGCGAATTCGGGACGCGTCAGCCCGATCGACGATGCCGGCAAACGGCCGTCGACGGCGACGAGCAGCAGCGTCCCGTCGGGTGTGATCCCGGCTCCGGCGACCGGAAAGCGAACATTGCGCTCCTCAGGCGCCGGCTCGTTGGGATCGCTGACCGGCTGCCCATCCGCGAGGAGCAACGGGCCGCCGCCGGCGGCTTCGGCGATCGCTTCGAGCGGCGGATCGAGCGTGCTGCGCAGATCGAACGTCGACCCGACCGGGGGCGGATCGGCGATCGCCGCTGCCGCCGGGCCGAACGCGAGCGTCGCATCGGCGTTCTCGGTCGTCCCCGTTTGCGCCGCAGCGTCGGTAACCCGGTACTGCGCGTTCGGCCCACTCGGGCTGACCCGCACCGCCGCCACCGTCGGGTTGGGCTTAAGCGGGCCGTAGGCCGGCGTCATGAGCGACGCGCCGCCTTCGGGCGGCCAGACGTTGACCCCGGTCAGCGGTACCGACGCGGCCCCGTACTGCACGCTGCCGTGGAACGCGACGTTCGCAAAGCGCACGCTCCGGTCTTTGCCGACCACGAACGCGACGCGGCTCGACGGACTGCGCACGAGCGTGCCGCCCTGCACGACGATGTTGAGCGGCCCATTCGTGTTGCCGATGTCAAAGTAGTCGGCGTTCACTCCCGCCACCGCGTTCGTTCGAGCGGCCATCGAGGAGACGGTCTCGCCGCTCGATACGAGCCGGTCGTGGGCCAAGACGACGCCGAGCCGGGCCGTCGGCTCGTGGGTGTCGACGGCGACGATATGGATCACCAGCGGACCAGCGTTGGTCCGCAGGCGCAACGCTGAGCGCTCGACGCCGGGCGCGACGAACTCACGCGTGCTCGACTGCGCGATGACGAGCGGAAACGGTACGGGCGGGGTGAGCGCGACGGGCGGCGTGAACATGGGTCAGGGCATGACCGGCGGCGCGGGGGACGGCGGGCCGTTCACGATTTCATCGCGCGGCGCCGAACTGAAGACGAGGAGCGCGTCGGAGACGAAGCGCTCGGCGCTGTCGTCTGAGGGCGTGTTGCGAACGCTCACCGCGCCCTCACCCGGGGCCCGCGCCACGAGCGTGACCGAACCGCCGGAGTCGAATGCCATGGCGTCGCGCACCCCGTAGCTCCGCAACAGCGCGGCGAATTCCGGGCGCGTCATCCCGACGGCACGCTCGGGATGCCGGCCGTCGACGGCGGCGAACAGAAGTAGCCCGGCGGCGGTCGAGCCAAACGCGACGACCGGCCAGCGCACGTCGCGCTCGGCCGGCGCGGGCGCATGCGGGTCCTCGTACCAGCGACCGTCTTTGAGCAAGATCGGCCCCCCGCCGATGCCCGCGGCGACGTTGGTTACCGGCGGCGCGAGATGGTAATTGATCCGAAAAAGGTCGCCGACGCGCGGCGCGGCGCCGCGCACGAGGGGCCCGAAGGCCACACCGAACGACACGCGGAGTCCGGCGGCGGCGGATTCGACCGCCGTCGCTCGATAGAGATGCCGCGCCGCGTCGACGGCCGCGAGGCGGACGAACGTGGCCGGTGCCGGGGGCAGCGTGGCGCCATAGTCGGGCGTCACGAGCGTGACCCGGCCGGGCGGCCAGGTGTTGATCTGGGTCATCGGATAGGTGCGCCCGCGTGTCCTTACGCTGCCGTCCAGATGAAACTCAGCGAACCGGACGTTGTTCGCGCGGTCGAGGACCAGCGCCGCGCGGTCCGTGGGACCGCGCACGATCGTGCCGTCGCGAATGAGCAGGCCCTGCGGTTCGTACGAGCGCCCGATATCGAAGTAGTCGCCGTTCACGCCCGCGACGGCACCCGTGCGCTGCGCCAACTGCGACGTGCGCTCGCCCTTGGAAATAACGTGGTCGGACGAGATCGCCGTGCCCAGCCGCAGCGACGGTTCCTTGGGGTCGACGATCAGCACGGAGATGACACGCGGACCAATCGGCGCGCGCGCGCCGTATTGCGCAAAGGCGATGCCCGGGGCGGTGGTCTCGAGATGCGCCCACCCCACGTCCCGCTGGGCGGCAACCGCCGCGAGGAGCCGGTCGAGTTCGGCGAGTTCGCGCGTCCCCGTGCGGAGGTTTTCCGCGGGCTCGCGCAGATCGTGGATCTCGCCGACGACGGACAACGGGACGCGGCCGAGGAATCCGTCCAAGCCGGGCGTTCCAAGCCGGTCGCCGCGCAGCGCGAGCGGGCCGCGCAAACCACGCAGGCGGTACGCGCCAAAACTCGCGTCGACGTCGACCAGGGTCGCATCGGCCCGTAGCTGGTCGCCGAACGCGAGCGCGACGTCGTGCAGCTCGCCGCCGGTCACCGCCGCCAGCGACGGAGCGAGCGCCGCGAACGGCGCGGCGGGCAGGGCGGGCGCGGACACTGATCCGGTCAGCGATCCGCCGCGCGACGCGGCGCGAGCCGCAAACGGATAAGTCCGGCCGTCGCCGACGAGATCGCCGCTGAGATCGTAAGCAGCGGCTTGCGGCTCGAGCGCGAGTGTTCCGGCGACGTTGCTCGTATGCAGCACCGGCAGCAGCGCGGCGGAAACATCGGCTGGCGGCACGATGTCGACACGGCCGTCGAAAACACGCACCCGCGCCTGCGCGCCGCGCAGCCAGGCGACCGTTGACGCGGTTGGGTCGGAGCCGTCGGATCCGTCGGCAGGCGGCAGCGGGAACGCGAGGTGCGGCGAGCGCACCAAGATCTCGAGCGGGCCACCGAAAGACACGTCGGCGTGCGGAACCTCGAGCTCGGCGGCGCCGCGCGCGATGTGCAGACCATCGATCGAGAGCGTTCTTAATCCGGCGTTCACACCATATCCGACGTTAACACCGTCGAACGTCACGCTCGCACCGGTGCGTTGTTCGAGGTACGACTGCACGAGGCGGCGCTCGATCGAAGCGCGCGCGGCAAACATGATGACCGCGATCGTCACGGCCGCCAGCAGCAGCAAGCCGACAATGCGGGCCCGGCCCAAGGCAATTTTCGTTCGTGACGAAATCGGGTCACCCTCGATGATCGCGCGCCTGCTGGCCTCACTGGTGTTCGGAATCTTCGCGGCGGCGGCCCCCGGCCATGCCGCCGCGCCCGAACTTCCACCCTTGGCCGCGAGCGCGGGCGCGCCATATATGGCTGTGCTCGTGTGGCACGACGTCGTCGCCGGGCCGAAGGAAGTTTGGTTCGATACGACGCTCGATACCTTCCGCGCGCAGCTCGACGCCATTGCTCGTGGCGGCTATCACGTCATCGGATTGCAGGCGTTGCGCGCGCACCTCGAACGCGGAGCTCCCGTCCCCGCCCGGCCGCTGGTTCTCACCTTCGACGACAACGGGCACGGCATCTATGAGAACGCCTTTCCGCTGTTAAAGAAGTTTCACTTCCCGGCGACGCTTTTCGTGCACACCAATTTCGTCGGGAAAACAACGACGAAGCGCCACAATACGTGGCCGCAACTGAACGCGATGAAACGCAGCGGACTCATCGAGATCGAAAGCTTGACCGCGAATCACCCGCCGGATCTGCGGCCGCTCTCCGATGCCGACGTGCTCCACGAGTTCCGCCTGGCACAAACGTCGATTGCGGCCCGCATCGGGACGCGGCCGTGCGCGGTCGTATATCCCGAAGACAACTACGACGACCGCCTTGCGCGGCTAGCCGCGCGCAGCGGCTACGCGCTCGGATTCACCGAAGACTGGGGCAATGCCGGCGCCTCGATTTCGCTGCTGCTCGTGCACCGCTACTCCGTGCTCACGCGCTTCGATCAAGCCTTGGCCGACGTGGCGCGTTAGCGCGACCCCGTCCAGATATCGCGAACGGCGTGGACCCTTGCCGCCCGGCCCAGGGCGGGGAGGCCATACAGGTCCTCGACGGTCCGCAGGATCACGTAAGCGTTCATCGGTTCGGCATAAGCGCCGGGTTTGACCATCGGTCCGTAAAAGATCGTCGGGATCGTGTTGCCGAGATCGAAGCCTTCGTCCCACACCACGATGAGCAGCGTATCGTGCGCGGCGCTCCAGCGGACGAGCGGTCCAAGTTCCCGCTCGAACCAAGCATCGCCCGCGTTCACGGTTCCGTCGTGCATGTCGTGGTCGACATTGGGCACGATGAACGCGACCGTCGGCAATTGCCGATAGTCGGTCAGCGCCGTGAGCGGCCGGTGCGAGCCGGCCGGCAGGTTCGTGAATTGGACCCACGGCGCATGTTTTCGCGCGTACGTCCCCGCGGAGCAGCCGGCAAATCCGGGATTCGGCAGCGATTCAGAAAATGCACCATAGCTCAGGCGCGCAGCCAGAAGTTCACTGCCCAGATTGGGTTGACTCGGCGGTATGCCGCGCGCGGGACAACCATCACCGCTGTTGACGGTTCGCCCCGTAAAGAGCGCGAAGTAGTTCGGTGCGCTGGGATGAGTGACGCCGTGAGCGCGCGTGAAGTTCGCTCCGCGGCGTGCCAGGTCGTTGAGGAACGGTGCCGCCGGCGCCCCGATGATTTGGCGGTACGAGTGATTTTCCTCGATGATGATGACGACGTGGGCCGGCCGGGGCAGGCCGCTCGCCGCCTCGGCGGCACGCGTCGCGCCGCACGAGATCAGCGCGAACAACGCAACGGCGCGGACCAGCGCTGGAAGTCTGGCCAAAGGACTGTACATTCGGCGCCGAAGTTATTGCGTCGGCATGCGACTTCCCGCTATGATCGTCGTAATCTTGTGCTTCCTGCTGCAGCCGGCTGGGGCGGATCAAGTCGATGTCGTCGTTCAGGCGGGCCACCAGGGGCGCCCGAAATCGTGCAAGCCGATGCACGTCAAGCACTGCAACCTCGGCGCGCGGCTTGGGACCCAGCGCGAACAAGACTGGACCCCGATCGTCGCGCACGCGGCGGCAACAGAGCTACAGCATGACGGTTTCACCGTCAAGTATCGCCCGGCCGATTATCGCGGCCACGACCGCGCGCGCGCCGCGGTGTTTCTCCATTTCGACGGCAATTCCGAGCCCTGCAGCGGCGGTGCGTCGGTCGGCTTCCCGCCCGGCGCGGATCGTGCATTCGTGCATGACTGGGTACAACGCTATCGAGCCTTCTTTCCCTATCACTTCGCCGGCGAGAACATCTCGCACAATGAGAAGACCTATTACGCCTATCGCCGCGTCACGACACCAGGGAGAACGATGCTCATCGAGTTCGGCGAGATGACCTGCGCGGCTCAGGAACGGTGGATGGAGCCGCGACTTCATGAACTTGGTATCGAGGTCGCGCGCTTCATCCGCTCCGAACTGCAGCCTTGAAGCGCACCGGATTCATCGCGGCATCGCTTGCCGCGGCCGCCTTTCCGCGACCCGGCTCCGCGCAGGGGATCGAGGTCCACGACCTCATCGCCCAAATTCCGGGCGTGACCGGGGTTTACGCGCGCACACTTGACGAGGCGCCGCCGCTCATCAGCGTGCGCGCGGGCGAGTCATTCGCCGCCGCTTCCGTCATCAAACTGACCATCTTGGTCACCGCGTACCGCGCGTTCGACGCCCGCACGGCCTCCCCCGACGACCTGGTAACGATTCGCGCTGACGACGTGATCGGCGGCTCGCCGAGTTTCGGCACCGCGCTGGCGGGCGAGAAATACCATATGCACACCCTGCTTCGCGCGATGATCCGGCAAAGCGACAATACGGCCTCGAACACGCTCATCAGCGCGTTCGGCTTTGGCGCGATCAACGCCGCCATTCGCCGATGCGGCATGAAGGCGACGCACCTCGGTCGGCACTTCGCCGACGTCGTTCCGGCCTCGTACGTCAGCGCGAACGTGACGACGCCGGGCGACATCGGCACGCTGCTGTATGCGATTGAAAACGGCTCGCGCGAAGGCCTCAACACGGTCGCCAAACCGGCCTCATGCCGGGCGATGATCGATCTTCTGCTCGGGCAAGAGGATAAGTCGAAAATTCCAAGCGGTTTGCCGGCGGGGACGCCGTGCGCAAATAAGACCGGTGAGATCGACGGTGTGCGCAACGATGCGGCAATCGTCGACCCGTACGGCGACAAGCCCTTCGTCCTAGTCGTACTGACGCGAGCGCTCGACGATTGGTCGGCCGGCGATCGCGGCATCGCCGCGATCGCCCACCGCGTCAACGCCCTCGTTCGGGCGTAGCGTCAGTTAATGCGAAGCGAGGTGGATGTCGAGCGCGATTGCGAAGTAGATACGGTGGATCGTGTTGGGGGCGATGAAGGGCGTGCCTTCGAGGTGCTGCTGGGTTAGGTTATTGAGATCGGCCGTCAACGAGAGCACTTGGTTGAGCTTCTTGAAAATGCCGACGTCGATGATGTCGTAGTAGAATGGCTCCGGAGCATTGTCGAACCAGTCGAACGCGCCGTAGCTAGCGCTCCCGAAGACCGCGAAGCCGTGGTTGATCGGGAGGTTCGCGTTGACGCCGTAGTTGACGCCCGTGCGCGTTTTGCCGTCGGAGTCGGTGAAGCAGGTGCCCGTCGGCGGCCCGGCCGGCAGCGCGCAATTAGCGGCTAGGCCCGCGAGATAGTTCGCCGAAGCGTGATGCTTGTTGTGCACGCCGGTGCCCGAGACGCCGACCGTGAGGCCGTTGAGCGCCGCGATCGCGGGCGCCGTGTAGCTCAACGTGAGGGTCTGCTGGTGCCAATCGGCCGGCGCGCCGCCGTTGCTGGCAACGTCGTTGGTGGCCGGGTTGTCGTGGCGGAAACGGTATTGGGTCGCCAGCGTCACGCCGACGCCCTTGATACCGCTATAGTTGACTCGGAAAGCGTCGACGATGTCATTGTTCGACGCGGGGTAGATGTACTTGTGCGCCGCGTCGGTTACGCGGCCGATCGTCGTGTCGATACCGGCGGCGCGGTCGTGTTCGTACTGGAAGTTGAAGTTGCTGACCAGCGGGATCGTGACCACCGCGTTGAGGTCGAGCTTGCCGGGGCGTGTACCGCCGGCGGCGTTTCCGGCGCTTGGAGACAGGTTCGTGTATCCCGCCGACGGATAATTGTTGGCCGGATCCGGACCACCAGGCGACCCATATTCATCATTGCCGGTCGCATAGTTTATGGTCGGATACAGATCAATTGTCGGGAGATGCGAGACCGCGTCGGCTGAGGCGGGAGCAAACGATCCGAAGAATCCGCCGCACGCGAGTACGACGGCCAAAACGAGTGAAAAGATGTACCGTGGTCGCCGCTTCGGCGGCGACGCGAGTTGATCGTGTCGAGTCAAGTGGTTCCCTCCTAGTTTTGAGGAGCAGCGTCGCGTTGTTATAAACCGGAGCAGGCTGATGCGGGGATACCGTTGCAGAGCTGCTCTTTGGTAACGAATCCGTCGGCGATGACGGTCGACTTGATGTTGTCTTTCGTTACCGTGACGACCGGCAGCAGGACCGTCGGGACGTCAATTTTTCCGTTCTTCATCGTCGTATTCGTGGCCGGCTTCCCGCCCTTGAGATACGCATCCGTCATCTTCGCTGCTGCTTCAGCGAGCTTGCGAATAGGCTTGTAAATGGTCATGCTCTGCTCGCCGACGAGGATGTTCTGAATGCCGGCGACCGTGGCGTCTTGACCGGTGACGAGGACTTTGCCGTCGAGATGCTGCGCGCGCAAGGCCGCGACCACGCCGCCGGCCATGCCGTCGTTGGCGACGAGAATAGCATCGACTTTGTTGCTCAAGTTGTTGAGCGCCGAGGCCGTTTCGGCTTGCGCGGCGTTGCTGTCCCAGTTCGGCGTATAGCGGTCGTAGGCCAACTTGTAGCGGCCCGACTTCACCAGCGGGTCGAGCACTTGCATCGCCCCGGCGTGAAATTCGATTGCGTTGTTGTCGGTCTGCGCGCCGGCGATCGAGATCAGCGTCCCGCTCTTGACGTGGTCGACGATGTACTGCGCCTGCTGGCGTCCGACGGCGATCGGGTCGAATGTGACATAGGCGTCGACGTCGGCGTCGTTGATGAGCCGGTCGTACGCGATGACCGGCACCGCGGGGCTGTTGTCGTGCGCGGCGCGGACGATCGCCGAGGCTTGGGTCGAATCGACCGGCACATCGATGAGCACCTTCGCACCCGACGTCAGCAGCGACGCGGCTTGCGTCTGTTGACGGGTTTGATCCGTCTTCGCATCGTCGACGACGACGGTGACGGCAGGGTCGACCTTCTTGAGCGCCGCGATGAAGAAGTCGCGGTCGAACTGCCAGCGCGCCGACGTCGTGTAGTCGGACATCAAGAAGCCGACCGTCGGAGTATCGGCGGCGTTGAGCGCCGGCGGAAGCGCCGCGATGCCGATCGCCGCCGCCGCGACGGTACAACGACGAACCATCGATGAAGTGCGTATCACGTACTGTTTCCTCTCTACATTGGCCATCCGAGACGGCCGGTGTTAGACGCGTGCTCCGCCGGCGCCGCGGCGCTTACCGAGAACATCGAGCAGGATCGCAAGCAGCAAGATCACGCCTTTGATGACATACACGAAGTTCGAGTCGACCGACATGAGGTTCAGCCCGCTGTCGAGGCTTGCGATCAGCAGTCCGCCGAGCAGGACCGACCACACGTTTCCGCGTCCGCCGGTAAGACTCACGCCGCCGATGACCGCAATGGAGATCACGTCCAACAGCAGATCCGGACCCGCCGCCGTTGTCGACGCCGCTTGCGCGTACCCGACGAGCATCACCCCGGCGACCCCGGCAAAAAAGCCGGCGATTCCAAAGACGATCCAACGGACTCCGACGGTGTTGATGCCGGCGCGGCGCGCCGCTTCGACATTTCCGCCGACGGCATAGACATGACGCCCAAACGGCGTCTTTGCCGCAACATACCATGTAACGAGCGCAAACGCTAGCAGGACGCCCATTGACAACGGCACGCCGCGATAAGAATCCATCAACCCCACGACCACGAGCAACAGCGCCGCGATCGCCGTCGTCCGCGCGACGAAGCCGCTTATGGGGGCATTGCTCAGTCCGGCCGCCGCGCGTTTGCGCCGTCCGGAAAGTCCGAGCAGTGCGACGCCGGCGATCGCGGCCACCGCGAACGCGAAGCTCAGCACGGTCGGAATGTACGAAGTCCCGATCGCGGCGATCGTCGCATCGGGAACGTTGATCGTGGCGCCGCTCAGGATGTGATATGCCAGCCCCTCGAAGATCAAGAAGCCGCCCAGCGTGACGACGAACGCCGGCATCCGGAGCACGGAGATCAGCGCGCCCTGCGCTAGGCCCAGCAGCGCTCCTAGAACGATGCCGCCCGCTATCGCGACGGGCGCGGGCAGGTGGCCGAAGGCCGACAGCACCGCGACGGTCGTCGCGCAGAGCAGCGTGAGGTAGCCGACGGACAGATCGATCTCGCCCAGCAGCAGGACGAAGACGACGCCGATCGCCAGGAGCGGTTTGTACGAGTACTCTTGCGCCATCTCGGACAAATTGCGGGCGCCGATGAATCGGCCGCTGGTCTGCGTTTCGAAGAAGATCCAAATCAGCACGATCGCGGCGTAGATCGGGACCGTCGTCGCAAGCTTCGAGCGGTCGATCGTAAGCCACGAATTTGCCGGCGAGGCGGGCGGCGTAGACGCCGGCCGGGGCGCGGCGGTTGGCGCGCCGATCATCCGGCCGCCGCCTCCGCGAACTCGCGCGCACCGGTGATCGCGGCGACGATGTCTTCGGGCGAAACCTCGGCCACGACGAGTTTCGCGACGCGCCGGCCAAGGCGCATGACGATAGCGACGTCCGCGACTTCCATTACGTCGACGATGTTGTGGGTGATCACGACCACCGCCAAGCCCGCTTCGCGCAGCCGTTTGATCAGATCGAGGACCTGTTTTTGCTGCGCGACGCCCAGCGCCGCGGTCGGCTCATCGAGGATCACGACCTTGGGCGCCCACAACACGGCTTTGGCCACCGCGATCGACTGACGCTGGCCGCCCGAAAGCTGGGCCACCGTACTGCGCACGGAGGGAATGATGATCTGAAGCTGGTCGAGCGCCGCTTTCGCGGTCTTCTCCATCGAGATCTCATCGAGCAGGGCGAACCCGCCGCGCCGCTCGCGGCCCAGAAAAAGATTCGCGACCACGTCGAGGTTATCGCACAGCGCGAGGTCCTGGTAGACCGTCTCGATCCCGGCCGCCGTGGCGTCGCTGGGGGTGTGGAAGTGCTGTGCGACCCCCTCGAGCGTGATCGTTCCGCTATCGGGGATGTGCGTACCCGCGATGCACTTGATCAGGGTCGATTTCCCGGCCCCGTTGTCGCCCAGCAGGGCGGTCACTTCACCCGCGCCGGCCTCGAAGTTCACGCCCCGCAGCACGGTTACGGCCCCGAACGACTTTTTGATGTCGCGCACAACTAACCGCGGGGCGCTCATCGTCGATGAATCGACCACTGACCTGCCTCCATGCGCGAAACGCTTCGCGGCGGCGTTCCTGCGCCCAGAAAGGGCTGCGTCTGACGTGGCACGCGCACCCCGAACCCGTTTCATCTTCCGATGCAACGCGCGCAAGATTTATCTTCCGACGCGTTAATGTTCCTCTAACTATCCCGCAACGGGAAAAGTTCCGTTCGCACGAAACGGGCCGGCGGCTTACGTTCGACGGCCCGCGGCTCACGTTCGAGGGCCGGCCCGCGGTACATCGCACCCGGCGTCCCAGTGCCGGGTGCACGCGTCGCCCGATTAGCCGGCGGCCTCGATCGTGACCGTCTCCATCACGTCGTCCTTGCTGATCTTGTCGACGACGTCCTGACCTTCGACGGTCTGCCCGAAAACGGTGTACTGCTTGTTGAGAAACGAAGCGTCGTCGAGGCAGATATAAAACTGCGACCCGGCCGAATTGGGGTTCGAGCTGCGCGCCATGGCGACGGTGCCCTTGATGTGCGGCAGATTCGAGAACTCCGCATCGATCTGGTAGCCCGGCCCGCCGGTGCCGTTGCCGCTTGGGTCGCCGCCCTGGATAACGAAGCCCTTCTCGACCCGGTGAAACGTCAGTCCGTCATAGAACCCGGCGCGCGCGAGCTTTACGAACGCCGCGCAGTGCTGCGGCGCCTCATCGGGATAGAACGCGAAGACGATGTCGCCCTTGGCGGTATGAATGCGCGCGCGCAGCGTCTTCGACTCGCTCGCCAGCGCCCGCAACTCGTCGCCGGACGGTTTTTCATAGGTTGTCATTGCACCGCGCTTCGCGCCGCGCGCCGGCGAGTCCGGTCGAGCGGAGGCGGGTGACTCGCGTCACCCCCCTAGCAGGTCCCAGGGGCGACAATGACAGCGGGCTAGCGTGGTTCCGCTGCCACCATCGATGTCGGAGGATCCTGCCACTCGTGTTCGACCCATCAACCGAAACGATCGAGCGCGATGACTTCTGCTCGCTTGCCCCGATCGGCTGGCTCCACCACAAGATGCAGGACAGCTTCTTCCTCGTCGTCGGGACCCACTCGTGCCAAGGCTTCCTGCAGACGGCGCTGGGCGTGATGATCTTCGCCAAGCCGCGTTTCGCGACGGCGGTGCTCGACGAAGACGATCTGTCGGGCCGGGACACGCTCGAAGCGGTGCAGCCGCTCGTCGAAGCGATCGTCGCCGAGCATCGTCCAGCGGCGATTTTCTTGGGCTCGACCTGCACGCCCGAGATCCTGAAAATGAATGTCGCGGGCTGCGCCAAACCGCTCGAGGCGCTGACCGGCGTGCGCATGTATCCGTGCCGGCTCGATGGCTTCGATCCCGCCTACACGCAAGGCGAAGATCACGTGCTCGCGGCGATGATCGAACGCTGTCCGACGACCGACGCGCAGAATATCGTGATTCTGGGCTGCTTGTCCGCTATCGAGGAAGCCGAGATGCGCCTGGAGTGCGCCGCGATGGGGTTGCCCGAGCCCGCGTTTCTGCCCGCGGAGAGCGCGCTGGATCTGCCGCCGATCGGACCCAACACGGTGCTCGCGGCCGTTCATCCGTACCTGTACGGGTCGGTCTCCTACGCGCAGCGTGAGCGCGGCTGCGCGATCCATCAAACCGTTTTCCCGTACGGCCCCGACGGCACGCGCGCGTTCTTCGAGACGCTCGCCGCGGCGTTCGGCAAGACCATTTCGTACGCCGAGCGCGAACGCGCGGCGTGGACGTCCTGCGAACGCGACGTCGCGGTGCTGCGCGGCCGGTCGGTGAGTTTCGTTTCGGACACGCTGCTGGAGTTGCCGCTGGCGCGCACGCTGCGCGCCGCCGGCATGACCGTCAAGGCGGTCGGCACGCCGAACATCTACCGCAAGTTCCACGCCCGCGAACGGGCCGCGCTCGAAGGCATCGACGTCTACGAACGGCCCGACCGGTTCGAGATGTTCGCCCGGCTCGACGCGAACCGGCCGGATCTCGTCGTCGCGAACCTCAACATCGCCAACGCTCTCGAAGGCCAGGGCTTCAACGTGAAGTGGGCCACCGAGCTGACCTTCCAGCCGGTCCACGGGTTCAACGGCGCGCCCGCGCTGCTCGGCATGTTCGCCGCCTCGATGCGCCGCCACGATGCGCTCGCGCGCACGCGCGACCGCTCGCAAACGGCCGCGACCCCGATCGATCTGTCGTTCTTTCGCGAGCCGGCGCGCGCATGAAACTCGCACTCTGGGCCTACGGGGCACCGGCGCACGTCGGCGTGTGCAAAGTCGCCGCGTCGTTCAGCGGCATTCATGCCGTGCTGCGCGCGCCCAAGGGCGACGGTTACGGCACGATCATGCTCGCGATGTTCGAGCGGCTGGGCGTGGTGCCGCCGATCTCGGTGTGCGCGATGTCCGAGGCGACGCTCGCGGGCGCGGCCGCGAACGTCCCGGCGGTGTTGCGTGAAGTCGATGCGCGGCTGCAGCCCGAGATGATCGTGGTGACGCGCTCGGCGACGGCGGCGGTGCTGCAAGAACCCCTCGACGGCGAAATTGCGATGCTCGCGCCGGGCGACGTCAAGGCCGAGATCTTCCAAGCCTCGGCCCATCCGGTGCGCGACACCGAGGTGAGCGCGTTCGCGCTCACTCTCCAGGAGATCGTCGCCCACTTCGCCGCCGACGTCGAGCGCTCGCCGCAGCCGTCGGTCAACATCTTCGGCCCGTCGCTGCTGGGTTTTCACGATCATGCCAACGTGACGTCGCTGCGCCGGATGCTCGCGGCGCTCGGTATCGAGGTTAATCTGGTCGCGCCGCTGGGCGCCTCACCGGCGGACCTGCGCGGCGTGGGCAGGGCCTGGGTCAATCTTTCGACGGCGTACGAGCTGACGGCCCCAACGTTGACCTATCTGCACGATCGCTTCGGCACGCCGACGGTCGACGCGCTGCCGTTCGGCGANNACCGTCGACGCGCACGCGCTCTCGGGCAAACGGGTCGGCGTGTTCGGCACGCCGACGACGGCCGCGGGGATCGCGCGCGTGCTGCGCGAGGAACTCGACATGCACGTCGATTTCGTCGGCACGTACGTTTTGGCGTACGGCGACTGGCTGCGCCGGCGCGTCGCCGACCTCACCGACAACGTCGTCGTCACGGATGATTTCCGGGTCGTCGCCAAGCTCATCGACGAGAACCGGCCCGACATCATGTTCGGTTCGCAGATGGAGCGCCACTCGGCCAGCGCCGTCGGCGTGCCGTGCGCGGTCATTTCGCCGCCGGCCCACATCCTCAACTTCCCGTTGGGCTACGCGCCCTTCATCGGATACGACGGCGCCAACCACATCGGCGACGTGGTGAACCAAACGCAGGTTCTGGGGCTCGAACACCACCTCATCGAAACGTTCGGTCCGCGCAACCAGGGCCGGTTCGCCGAAGCGATGCCCGAGGGCGCCGAGGTCCACGCGCCGACGGTCGCGGTCGCGGTCGCGGCGGTCGAGACGCGCGAGCTGCGCTGGGATCCGGCCGCGGAACGGCTCGTTTCACGGATTCCGTTCTTCGTGCGCAAAAAAGCGCGCAACAACATCGAGAAGTACGCGCGTGACAATGCGATCCCGGTGGTCGACGAGCGCACCGTGCTCGCCGCGCGCGAGCATGTCGGGGGCTAGAGGAATGCACTTCGCGCATTCCTCTAGGGTGATGAGCATCGAAACGCCGACGGGTCCGGCGCCGCGTGAAACGGCGGAGGA
Source organism: Candidatus Velthaea versatilis (assembly GCA_003134035.1). Taxonomy (GTDB): domain Bacteria; phylum Vulcanimicrobiota; class Vulcanimicrobiia; order Vulcanimicrobiales; family Vulcanimicrobiaceae; genus Velthaea; species Velthaea versatilis. The sequence goes on from PLAE01000105.1 coordinate 28,935, forward strand.
CCGCTGATGGCCCTGCAGACACCACGCGAACCGTCGGGCGACGACGTGACGCCGTCGATCGGCGTCGGCAAGCTCGGTCGCAGCACGATTTCGACGAGCATGCGGACCGTGGGCCAATTCGGCGCGATGATGCTGCCGTTCACCGACAAAGAAGCCGGTGCGGCCAAGATCAACTCCTCGCTCAAGACATTCGCCAAACCCGGCACCTGGTTCGCACCGATGTGGGCGATCCTCGTCGGCTGCGTCGCGTCGGGTAACGCGGGGTGGAATCTGCCCTCGGTCGGCCGGATCCTCGCGGCGATGATTTTGGCTGGCCCGCTGCTGTGCGCGTTCTCGCAAGTCATCAACGATTGGTTCGACCGCGAGGTCGACGCCATCAACGAGCCCGACCGGCCGACGGCGGCCAATTTGCTCGCTCCCGGGACGATCGCGGCGATCGCGGGCGGTTTAGCGCTCGCGGCATGCGCGCTGGCCTACGCGCTGGGCCCGCTGGTGTTCTGGATCGCGCTGGTTGGCCTCGGGCTGGCCTGGGCCTACAGCGCGCCGCCGCTGCGGCTCAAAGCCTCGAACGGCTGGCTGGCCAACGCCGCCTGCGCNNTGATGACGCTCAACGATTTCAAGAGCATCGAAGGTGACCGGCGCCTCGGCCTGCGCTCGATCCCCGCGATGCTCGGCGAACGCGGCGCACTGCGCGCCGCCTTCACGTTCATCGACGTCTTTCAGGTCGCCGCGATTGCGTACGTCGCGTATCACACCATGTGGATCGCCGCGGCGGTCATGTTCGTTTTGTTCGCAATCCAAATTCCGATGCAGCGCCGGCTGGCGGGCGATCCGGCAAAACTGGCGCCCTGGTATTGTGCGAGCGCGATCCCGCCCTTCGTGTGGGGCATGCTAGCCGCCGCTCTCGCCGTCCGTTCTGGAGGTTTCTGAAGAACATGCGCGTGCTCGTCGTCGGTGCTAATGTTGGTGGGGCCGTCGCGGCCGGTGATCTGGCCGCGACGGGGTGGGACGTCACCCTGATCGAACGCGATCTCAAACGCAAAAAGCCGTGCGGCGGCGCGATTCCGCCCAAGGCGATGAGCGAGTTCGGTATCCCGGAGTCGATCATCGAGCGCAAGACGACGCGCGCCGTCGTCATCGGGCCCAGCGGTTCGCAGGTTTCGATGGACGTGCGCGGCACCGCGCCGCGCGCCGACGACTACATCATCATGGTCACGCGCGAAGTGCTCGACCGTACGATGCGCGCCAAGGCCGCGACGGCGGGCGCCGACGTGCGCGAATGCGCGTTCGTTTCGCACGAGCAGCAGCCCGACGGCACGCAGCGGGTCAAGCTGCGTCATCGCGACGGCCGCGAGGAGTACGAGAATTTCGACTTCGTGGTAGGCGCCGACGGCGCGGGGTCGCTGGTCGCCAAATCGTGCGGGCGCGCGCCGGTCAAACATGCCTCGGCGATCCAGGAACGGCTGGCGCTGCCCGACGATGCGATGGAGTATTACGCGCATACCGCCGAGTTGTATCTGGGCGACGACATTTCGCCCGACTTCTACGGCTGGGTGTTCCCCAAGAGCGATCACGTCGCGGTCGGCACGGGCTGCAAACCCGAGCACGCGAACCGGTCGTATGCGTTTCTCGAGGGCGTCAAGGCGCGCGCCGGCAGCAAGTTGCGCGGGGCGCGGCGGATCCTGCTCGAAGGCCACCCGCTGCCGATGCAGCGTTACAAGAAGCTCGTCTACGGCAACACGATGCTCGTCGGCGACGCCGGCGGGATGGTCGCGCACACCTCGGGTGAGGGCATCTACTTCGCGATGGCCTCGGGCCGCATGGCTGCCCAAACCCTGGTCCTGCACGCTACCGATCACCGTTCGCCGCTCACCCGGTACGAGAAGGTCTGGCAGAAAAAGTATGGCGCGATGTTCGACTTCCTCGAGTTTCTCGAGACCGCCTCGTACACGTCGAACTTCAAACGCGAGTTCTTCGTCGACATGTGCGCGACGCGCGACGTGCAGCAACTGACCTTCGACAGCTACCTGTTCAAAGAGATGGCGAAGATGGCCCCGGGCGATCATCTGCGCATGGGCTACGAAGCAGCGACGCGCGCGGTCGTCGCCTGGATGCGTCCGCGCACGCCGCTAGCCCAAGCGCCGCCGCAGATCACGGCCAAGGAAGCCTTGCGGGCCACCCGGGCGGCGATCGGCGACGGCGTCGCGGCCGACGAGACCCCCGCTTTCGCAAGCTAACCCGAAAACCCGGGACCCGGTCAATCAACCTCCGGCGGGCGCCGGAAGGCGACGATCATTCCTCTATCTCCGCTTCACCCTCCATGTACAAAAAGGCTCGGCTAAGTTATTTTCCTGCGCCAAACCCTGCAGCGTTGCATCATCCGGATACGACGGCAGCACCATGACGGCCGCTGGGTTGCCGCCGAAGGGACGCGCCGCAAAGACTTCAAAGCTCCAAAAATTTACTTGACCGCGCCCATCGTCAAGCCGCGCACCAGCGACCGCTGTGCGGCCCACCCGGCGATGAACACCGGGATGACCGCCAGCGTCGACGCCGCCGACATTTTGGCCCAGAACAGGCCTTCGCTGGTCATGAAGCCGGCGATGTAGACGGGCAGCGTCGATGCGTGCGGTCCAGCCAGGTTGACGACGAGGAAGAATTCGTTCCAGGAGAAGATCAGGCATAGGAGCGCCGTCGCCGCGAGCCCCGGCGTCACGAACGGAACGGCGATGCCGATCAAGATCTGCAGCGTCTGCGCGCCGTCGACGCGTGCCGCTTCGATGAGGTCTTTCGGAATCTCGGCGAAGAACGAGCGCATCATCCAGATGACGAGCGGCAGATTGATCGACGTGTAGAGGATGATCATCCCCGGGATGCTATCGAAGAGGTGGATCTGCTTGAAAATGATGATGAGCGGGATGATCACGCCCACGGCCGGCATCATCTTCGTCGAGAGCACCCACGACAGCGTACCGGCGGATTTCTCGGTCGGAAACAGGCCCAGCGCGAACGCCGCCGGGATGCCGAGAAGAAAGGCCACCAGCGTCGAGCATACACTGATGATCACCGAGTTGACGAAGAATCCGGTGTAGCCGGCGTTGGTGAGCGCCTCGCGAAAATTATCGAACGTCGGCGTGAAAAACAAGACCGGCGGCTGCGCCACGGCGGTTCCTTCCGTCTTGAATCCGGCCAGTACGGTCCAGAAGATCGGAAAGAACAGCGCCAACACGAGAATATAGGTGACGAGAGTCAGTAGCCCGTCGCGTAGGCGTGCCGTCATGCTTTGGCCACCTTGAACGTCCGCGCCAGCAGGCGCAAGAGGAATGTGGCGATGATCGACGCCAGGACGACCGCGCAGACGCCTTGTGCCGATGAAGTGCCGACATCGTTGCCTTGTGATATCGTTTCGTATACGTAGTAGGGCAGCGTCGTCGTCGCCGAACCCGGGCCGCCTTGCGTGGCGACGAAGATTTCGCCGAAAAGCTGCAGCACGTAGATCGTCGCCAACAGGACCGACAATTCGACGAACGGGCCGAGCAGCGGAAAGGTGATGTAGCGGAACTCTTCCCAGGGCGTCGCGCCGTCGACTTCCGCAGCTTCGCGAATCTCGTCGGGCACCGACTGCAGGCCCGCGAGCAGAATGAGCATCATGAACGGCGTCCACTGCCAGACGGCCATCGTGATGATTCCCAGCTTCGGAAATGCCGCCAGAATGTCGACCCGCGGCAGGCCGATCTTCGTGGTGTAATAGTTGACGAACCCGAAGACCGGGTTGAGCAGCAAATTCTTCCACACCACGGCGTTCACGGTCGGCATCACGAAGAACGGCGCGATCGCGAGCGAGCGCGCGATACCTTGACCGGGAAACTTGCGATGCAGCAGCAGCGCGAAAATCATCCCGAAAAAGAGCGAGAAGAGGACGATCCCGGCGGTAATGAGCACGAGGTTGAGCACCGCCGCGCGAAAAATCGCGTCCCCGAAGAGCGTGTACGAGAAGTTCTCGAAGCCCACGAAGCTCACACCCAACTCGGGCGACGTGAGGATCCACTTCTGGAAGCTGTACCACAGCGTTAGGATGAACGGTGCTTGCGTGAGCGCCGCGAGATAAATGATCGCTGGCGCGATGAGCAGCATGCGCGTGGAACGCGCCATCGTCATGCCGGATATCCTCCCTACAAGAAAACTCGACGGGGTCGAGTTTGTGGCGCCGAGGCCGAGCCGGCCTCCGTGTTTGGGCTCAGCGAGGCCGCTCGCAAGCGTTCTTTGCCGAACGTATCCGCCATGCGGCTTGGATTCCGCGCCCGGCCGCTTGCCGCGACCGGGCGTTTGCCTCGGAACCTATTTATAGTACCCGGCTTGCTGCATCGTGCGCGTGACTTGCTGCTGCGAAAGCGCAAGTGCCGCGTCGACGGTGCTGGCCCCGGTGAGGGCCGCCGCGAGGTTCTGCGTCACTTGCGTGCCGATCGACTGAAACTCCGGGATGCCGACGAACTGAACTCCGGTGTACGGCACCTTGTGCAGCGTCGCGTTGGTCGGATCGGCGGTCAGGATCGATTGCAGGATTAGGCCGCCGTACGGCGCGGCTTTCTTATAATTCGGGTTGTTGAACGTCGACAGGCGCGTTCCGGGCGGGACGTTGCCCCAGCCCTTGTCGGCGGCGATCAGGCCGATGTAGTGCTTGTTCGTGGCCCAGGTGAGGAACTTGAACGCCTCGTCCTTGTGCTTGCTCGAACCTTCCACCGTCAGCGACCACGCCCACAGCCAATGCGACCCTTTTGGCGTTACCTTCGTCGGCGAAAAGGCGAAGCCGACGTCGCTGGCGATCGGCGAGTTCTTGGCATCGGTGACCAAGCCCGATGCCGAGGTGGCGTCGACCCAGATCGCGGTTTTGCCCTGTGTGAAGTTGGTTTCGCATTCTGTAAAGCCGGCCGACGACGCGCCGGGTTCACCGTACTTCTTGATCGTGTCGATGTAAAACGTGATCGCGTCCTTGGTCGGACCACTGTCCAGCGTCGGTTTCCAGCTTTCGTCGAACCATTGGCCGCCGAAGGTGTTGATGACCGTCGTCATCGGCGCGCCCATCTCACCCCAGCCCGGCAGCCCGCGCAGACAAATGCCGTACAGGTTCTTGGACGGATCGTTGAGCTTCTGAGCGAAACCGACGATCTGATCCCAAGTCGGGTGCGCAGGCATCGTCAAGCCCGCCGCCTTGAAGAGCTTCTTGTTGTAAAACGTCATCGAGCTCTCGCCGTAGAACGGAACGGCGTACAGCGCATCGTTGTACGAGAGGCCCTTGCGGATCGACGGAATGAGGTCGTTGAGGTCGTAGTCCGCCTTCGCCTTGGCGTCCAGCTTTTCGAAGTAGGGCGTCAGGTCGGTGATCCATTTGTTCTTGGCCCAGATCGGGACTTCGTACGTGCCGACCGTCGCGATGTCGAATTGGCCGCCGCCCGTTGCGATATCGGCGGTGACCTTCTGACGCAGCGTGTTCTCCGGGAGCGTCTCGAAGTTGACTTTAATGCCGGTCGATTTGGTAAAGTCCGCGGCTTCGTGCTGCATGTCGACCATCTGCGGGTTGTTGACGGTCGCGATCGTCAAGGTGACGGCGTCTTGTGCGACGGCCTTCGGCGCCGGGGTGGCGGACAACGCGACAGCGCCGGCGCCGATAAATGCCAGAACACGAGTAGTTCTTTTCAATGAAATGACTCCTTGGTCTTGAAGACCGGGCCGCGCAGCGCGGTCCGGCTATTCGGGCCCGAGAAGGTCGGTCCGGTTTCGCTACGCGACGCTGCGCGTCGGAGGCGCCATGAACTCCGGTCCGACCGGATCTTTGATCGTGCGGGCGAGAATCTGATCGATTTCGTCGAGCGTGGCGCGGTCGATGGCGAAGCCCATCGCACCCTCGACGTCGTCGAGCTGCGCGGGCTTGCGGGCACCCCAGAGCGCGATCCCGACGCCAGGCTGCTCGAGCAGCCAGCGCACCGCGAGATCGATGACGCGCTTGCCGTAGCGTTCGCGGGCCAGGGCGTCGAGTGCCTCAACGGCGGCGAGATACTGCGTGAAGCGCGGCTCCTGATACTTGGGATCGCGTCCGCGCAGATCGTCGCCCTCAAAGGCGCGCTCGCGGGTCACTCGGCCGCTGAGCAGACCGCGGCACAACGCGCCGTACGTCATGCCGACGATGCCGTGCGCGGCGCAGTAGGGGAGAATCTCGCGCTCCGCATCGCGCTCGAAAAGATTGAACGGCGGCTGCGAGGTGTGCAGCGGCGCGACCGCGCGGAACGCTTCCATTTGCGCGGCGGAATAGTTGCTGACGCCGATCGCTCGAATCTTGCCCGCATCGAGCAGCGCCTTCATGGCGGCGGCGGTTTCTTCGATCGGCGTCAGCGGGTCGGGCCAGTGGACCTGATAGACGTCGATGTAATCGGTCTGCAGCCGGCGCAGCGAATCCTCGATCTCTTTTTGGATGCGCGCTTTGGTCCCGTTGCGAAAGACCTTGCCGTCGTCGGTCCAATCGAGCGTGCACTTCGTGGCGATGACCGCCTTGGCGCGGCGTCCGCCGGCCAGCGCCTTTCCGACGATCTCTTCGGAGTTGCCGTAGCCGTAGACCGCCGCCGTGTCGACGAGCGTGATGCCGCGATCGACCGCCGAGTGAATGGTCGCGATGGCTTCACGCTCTTCGGTCCCGCCCCACATCCAGCCGCCGATGGCCCACGCTCCGAGTCCAACGCGCGACGCGCGCACGCCGGTGTCGGCGATGTCGATATACTCCATCCGTCTCTCCAATCAAGATGAGGCCGCGCGCGCCGAAAACCGGAACACGGTTTGTGAATGAAAAATCTGCCCCGGGAACAGGCTCGTCGTTGGGAACGACGCGCGATTCGGTGCATCGGGAAAATGCTGCGTTTCAAGCGCGAAGCCTGCCGATTGGCGGTAGATCGTTCCGCCGGAACCGACCTCGCTCGCGTCCAAGAAATTACCCGAATAAAATTGGATTCCGGGCTCGGTCGTGAAGACGTCGAGCCGCCGTCCGCTGACCGGATCGGCCGCGGCCGCGGCGTGAGTGAGCGGAGCGCCGGCCTCACGGTCGAGCACCCAGTTATGATCGTAGCCGCGGCCGATGACCAATTGCGGATGTGCGCCGCGGATCCGGGCGCCGATGGGGTGCGGCCTGCGGAAGTCGAACGGCGTTCCCGCAACGGGAGCCAATTCGCCGGTCGGGATGAAGCTCGCGTCGACCGGCGTGTAGCGTGACGCATCGATCTCCAGCACGTGACCGAAGACGTCGCCGCTGCTCTCGCCCCCAAGGTTAAAGTACGAATGGTTGGTCAGGTTGACCACCGTCGGCGCATCGGTCGTCGCGCGGTACTCGATCCGCAGCCCGTCCTCGCCGTCGAGCGCGTAGACCACGTCGGTTTCCAGGCGCCCCGGATAGCCTTGATCGCCGTCCGGGCTCACGTAGCGCAAATGCAGCCGGTCCGCGGCGGCGGCCGCGACCGTCCAGAGCACCTTGTCGAAGCCGCGCGTACCGCCGTGCAAGCTGTTCGGACCGTCGTTGACGGGCACGGCGCACGTCCGGCCGCCGACCTCGAAACGTCCGCCGGCAATGCGATTGGCATAGCGGCCGATCAGCGCGCCGAAATAGGGTTTGTTCGCCCGCGCGTAGCCGGCCAGATCCGCGTAACCGAGCACGACGTTCGCGCGCACGCCGGCGGCATCCGGAACGTCGATCCGGTCGATGATCCCGCCATAGGTCAGAACGCCGACCGCGATGCGGCCGGCTTCAAGCGTGTATCTGCGCACCGCGCCGCCGTCGGCGAGCGTGCCGTACGGCGCTCCCGCGGCCTGTGCGTCGTTGGGCGGCAACGTCAGCTTCCCGATCCGGCGGGACGAGCCGCGGCTTGTGCGCCCAGACCCGCCTTGACCATTCGAATAAGCTCCTCTTCGGTGATCGCGGACGTCGCGACGTCGAGCACGATCTCGCCCGCGAACAAAAAGTTGATCCGGTCGCAGACTTGAAAGATCTGCGAATAGTTGTGCACGATGAGGATGATCGACACTTCGCGCCGGCGGCGAATCTCTTGCACGAGATCGAGCACGTGCGCGCCCTCGCGCACGCCCAGCGCCGCCAGCGGCTCGTCCATGATGAGCAGTTTGGGCTGCGATTGCATCGCGCGCGCGACCGCGATCGATTGGCGCTGACCGCCGGAGAGATCGCGCACGAGACTGTCGACCGAGGCCAGCCGAATGCCGACCTGATCGAGAAACTCGCGGGTCCGCAGCCGCATCGCTTTGGCGTCCGTGAGCGGCAGCACGCCCAAGACGCGCTTGATCGGTTCGCGGCCCAGAAACATGTTCTGCGCGACGGTCAGATCGTTGACCAGCGCGAGATCCTGATAGACCGTTTCGATGCCCAGGGCGCGCGCCTGGGTCGGCGAGGTCAGCACCGTCGCGCGGCCTTCCCAGTACAGCGTGCCGGACGTCGGCGCGTGAAAGCCGGACAGGATCTTGATGAAGGTCGATTTGCCCGCCCCGTTGTCGCCGACGAGCGCGAGCACTTCGCCGCGCGCGATCTGCAGGTCGAGTCCGCGCAAAACGATGCTGGGCCCGTAATTTTTCGTCACCCCTTCGGCGCGCAGCAGGAGCGCGGCGTCGCCGAGCGCCGGCACCACGCCGGATCCGGGCGGAGGACCGGGTGCCGCGCCGTTGCCCGAACTCATACTTGACGCACCCGCAAGGCCGTGAGCTTGATGTTGAGGATCATCGCGACGACGATCGCGATGCCCAGCGGCACGTCGGCAAAACCGGCCTGCGCGCCGACCAGCGGCAAACCGTCGTTGAGCGAAGCGACGACGAACGCGCCGATGAGCGCGCCGATCACCGTTCCCGAACCACCGAACAACGACGTTCCGCCGATAACGGCCGACGCGATGGCGTAAAGCGTGAGCGTGTTGTCGCCCGCCGACGGATCGATCGAACCGCTCGCGCAGGCTTCGATGATGCCGGCGAATCCGGCCAGCACCGCCATCAGCACGAAGTTCAGTATTTTCGTGCGCTGCGTGCGAATGCCCAACTCGCGCGCGGCGAGCAAATTGCTGCCGACGGCGATCGTGTGCAGCCCAAAGCGCGTGCGCCGCAGCACGACCGCGAACGCCAGCGCGATCGCGACGAGCCACAGAAACGCCGCGATCTGCGAAATGCCCGTGCCCGCGTTCTGCTGATCGCTGCCGAGCAAGACGTTGATGAAACTCTCGGGCGTGCGCGCCGGCTGGCTATGGCTCACGGTGAGGATCGCACCGTTGAGCAGAAACAGCATGCCGAGCGTCGCGATGAGCGACGGCACCCCGAGCCGCACGGTGATGAAGCCGTTGACCCAGCCGATGCCCGCCGCGCCGACGAGCGCGAGCGGGACCGCCGCCGGCCACGGTACGCCCGCCGCGCTGAGATAGAACGCGAAGAACGGGGTCGTGGAGTAGATCTTGGCCGCCGACAGATCGATCTCGCCGGTAATCATGAGCATCGCCTCGCCGACGGCGATGAGCCCGTATTGCGCGGTGCTCGCGAGCAACACGGGAACCTCGGAACTCAAGAACGCGTTGTTAAGCGCCTCGAAGACGATCGCGATGACGATCGCGACCGCGGTGATGCCCGTTTCGGGATATCGTATGAGGACCTTGAGCCGATCGCCCAGCCCCGGCCGCACCGGCGGCCGGCCCGCGGGAACCGGAGCCGGCGCCGCCGCCGTCAGGTTTTTCACGCGCGCAGCACCATGCCGGCAAGGCGATCCTTACGACTGACCTTCGAAGCGGCTGTTGCCCATGTACGGATGCACGGTGTCCTTCGTGACGAACTTCAAGCCGGTATCGGTGTCCGAGGGCGAGATGAGCGTGCCCGACGCCTTGGCGAGATAGAGCTGGAACACCGGATAATAGCCTTGCAGATAGGGCTGCTGATCGATCGTGAAATCGAGGTTGCCGGCTTGGATCGCCGACAGCGTGCCCGGTAAGAGATCGTATCCGCCGGTGCCGACTTTCTTGGCGCTCAAGCCGTATTTCTTCGATACGATGCCGACCGCTTCGGTGCTGCCGCCGTCAACGGCGAAGAGGCCGTTCACGTCCTTGTGGCCATTGTAATATGATTCGACGGTCGAGCGTTCTTGGGTCACGAGCGCGCCGGTCGCCACCTGCTCGTAGGTGATGTTCTTGCCGGATTTTTTGATCGAATCGATCGCGCCGTCGATGCGCGGCTGCAGGTTGAGCGAACCCGGCGTCGCGATGAACAGCGCGACTTTTCCGCCCGCCGGCACCAGCGAGGCGATCCGCTCGCCCACGAGCTGACCCGAACGGAACAGATCCTGGCCGACGTAGGCTTGGCGCTTGTTGTGACTGGACGCGGGAGCGTCGGCGTTGTAGGCGACAACCGGAATGCCGGCGGCGAGCGCTTGCGAAACGACGCCGTTGAACGCCGTCGCGTCGACCAAACACACCGCGATGCCGTCGGCTTTATTATTGATCGCGGTTTGGAATGCGCGCACCATCTCGCTGACGTTGCTCGTTTCCGATCCGGTCCAGCGATACGAGCTGCCGATGAGGCTGCAGGCGTCGGCCGCGCCGTATTGCGTGGCGGTGAAGAACGGATTGGTCGTCACGTGGTTGACGAAAACGAATTTATAGTCGGTCTTGGCCGCTCGGGCCGGAAGACGGCTCGCCGCCGCGAAGACGGCCGCCGCACCCGCCCCCGCCAGCACGGCGCCGCGCGAGACGCGCCCTGCCGGCGTAACGCTCGGGGCCGGCGCGCCGAAGTCGGAATTCTCTTGAGCGTTCGTAGGAGTATCCTCCACATTGTCGGCCGAGTCGGGCGGACCCGCGCCGGCAACCGCTTTCGTCCAGGCGAAGCCCGCTTAGACGACCGCCAGCGGTGCGCTAAACCCCGGGCCTGATCGATAGTTCTTTCAAAGCGCCTGATTGGTAGAGAGATTTTTTATAACTGCGTCTAATTGCCTTAAAGGTAATGCTTTACCTTGTCGCGTGTCAACCGCGCCGGCCACGATTGCGGGACCGCGTGCGGACGTGTGAGGCCGGGATCAGTGCACGAGCTTGGCTAGTATCAAAGATGTCGCGGCGCGCGCCGGCGTATCGGTCGCGAGCGTTTCGCGCGTGCTCAATGAAAGCAAGCCGGTGGCCGAAGCGACGCGCCGGCGCGTTCTGGCCGCCGCCGAATCGCTGCACTACAGCATCGATCAGCGGGCGCGCGCCTTGCGGCGGCGCAAATCCGAGACGCTCGGGCTCATCGTGAGCGACGTCGCCAACCCGTACTTTCCCGAGGTCATCCGGGCGATCGAAGCCGTCGCGTATCACAGCGGGCACGATTTGTTCCTGTGCAATTCCGACGAAGATCCCGAGCGTGAACGCTTCTACATCCGGGCGATGATTTCACAGCGCATCGGCGGCATCATCATCGTCCCCGTCACGTTCACGAGCGCGTCGCTGGCGCCCGCGCTGCGCAACGACATCCCCATCGTGTGCCTCGACCGGCGTATCGACGGCGTGCAGCTCGATTCGGTGCTCGTCGACAACTTCGCCGGCGGCGCGCTGGCGGCCGACGCGCTGCTTGATCGCGGCCACCGGCGGATCGGCGCGATCGTCGCGACGCGCACGACGCCGGGCAACGATCGGCTGCGCGGCTTCGCGCAGCGGCTCGCCGAACGCGGCGCGCCGCTCGACCCCGCGCTCGTGCGCGACGGCGAATATAAACAGATCGGCGGACACGCGGCGGCGCGCTCGATGTTCGCGCTCGAGCGTCCGCCGACCGGATTGTTCGTCGCGAACCTCCCGATGACGCTAGGCGCGCTGCAAGCCGCCCGAGAGTGCACGCTGCACGTACCGGATGATCTGAGCCTGATCGCCTTCGACGATACGGATTGGGCGACGTTTCTCGATCCGCCGCTGACGACGGTCAGCCAGCCGACGCATCTGCTCGGCGCAGCCGCGGCCGAGATGCTCATCGATCGGGTGGATGAGCGCTACATCGGAGGCGCGCGTTCGATCGTGCTGCCGCCCGATCTCATGGATCGTGCCTCGATCGCGGAGTATACCGGTTGAGCGGCACACGGCGCCCGATAGGAATACGCGGCCGAGGTCGCGGACGATCCGGCCCAAGGAGCACGATCTTCATGTCACGTTCGACGTTCGAGAACCAGCGGCGCCAGTGTTAGAGCATACGATCGGCGTCGACCTTGGAACGACCGGCGCCCGTGCGGTGCGGATCGACGGGCGCGGCACGCTCATCGCGAGCGAAACGGCCGCGTATCCGCTGCTTACGCCCCAGCCCGGCTGGACCGAGCAAGAACCCGAGGCTTGGTGGCAGGCGGCGCTTACCGCAATCCGCGGTGTGGTCGAGGCGTCCAAGGCGCCGATCGGCGCGGTCGGCGTAACCGGTCAAATGCACGGCGCGGTCTTTCTCGACGAAGACGATGCCTCGATCCGGCCGGCGATCTTGTGGAACGATCAGCGCACCGCCCGCGCCGCGGAGCAAATCGATGACGCCGTCGGGCGCAGCCGCCTTGCGCAGATCACGGGAAACCGAGCGCTCACGGGGTTTCAAGCGCCCAAGATCCTCTGGCTGCGCGAAGCCGAACCGGCCAATTACGCGCGCATCCGCTCGATTCTCTTGCCCAAAGACTTTCTGCGCCTGCGCCTAACCGAAACGCGCGCGACCGACGCGTCCGATGCGTCGGGCACGCTGCTGCTCGATCTGGCGGCGCGCGACTGGTCGGCGGAGATCTTGCGCACGCTCGATCTGCCCGCGGCGTGGTTCCCGCCGGTCTCGGAAAGCCCGGCGGTGACGGCTCGCATCTCGGACGACGGTGCGCACGCGACGGGTTTGCGTTCGGGCACGCCGGTTGTCGCGGGCGCGGGCGACAACGCCGCCGCCGCGATCGGGAGCGGCGTCGTGCGCGACGGCGGCGGGCTGGTCTCGCTCGGCACGTCGGGTGTCGTGCTGGTGCACAACGATCGCGCGGCAATCGATCCGACCGGCGCCCTGCACGCGTTTTGCGCGGCCGTTCCGGGCGGGTATCACCTCATGGGCGTGATGCTCGCCGCGGGCGGCAGTCTGCGCTGGCTGCGCGATGCGTTCGGCCGCCCAGACGAAAGCTACAACGCGCTCGTGGCGTCCGCCGCGGGCATCGAAGCGGGCGCCCAAGGGCTCCAATTCTTGCCCTACCTCGCGGGCGAACGCACGCCGCACATGGACCCCGGCGCCCGCGGCGCGTTCATCGGCCTGAGCCTCGCGCATGGCCGCGCGCATCTGGTGCGCGCGGTGCTCGAAGGCGTCGCCTATGGTCTGAACGAGGGGCTCGCACGGATGCGCGCGCTCGGCGTTGAACCGGACGAACTCATCGCCACCGGCAACGGGATGTCGAACGCCACGTGGCGCGCCATGATCTCGGCCGTGCTCGACCGGCCGCTGCGGCGGCTGCTCGTCGACGAAGGCCCGGCGTTCGGCGCGGCGCTGCTGGCCGGGGTCGGCAGCGGCAACTTCGCATCCGTCGACGCTGCCGCGCGGGTGGTGCAGCTGGCCCCGACCGCCGATGCGCCCGACCCCGAACTCGTTTCAATCTATCGCGCCGGCTACGAGCGATTCACGCGCGCGTATCCGGCTCTGCGCAGCCTGCGCGATTCCGTCGCCGTTCTTTCTTAGCAGCTCAACAGGAGACGATCATGGCCCTAACCGCGATGCGAGTTGCCGTCCTCGAACGGCAGAATGTTATGTCGATGCAGCAGCGCGCGCGTCCCGCGCCCGGGCCGAACGAGGTCCTCGTGCGCGTTCACCGCGTCGGCGTCTGCGGTTCGGACGTGCACTACTACACCCACGGCCGGATCGGCGGATTCATCGTGGAGAACCCGATCGTGCTCGGCCATGAGATGGCCGGCATCATCGAAGACGTCGGCCCCGGCGTCGACCGCAAACGCATCGGCGAACGCGTCGCGGTCGAGCCCGGCGTGCCCGACCGCACCTGCGAATGGTGCCGCCGCGGGCGCTATAATTTGTGTCCCAACGTGCAGTTCATGGCGACGCCGCCGTTCGACGGCGCGCTCGCCGACTACATCGTCACGCCGACCGACTTCGCCTACGCGCTGCCGGGGAACGTTTCGCTCGACGAAGGCGCGCTCATGGAACCGCTCTCGGTCGGCGTGTACGCCATTCACCGCAGCGCGATCAAAGCCGGCGAAAACGTCGCCGTGTTCGGCGCCGGCCCGATTGGCCTCGTCACCCTGCAAGTCGCGCGGGCCGCGGGCGCGGGTGCCATCACGGTCATCGATCTCGAACCCGGCCGGCTGGCTACCGCCAAGCGTTTGGGCGCCACGACGACGATCAACGCGAAAGAAACCAACGCCGTCGACGCGCTCATGGAGAGCACCGGCGGGCGCGGCGTCGACATCGTGTTCGAGGCGGCGGGCAACGCGCGCACGGCGGGCGACGCGGTGCGGATCGCCAAACGCGGCGGCAAAGTCGTCATGATCGGGCTGCCGCCCGAAGACAACTTCCCCTATCCGCTCGTCTATGCGATGGCGCGCGAGATCGACATCTTCACCGTGTTCCGGTATGCCAACGTGTATCCGGCGGCGATCGCGCTCGTCGCCGAAGGCCGCGTCGATACGAAATCGCTCATCACCCATCGCTTCCCGCTCGAAAAGGCCGAGGACGCGCTGCTGCTTTCGGATTCACGTGCCGACGGCGTGATCAAGGCGATGGTGGAAGTGGCATGACCTCGACGCACGCCACGGTCGCCCCGACCGACTTTAGCCTAACTGGTAAGCGCGCCGTGGTGACCGGCGCCAGCCGCGGCTTGGGCTACGATATTGCAATTGCGTTCGCCGACTACGGCGCCGACGTTATCGGCTTCGCGCGCACGGCGAGCGAACTCGCGGCGCTCGAGAGCGAAATCACCGCGCGCGGGCGGCGCTTTCTCGCCGTCACCGGCGGCGTCGATGACAGCGCGGCGGTCGCAACGCTCGCGCAGCGCGCGGAGGCCGAATTCGGCGGCGTCGATATCTTGGTCAACAACGCCGGCATCTCGTTCGTCGAACCGGCCGTCGACGTTTCGCACGAACGCTGGGACGCGCAGCTCGCGGTCAATCTCAGCGGCGCGTTCTTCTGCGCGCAGGCGTTAGCGCGCGGGATGATCGCGCGCCGCTACGGCCGGATCATCAACATCTCGTCGATCTCCGGCATCGTCGGCATGCTCGATCATGCGGCTTACGTCGCAACCAAAGGTGGGCTCAACGCGCTCACGCAGTCGCTCGCGATGGAGTGGGGTCCGCACGGCCTCACCGTCAATGCGATCGCGCCGACCGTGGTGCTCACCGCGATGGGCGAACGCGTCTGGGGGGCGCCCGAGAAAGGCGATCCGATGAAGGCGAAAATTCCGATCGGGCGATTCGGCAAACCGCGCGAAGTCGCGGCGGCGTGCGTCTATCTTGCCTCTGAGGCAGCGGGGCTCGTCAACGGGCACGTGCTGGTGCTCGATGGGGGGTATACGGCGGCCTAGGACTGAGGGCGGTTGTGGTAGTCGTAAATTAG
This sequence comes from Candidatus Velthaea versatilis, assembly GCA_003134035.1. GTDB lineage: Bacteria > Vulcanimicrobiota > Vulcanimicrobiia > Vulcanimicrobiales > Vulcanimicrobiaceae > Velthaea > Velthaea versatilis. The sequence continues at coordinate 44,520 of PLAE01000105.1, forward strand.
TCGGCCGCTCGCGGAGTACATTCCGCGAGAAAGTTGCTTCAGTTCTCCCGATCGCGTCAAGCGGGTTAGAACCTGGTCGACGACTTCACGCGATGCCTCTGGCTCCTCGGTCAAAAGACAAGAATCAACTGTTGTCCGTTCCTAACCCCTACCGGCCGATTCCGAGCGCGCTGCTCACATCTTCGTACTGTGAAACCTTCTGAACAAGGAGTCTCCTTCATGGCACACTGGCAGCGCGAATCTGTCCCATATCTCGGCGGTCTCCCTCGTCGGCTCGAGTACGCCGAATGCTCGCAGGCGCTCATCCATGTCGTCCCGGCGCTTCTCGCCCCAGCCCTTGTCTTGAGCCCAAAATAATAGCTCGGCCACACCGTAACAAAACTCACAAAGGCGATCCGACCGGGCGCGGATCGAAGCGTATCGAACCGAGGCTTATGAACTGCCGAGAGCTTGAAGAGCACCGATACCGCATTGGTGTCGAGTACAATTGGGATCGCCACGCGTCACGGTTCTTTTCCATGGGCGTCGACAAAAGCTACCGCAAAAGCCTCAGGCAAGGCACCTCTGCTCACGACCTTTGGATCGCGGCGGCGTGCCTGGAACACAATTTGCCGTTGATTTCAGACGACCATGCATTCGATGCGATTCCACGAATTAGTCACGGTCGATTTAGCGAGTGATGGCAGTGCTTGACCGCGTAGTTGTGACCACGGCTCGGATTGATGGAACGAAGATCGCCGAAATCGTCGAAAATCAGCCTGGGCACCGGCCGGCGCGTTTCGATGTGCGCCGAAATTCATGAGCGTCGCTAGCGGCGAAGTCGTGCTCGGGATCGATGCCGGCACGGGCGGTCTGCGCGCGGGCTTGTTCGATCTCTCGGGCACCGTGCTCGGCATCGCCGACCACCCTTACGCCACGACGTATCCACAGCCGGGCTGGGCCGAGCAGACACCCGAGGATTGGTGGAACGCACTCGTTGGCGCTGTCCGCGACGTCGTTTCGTCAAGCGGTGTCGTCGCGCGGCGCATTATCGGGTTGGCCATCGATTCGCCGTGCGATATCATGCTCGCCGATCAAAGCGGAACGCCGCTAACGAAGGCCCTGATGTGGATGGACTTGCGCGCCGCCGATCAAGCCGCGCGTTTGACCGAGACGCATTCTCCGGTGCTGCGCTACTGCGGCGGCGTCGTGCCGGCGGAATGGCCGCTGCCCAAAGCGCTATGGCTCAAAGAGCGCGAAACCCGCCTGTGGTCGAGCGCGCCGCGGCTGGTCGAGCAAATGACCTGGCTGACGTGGCGGCTCACCGGCGAATGGGTCGCGCCGCTCAACAGCGCGGCGGCGAAATGGCACTATCGCGGCGGCTGGCCGAGTAAACTCATGCACGCCGTCGGTCTCGACGACGCGCTCGAAAAGCTGCCGTCGACCATCGTGCCGATGGGCGGACGCGGCGGCGACCTGTCGGCCGCCGCGGCTAACGAATTGGGGCTGCCGCGCGGCATCGCGGTCGCGATGACCGGCATCGACGCGCATGTCGGCATGGCCGGCATCGACGTGCTCGCACCGGGTTCGCTCGCGCTCATTACCGGCACGTCGACGTGTCAGCTGGCGCAGTCGCGCGACGCGGTCTTCGACGACGGTCTGTGGGGCCCGTTCGAGAACGCGGTAGTCGGCGGTGAGTGGACGATCGAGGCCGGCCAAGCCAGCACCGGCGGGACGGTGCGCTGGCTGCTCGACCTCGTCGGCGGACGTTGGGACGCCGACGAGCGCTACGCGCGCGCCGACGAGGCTGCCGCCGCGGCCGGACCAGGCGCCGAAGGACTCACGCTGCTCGACTTCTGGCAGGGCAGCCGCACGCCGGTGCGCGATCCCGCCGCGCGCGGCACGATTTGGGGCCTCACCAGCAGCCACGGCGCGGGGCATCTGCTGCGTGCGGTCTACGAAGGCACCGCGTACGGCAACAAACGGATTCTCGATACGCTTGCGAACGTCGGGGTGCCCACGCAGCGCATCGTGGCGTGCGGCGGCGGCGTGCGCAGCCGGCTGTGGCTGCAGATCCTCGCCGACGTGGCTGGGATTCCGATCGAACTCACGACCGTCGATGACGCGGTCGCCTTGGGCAGCGCGATCTGCGCGGCAGTCGGCGCGGGAGCCTTTCCCGATCTGGTGGGCGCCGCCGCGTCGATGGTGCGCCGCGCGGACCGCATCGAACCCGATCCGACACTGCGCGGCGCGTACGATGAGGGCTACGCGCTTTATACCGCGACGTACGACGCGCTGGCGCCGCTGTACGCGCAGCGCGCGCGGCGAGCCCGCGCGTGACTCGGCTCAGCCCATGCTAAATCCGAACGATTGCCGTCGGCGCGGCGGGGTCGCTCAACTCGCCGCGGTAAACGCAAAGATCGGCCGGCGCCGCCGGTCGATCGCATCGCATGGCGCTTCACCGCGCCTTCAGGGAGACAAGTCATGGTAACGGGCATCGACGTCCATCTCTACAACGTCAAAGACTTCGACCGGGCACTCGCGTTCTATAAAGCGTTCTTGGGAAGCGAACCGACGACGACGATGCCCGGCGCATGGGCCGAATTCGAGCTCGCGGACGGGTCGGCGTTCGCGATCGGAAAGCATGAAAATCACCCCTGGCAGGCCGGCTACGACATCATGTTCGCCGTGCCCGACGTGCCGGCGGCCATCGAACTGGTGCGCTCGTTAGGTGGAACGGCAGCCGAACCGGGCGAGTCTCCGGTGTGCCACATGTCTTTTGCGCAGGACACCGAGGGCAATCAGTTGGTCCTGCATCACCGCAAATAGTGCGCGCTTAGGCGCCGGTGAGCACACCGATTTGGCAGGCCGACATCGCGATCGATACGGCGCTCGCGGCACGCGCGATCGGCGCGCAGTTTCCGCAATTCGCGGGCGTGCCGATCGAGGTCTTCGGCAGCGGTTGGGACAACGCCGCGTTTTTGGTCGACGGCGACACCGTCTTTCGTTTCCCGCGCCGGCGCGTCGCGGTGCGCCTGATGGAACGCGAGTGTGCGCTGCTGCCGCTGATCGCACCGCTGCTGCCGCTGCCGATTTCGGCGCCGGTCTTCGCCGGCAGTTCGCAGCCCGCGTATCCGTGGCCGTTCGCCGGTTACCCACGCATTGACGGCGCGACGGCATGCACGATCGCGCTCGACGCCGCTGCGCGCGGCGCGCTCGCCGCACCGCTGGGGGAGTTTCTGCGCGCGCTGCACCGCATCGACCCGGCGCCGCTCGTTGCACGCGGCTTGCGGCCCGACGAAATCGGGCGCCTCGATCATGCCAAGCGCCTGCGGCTGGCACGCGAACGCGCCGGCGCGCTCAGCGCGATCGGCATCGACGACGGCGCAGGCTTCTTGCGCTGGCTCGAAAATCATCCGCCGCTCGCGCCGGTAAACTCGGCCCGAGCGATCGTGCACGGCGATCTGTACGCCCGCCATGTCCTGCTCGACGAGCGCTGCGCGCCCAGCGGCATCATCGATTGGGGCGACATTCATCTCGGCGATCCGGCGCTCGACATCGCGATCGCGCACCTGATGCTGCCGGCCTGCGATTACGCGGCGTTTCGCGACGCGTACGGGCCAATCGACGAGCGTACCTGGCAAGCCGCGCGATTCCGCGCGATCTACCACGCCTTTATCGAAATTGACTACGGCGTGCGTGAGAACGACGCGGGCATGCGCGCGATCGGCACGGCCGCGCTCGAACTCATCGGCCCGCAAATCGAGAGCGCGTAGCCGCACGCCGGTCGCGCCGGCCGTTTCGAATCGGGCTTTAAAATCACCAGCGCCGTCGACTCTTCGAGCGCCTAAACGTGTGGTCCGATCGGCGGCGGTAAGGAGGAGCCTTTGCACCTAGCGAGGCGGCACCGCTTCTGGTTCAATCGGAGTGACGTCGAACGAATATCCGCCTCGTTCGATTTGGCCGGTCGATGCGTTATGTCGAGCGGCGCATTTCTTTTCGCGCAGCGATCACTTGCGAGCGTAGACGTTTCGAGAGTCGGCGGCCGGCAGCACTTCATGGAGCAACCTGGTGCAGTGGCCGTGTGCCAAACCGGGGACGCTTTTTCGCACTGCGTCAAGCGGCTTGCCCATTCGGCTCGGCGGGATCACTCACATCGTGCTCGTTCAAAGGACATCTCCGTGTCGACGCTCGCATCCGTTCTCGCATCTCGCTTTCAATTCAAGCTTACGCGCAAAGCCGTCGGCTGGAGCGTTCTCGGCGTCTTAACGCTCGCGATCTTGATTTTCGATCTGCCGCTGCTCGACTCACACCATCCCTATCGTGTGTACCACTACAAGGTGCGCTTCCCGCTCATTCCGCACCTAATCCTCGGAACGACCGCGCTGCTCATCGGGCCACTGCAGTTCTCGCGCCGCATGCGCACAGCCTATCCGCACATCCATCGCATCCTCGGCCGGATCTACGTCTCGTCGGTGCTCGTCGCGGCGCCCTTGGGCGCGTTGATCACCGTCGTCGGTCCGAAGGATCCGTTCTTTTCGATCGGCGTCGACGTCCATGCCGCCGTGTGGTTCTTCACGACGCTCATGGCTTTTCTCACGGCGCGTAACGGTCACATTGCGCAGCACCGGCAGTGGATGGTGCGCTCGTACATTCTCACCTTCAGTTTCATTGCCTCGCGCATCATCGGCCCGGTCTGGATGGTCGTCTGGCCGCCGATGACGCCGCATCGCTACGGCATCATCGACACGGGCCTCAACGTCGCCTATTTGCTCATAGCCGACGTCGCGCTGAACTGGCGCGAAATCACGACGCGACGCACGGCCCAAACCGCCTAGACCGGCGGCGGGTTTCGTTCGTACCCGCGCTGATGCCAATAGGGATATGCCGGCGTCGGCGCGCTCGCCGCGTCGAGCTTGGCGATGTGCTCGGGCGCGAGCGTCCAGCCGAGGGCGCCGAGATTGGCCCGCAATTGTTCTTCGTTGCGCGCGCCGATGATGATCGACGACACCGTGGGCCGCGTCGCCAGCCAGTTGAGCGCGATCTGCGGCACCGTTTTGCCGGTGTCGCGCGCTACCTCGTCGAGCGCGTCGACGACGGTGTAAAGATACTCGTCGCCGACCTGCGGCCCGGCGTCGGCGGTGATGTGAAGGCGGCTGACGAGCGGCAGCGGCGTACCGCGCCGAATCTTGCCGGTCAGCCGGCCCCAGCCCAGCGGGCTCCACACCAGCGTTCCAACACCCTCGGCGAGTCCGAGCGGCATGAGTTCCCACTCGAAGTCGCGCCCGATCAGCGAATAGTACGCCTGATGCACGACGTACCGCGGCCAGCCGTAACGGTCGGCGACGGCGAGCGATTTCATCAAATGCCAACCCGAGTAATTCGAACATCCGACGTAGCGAATCTTGCCGGCCCGCACCAGCGTGTCGAGCGTCTCGAGCGTTTCCTCAAACGACGTTTGCGCATCGAACCCGTGCAATTGATAGATGTCGATGTAGTCGGTGCCCAAGCGGCGCAAACTGGCTTCGACCGTGCGGGTCAAGTGAAAGCGCGACGTGCCGATCTCATTGGGACCCGGACCGGTGCGAAACGCGCCTTTGGTCGAAATGAGCACGTCATCGCGGCGGCCGGCGATCGCTTTGCCCAGCACTTCTTCGGCTAATCCGTCGGAGTAGATGTCGGCTGAATCGAAGAGATTGAGTCCTGCTTCCAGACAGATATCGACGATGTGCGTCGCTTCGTCGGCGCCGGTCGAGCCCCAGGCCTTGAAGAACTCGTTGCCACCGCCGAAGGTTCCGGTGCCGAAACTCAGCAGCGGAACGCGCAATCCGCTGCTGCCGAGCTTTCTCGTTTCCATAGCGGTCTTAAACTTGTACGGACGCTACCGCAAGTCTTGTCCGGCGTTGAAATTCGGCTTGCGACCGAGCCGACTCTCAATATGCGCCGCGGGCGAAGAGCACGCAGGGGATGGTCGAGAGTAAAATCTTCACGTCGTATGCCGGCGACCAGTTGTCCAGGTACTCGTGATCCATCTGCATCCACTCGGTGAAGCCCACGTTCGATCGGCCCGAGATTTGCCAAATACAGGTGAGGCCGGGCTTGGCGCGCAGGCGGCGCAATGCGAAGTCGTCGTACTTCTCGACTTCGCTGGGAAGCGCCGGCCGCGGTCCGACGATCGACATCTCGCCGCGCAGCACGTTCACCAGATTGAGCAGCTCATCGACGCTCAGTTTGCGCAGGATGCGTCCGAGCGGAAACACGCGCGGATCGTTCTTCATTTTGAACGTCGGACCGCCGGCGATATCGGCGGCGCGCAACGCGCCTAACTGCGCATGGGCGCCGAGTTTCATGGTGCGCAGCTTGAAGAGCGTGAACCGGCGGCCGTAGAGCCCGACCCGCTCTTGAGCGAAGATCGGCGAGCCCGGTGAGCAGATCATGATGCCGATCATGGCGAGAACGATGAGCGGGGCGGTTAGCAGTAGGACGCCCAGCGCGATGGCGATATCCATCGCGCGTTTGGCGCTGACCCAGGCGGCGGGGATGTGGCGCTCGGCCCGGCGCCGCCAGGATTGGGTTTCGACCGCGAGAGCGTGAGCGGTGACGGCTTGGCATTCGGTGACGATGGACGGGCTAGGCGCGAATTCCGTTGCGATCAGGGCTGCGCAAATCATTGTGGGCGGGACTCCGGTTAGCTGACCTCTGCGCCGAAGAAGGCGGTCGTCACGAGCGACTGAGGTGCCATCATACTAACCGAGGTGTCGGTATTAAGAAATTCTCACAATTAGGGACCTACGTCGTAGGTAAAGAGACCTATCATCGTGTCGGGTTTACCCGACACGGCGGCTCGGCCGAAGGCCGAACGCAACGGATTCGACGGACGCATCGAATCCTGACGGGCGGCTTGCGGCGCAGCCGCAAAAGCGAAGGATCGACGAAGTCGATCCACTGATCCACTGGATACCATGTCGCCCATACCCCGGCCGGAAGCCGAGCGCCTAGCGGTTAGCGCAAAGCGGCCGGTTGCGCCGCAGCGCGGAGCGCGAGCGGTGGCGCGCCGCCCCCTGGTGCGAGCCGGAAATGCGCGACGATATCGACCAACCGTTCGGCTTGGCCCGACACGTGCTGGGCGGTGGCGTCCATCTCTTGGACTTGAGCGGCAAGCGAGAGGACCGACGACGACACGTCGTTGGCGGCCGACGATTGCGACTTCGATTGGGCGGTCACCGCGGACAGCGAATCGCGCACGTGCTCGGTGGTCGTGCCGGATTCGGCGGCGGCGGCGGCGTTCTGTTCGATGATGGCTGATACGCCTTCAATGTTGGCGCTGGCCCGCGTGCTCGCGGCTCGCATTGTCGCCGAACCATTGACCATCGCCACCGCGACGCGCGACGTTTCGGCGATTTTCTCTTCGACCGACGCAAGCGCGCTCTTGGCCCGGGTCGCGAGCGTAAACCCGGCCTCCATGTCGGCGTTCGAGGCGCGCATCGAGGTCGCCGCCTCGACCGTCTCGCGCCGGATTGCGGACAGAATTTGACTGATCTCGCGCGTCGATTTGGCCGAACGTTCGGCGAGTTTGCGGACTTCGTCGGCCACGACGGCGAAGCCGCGGCCCTGTTCGCCGGCTCGCGCGGCTTCGATCGCCGCGTTGAGCGCCAACAGATTCGTTTGTTCGGCGATCTCGCCGATCACGGTCACGATTTCTCCGACGGCACCCGACCGGCTTTCGAGCGACGACATGAGCTTTTCGCTCGCCGCCGAGCGTTCGCGCAGCTGCATGACGGCATTAGCCGTTTGCGACACCGCGTCGAGTCCGGTCGCGGCTTCCGTCGTGGCGAGCCGCGCCGCGGCGGTAAGCGTCGAGCCGAGTTCGGCGACGCTGGAGATCTCCCCGTCGAGTGAGCGAACCTCGGCGACGACCGAACGGACCGCACTGGTCTGCGCGTGAGCGCCTTGCGCGATTTGGCCCGTCGAGCGCGCCAGCGCTTCGAGCGCTCCGCCGGCGTTCGTGAGCTGATCGGTTTGAGCCCGCGTTCCGGCCGCGACTTGTTCGGAAGAAGTCGAGATCTCCTCGACCGAATTGCTGGCTTGTCCGGTCGCGACGCTGAACTCCGAACTCGCACGCGAGAGCTGTGATGCCGCGGCGGTGATGCCGCCCACGACGTCACGCAGGCGCAGGCGGGTTTGCTCGAACGCCACGACGCTGGCGCCGATCTCGGACTGGATCGCCTCGAACGAGGCCGCCAGTTCGCCGATCTCATCCGAGGCGTCGATGACAACATGCTTCGTCTCGAAGGTCGCCTCGAAGGTGAGATTGCCGGCGGCCATCGCGGTGATCGCCTGCCGGAAGCGCGGCATCTGCTGCTGCGCGAGATCTCGAGCGACGTCGGCTACCGCGGCCGTGCTGTTTCGGATGCGTCCACCGACGTAGATCGCGGCAGCCGCCTCGATCACAACGGCCACGGCATGCTCGAGAACCATGATCCACGAGCTGCCCATCGACGTCGTCATGTCGCCGAAGACGAGCTGCGGAAAGAGCAGGTTGCCGATGACGTGATGCAGCGCGATCGTCACCACCGCGGCGACGATCGGCAACGAATCGAAGTACAAGACCAGGAACGTGATCACGATGAAGACGTGAAAGTGCACCGCGACCTGGCCGCCGCTGGCGGCGATGAGCGCCGCCGAATCGATCATCAGCAGAATGCCGGCATACGCGCGAAAGAGCCGCGTGCCGCGGGCCGAGGCAAATCCGGCCCACGCGGCCAGCGCCGCAGCCGCGGCGACGGCTGAACCAACCAGCAGATGTCCACACAACGCGCCGACGACGGCGACGAACGGGACATGAGCAAGCACGACGTTGAAAACGACGCGGTCGCGCTTCGAGCGATCGGCTAGAGAAGCGATCATTGATCCTGCCTTGGTTTGTGCGGCGAGAGCGACAGCTCTCTAGGCCTTCATTCGGCCGGCGCAGCGCCAAGTTTAAACCGGGCCGGCGCGGCGCGCCGACCCTTTACACGCGGCACGCCGAACCTTGGCAAAGGACGCTAGGCCCTTTACGAGCGGCGCGCCATTGCCTCCACGCACGGCGCCGCCGCGCTCAAAGCGCATCGATCGCAGTGATGAGCGCGAAATCGCGCGCCGAAATGCCCTTCACGTCGTGGGACGATGTCCGGATCGTGACGTTGTTCCAGGAAAGTTCGATATCGGGATGGTGATCGAGCCGGTTGGCCGCCGCGGCGATCGCGTTGACGAACGCGATCGAGCCGTTGAAATCGCCGCGATCGAAGGTCCGCGCGAGCACGCTGCCGTCATACGTCCAGCCCGGATGAGCGCCGATCTGAGCGCGAATCGCGTCGGCTTCGAGAACGTCGGACATTAGAGCCTGCCTTCCGCGCGCAAACGGCGCAGCGATTCCGCGGCGGCGGCGATCGTTTCGTCGATGTCGGCGTCGCTGTGTTCGGTCGATACGAACATGACTTCGTTCTGCGAAGGGGCGAGCAAGATGCCGCGCTCGCGCATCGCATGATAGTAGGCCGCGAACAGGGCCGCATCGGCGCGCTGCGCGTCGTCGTAATCGCGCGACGGCGGTCCCGAACGGAATTTGAAATCGACGATCGACTCGAGCTGCTGCACCGCGTAGTCGAGGTCGAGCGAACGCAGGACCGCGGCAATGCCCGCCGCCAGCCGCGCCGCGCGGCGATCCATCTCGGAATAGGCCGCGGGATGCGACTCGAGCCAGTCGAGCGTTCGCAACGCGAGGGCGACCGCGAACGGATTGCCGGCATGCGTGCCGCCCGTGAAACACGGCCCGTCGGGGGCGAGGACGGCCATCACGTCGGCCCGTCCGCCGAACGCGGCGAGCGGCGCGCCGCCGCCCGCGATTTTGCCGATCGTGGTGAGATCGGGCCGGATGCCGTTGCGGCCTTGCGCGCCACCCAGGCCAAGCCGCAGCCACGTGATGATCTCATCGAAAATCAACAGCGCGCCCGCCGCGTGCGCGCGCGTCCGCAGACCTTCCAGAAAGCCGGTCTGGGGCAGCACCAGCCCCATGTTGCCGACCACCGGTTCGACGACGATTGCCGCGAGCCGCGATCCACAGCGCTCGAGCGCCGCGTCGACCGAGGCCAAATCGTTGTAGCGGGCGACGGCGAGGTCGGCGGTGACGGCGGCCGGGATACCCGCGTGGTGCGCCCAGCGCGTCTGCGCCGAGGCCCCCGCGTCGAGCAGGGCAAGATCGAAATGGCCGTGATAATTCCCGGCGAATTTAAGCACGGCGTCGCGCCCGGTGAACGCGCGCGCGACGCGGATCGCGCTCATCACCGCTTCGCTGCCCGTCGTCGTGAAGCGAATCCGCTCCATCGATGGTACGTGGCCACGAATGCGCTCGCCCAGGGCTATTTCGTCCGGCGTGGTCGAGCCGTAAACGATGCCGCGCGCCGCCACCGCATCGAGCGCGGTGCACAGCGCGGGGTGAGCATGGCCGAGCAGCAGCGGTCCATACGCCATGACGTAGTCGATATAGCGGCGGCCGTCGAGTGCGTAGGCGTACGCACCGGACCCGCGCGCTTGCAGGAACGGTTCGCCGCCGACGGCATGCCCGGTACGCACCGGCGAACTTGCACCGCCGGCCAAGACGGTGCGCGGGTCGAGCCCTAGGACGGTGTCGGGTTTACCCGACACAGCGGCTCGGCCGAAGGCCGAACGCAACCGATTCGACGCAGTCGAATCCTGACGGGCGGCTTGCGGCGGAGCCGCAACCGCGAAGGGTCGACGAAGTCGACCCACTAGGTTTGCGGTGATTGGTCGGCGACCTCGGTGCGAATCACGCAGATCGTCGCGCGCTCCTTCTCGTTGGCAAGCCGGACAAAGACGACGCTCACACGCTGCGGCCCGCGCGGCAGGGCAAACACGAACTCGAACGGTTCGACGCTCGTGTCGGCGGAAGCCAAAAACTCACCGAACCGCCCTTGGAATTCGCGGATCGCCGTGCACGGGGCAACGTCGGTAAAGAAGTTGAGCCCGATCACGCTGCGGTCACCGATACCCGTCAGCGAGCGTTCGTAGGCGTTGTATTCGAGAATCGTGCCCTGGCGGTCCACGACGATGACGCCGAACGGTGCCGCGTCGAGTTCATCGTGATGAAGACGCTGGACTTTTTCGAGATCGTACGCGTCGAAGGCGCTGGTCATGCAAGCTCCTGGGGTGGGAGGGAAGTGTTGATGGCTTGAACGGCGTCGCTGACATTGGACGACAACGGGAGCGCGCCGTTCGCCAGCGCGAGCCGGTTGCCACTCACATCACGCATGCACGCGAAACGCGGCCGGCCGAGTTCTTGCGCGAAGCGCAGCGTGTGCATCGCGCCGCCGGCGGCGTCGCTCTCGACCAGTACCACCGCCGCGGCGTGGGCGGCCTGCAGCCGGTCGCGTTGCGTGAGCGCCCAGCGCGTCACGTCATCGTCGGGGAGCCGCTCGGACGCGAGCGCTCCGCCGCCGGCAACGATCTCGTCTGCCAGTGCCGCGTGCTCGGGCGGATACGTCCGCGCGATCCCGGTGCCGACGTACGCGATCTGCGGCACGCCCCCAGCGAGCGCCCCGTGGTGCGCGGCAGCATCGATTCCGCGCGCTAGCCCGCTTACGACCGGCCGGCCCAGCACGCGTGCCAACTCGTACGCGAAGCGGCAGGCCTCCGGCCCCGCGTCGCGCGACCCGACGATCGCGACGCCGCCGCCGGGCAACGCACCGCGCACGCACAGGAATGCCGGCGGCGCGCGCAGATCGCGCAGGCCGGTCGGATACGCCGAATCGTTCAAGCGGACGATACGCGCGCCAAGCCGCTCGAGCGTGACGGCATCAGCCCGCGCGGCACTGCGCGCTTGCGCGAGCCGCCGCGCCGAGTCGGTCGTGATGAAGTCGCGCACCGCCCCCGCGTCGCCCGCGGCCAACGCGCGCAGCCGTCGACCGCCGACCCGCAAGTGTGCCGCAGCCAGCAGCACCAGCGATTCCGCATCGATCGAACTCAGCGCCCGGGCGCGTAGCGCGCCGTGATCTCTTCGACGACGGCGCGGTCGACGTCGGTGCCGCGCGCTCGCGCCAGCTCTTCGGCCTCCGCCTTGAGCTTTTTGTTGACCGAAACGCGCACGAAAAAAGGCACGCGTTTGAGCGTCACGTCGGCCAGCTCCTTGGCTTCGTCGGTCCAGGCGATCGCGCTGTTGCGGCCCTTGCCGCTTTGGGCGACCACACCCGGCGCCGACGCCAGCAGTTCGGCGGTCGGAACCTCGACTTTCACCGGCGGAACCGCCGACGTCGGCAAGTTCGCGAAGAGCACATCGAACAACCCTTCGCAGACCACTTGCAGCAGCCAAACGGCCCCGGCGTAACCCATATACGGCGTGCCCGTCGCGCGGCGCACGACGGCGCCCGGAAACGACGACTGCATGAAGAGCGCCGGCAGCTTCTCCTGCGCGATGATCATCCGTTCGTTGATCGACCCGAAGACCATCATCGGCGACGGACTCAACTCCCGCAGCGCGACGCGAATCTCCTCATTGGGGGAACTCTCGGCGCCGGTCCGATACGCGCTCAAAACGACCGGTAGCCCCAACTCGCCGCCGAGATACGCTTCGAGCCCGTCTTTATAGGTCGGCGGCGCAACGATGGCGATCGGCGCATTGGCGAAAAAGTCGCTGTGCGTCGACTTCCAAATATCCTGCCAAGCCGCAAGCGTCGTCTGCTTCTCGAGCGCGATGAACGCATCGGCCTCAGCCCGCAAGCCCAACACGTCGCCCAACTGCGTCAAGAACGCGGTCGTCTGCTCAAGCCCGATCGGACCATACAGAATCGGCAAGCCGACCTCGCGCGCCAGCGACTTGCCGTACTCGGCATACATCACGATCGTCGCATCCGCGTCGGCGAGATGCGGCGTATCGTAGCTGCGCGCCTCGAACGGATAGACCAAGTTCAGTTCGGCGCCGATCCCCGCGACCAACCGTTTGAGCTCGTGCAGATCGCTGTACGAATTGAAATTCCCGTAGGTCGGCCCAATGATGTTCACCCGCGGCTTGGTCTTGGCGGGATGCGCCGCCACGCCGGCGGGCCGCACGTAGTGGTCGCGATGCTCCCACAGGAAGAGCAGCGCCCGGTCACGCGACTTCCACTCGTCATCATCGAGCGAATGGCTATCGAAAAACAGCGCCGAGCCCTTCACGTCGGCATCCATCGTCGTCCACGACGCCCCGATGAGCTCCGACATCGGCGTCGACACGATGAAGACTTGCTTGCCGTCGGCGCTCGCGCGCGCGACTTACTCTTTGAGCGCGCCCAGCGTCCCCGCGATCGTCACCTCGTTCTCCGAAAGTTCCGAAC